>JAYTTW010000001.1:0-3258 GCA_043744855.1 Hyphomicrobiales bacterium
CAACGTTTTCGAGGACGAGAAGTTTGGGCGCGCGGCCCTGCGCCCGCAGCGCCGCGACAAGATTGCGAAACCCGAAAAACGCGCTGGAGCGTTGCCCCGACAAGCCCGCGCCGTTGCCGGCCAGCGATAAATCCTGACAGGGAAACGAGGCCCATGCGAGGTCGGCTTGTCCCGGCAACTGTTCCGGTGTGAGGCGGTGAATATCGGCGAGGTGAATTTCGCGCTCGCCCCAGTTGTCGGCGTAGACGGCGGCTTTTTTGGCGTCGAAATCATTGGCGAAGGCGCAGCGCCAGGCCGCGCCAAGGCCGGCTCGCGCCATGCCGCCGCCGCAGAAGAATTCGTAGAAAACCGGTCGATGCATGCAATCGCCTCGCGCCGCGAATCTAGAAGCAGCGCCCCGCCCGGTCCAGCCGCCGCAGCCCGGGATCAGGCTCTAGTTTTACGCCGGGTTCCCCATGCGTGGCCGGCGGCCCGGCCATTTGACAATGCGGTCGACGTAATCGCGCAGGCGGATTTTGCCTTCCATCGCTCCCACCCTGCCGCGTACCGAAATACCGGCCTGGTGCACGGTCTCGGGCGATCCCGAAATCAGCGGGTGCCACCATTCGAGGCTTTTGCCTTCGTCGACGAGCCGGTAAGCGCAAGTCGGCGGCAGCCAGGGAATGCTGCGCAGTTTCTCAGGCGTCAGCTTGATGCAGTCGCTGACGAATTCCTGGCGGTTTTTGTAGTCGCGGCAACGGCAGCTTTGACCGTCAAAAAGCTTGCAGGCGATATCGGTGAAATGGATTTTCCCGGTGTCTTCATCTTCAAGTTTGACGAGGCAGCAGCGCCCGCAACCGTCGCACAGGCTCTCCCATTCGGCTTTGCTGAGGTTCTCCAAACCGTTGCGCCAGAACGGTTCGGCCCCGACCGCAGCCGCCTTGCGGCGTGGCGGGGCGGTTTTGGGAGGTGTCGCCATGGTCAAAGGCTTGCTCCAATTCGGAACGCCGGGCAAGGCAAAGCGAAATTTTTCCCTGATTTTCCTTGGCGGCATCGAAAAAATTCAATTCCGGGCCCATCTAGAAGCGAGGCCCGGCAGTCCCTTTCACAATGCTTTGTGATATAAGTCGGCGGGGTGCTTTAAAGTCCGGGAAAGACTGCGCGTGTTCGACGAGTTTGAAAATTCGCGGTTGGGGCGACGCTTGGCGCGCGCCATGCTGGCTGTGGACGCCTGGGTGAACTCGGCGCTGTTTGAATCGCATCAGGGTTTTTGGCGCCGGTACGATGCCTTCAGCGCGTTCATGGATCGCTTTACCACACGGGGTTTGACGTGGGCGGCGGTTGAGATCGCCTGTGAGGGGCTGACGCTTGGCCTCGCCGCAGCTTTTGTCCTGCTCGGGCTGGCGATCCCTTCTTTCCGCGATACAGCCGATGAGAACTGGTTGAAGAAACAGGATCTCGCCGTCACATTCCTCGACAGCTATGGAAACGAGGTCGGACGGCGCGGCATCAAGCACGACGATTCCGTGCCGCTTGAACAATTGCCGGACTATCTCGTGCAGGCGGCGCTGGCGACAGAAGACCGCCGCTTTTTCGAGCATTACGGCATTGATCCCATTGGCACGTTGCGCGCGCTTTCCGTCAACGCGCGTTCTTCCGGCGTTGTGCAGGGCGGTTCGACGATCACCCAGCAGCTCGCCAAAAACCTGTTCCTCACCAACGAGCGCACGCTTGACCGGAAAATCCGCGAGGCCTTTTTGGCATTGTGGCTGGAGTCGCGATTGCCCAAGAGCGAAATCCTGAAACTGTATTTTGATCGCGCCTACATGGGCGGCGGCGCGTTCGGCGTGCAGGCGGCGGCGGAATTTTATTTCGGCAAGTCGATCCGCGACATCAACCTCGCGGAAGCGGCGATGCTGGCGGGCCTATTCAAAGCGCCGACCAAATACGCGCCGCATATCAATTTGCCGGCGGCGCGCGCCCGCGCCAACGACGTGTTGTCAAACATGGTCGAAGCCGGCTTTTTGAGCGAGGGCCAAGTTTACGCGGCACGACGCAATCCGGCGACGGCGGTGGATCGCAAACGCGAAACGTCGCCCGACTGGTATCTGGACTGGGCCTACGATGAGGTGAAACGTCTGGCGCTCGCCGACAAGCTTGGCGAGGATCGGGTGCTCACCGTGCGCACTGCGCTTGACGTCAATCTGCAACGTCAGTCCGAAGTGGCGATCGAGAATGCCTTGCGCCAGTACGGCAAGCAGTACAACGCGCGGCAGGGCGCCGCCATCATTCTGGAGCCCAACGGCGCGGTGCGCGCCATGGTCGGTGGCCGCGACTATGGCCGCAGTCAGTTCAACCGCGCGACGGACGCGGCGCGCCAACCCGGTTCGTCGTTCAAACCGTTCGTTTATCTGACGGCGCTGATGACCAACCGTTTCCAGCCGAACACCACAGTCAGCGGCGCCTCGATCTGCATTGGCGACTGGTGTCCGCACAACTATGGCGGGGCCAGCGCTGGCAGTCTGCCGATGGTCAACGCGTTGCAGCGTTCGCTCAACACAGTGGCGGTGTGGTTGTCGGTGAAAATCGGCGAAGCCTATTGGCCGAAAGGCGCGCCCTACCATCTCGGCCGCATTGCTCAACTGGGGCGCTCCAAGATCGTCGAGACGGCCCGCCTGATGGGCGTCGTCAACACGCCGCTGGACGACACCCCGTCGCTGCCGCTGGGCGCCGATGTCGTCAAGATGATTGATATGGCTGGCGCCAACGCCATGTTCGCCAATGGCGGCAAACGCGCCACGCCGTTCGCCGCGACAGAGATTCGAAACTCCCACGGCGACGTTATCTATCGCCGCAACCGCGACGGCGCGCCCTACGACCAGATAATTCCAGCCGACAAGATTGCGCTGATGAACAACATGCTCAAGGAAGTTGTGGCCGGCGGCACGGCGCGCGCCGCGCAACTCGACGGCGTCGTCGCCGCCGGAAAAACTGGCACAACCAACGCGTTTCACGATGCGTGGTTCAATGGGTTCACCGGCAACTTCGTCGGCACCGTCTGGTTTGGCAACGACGACTACGCGTCGATGAACAACATGACCGGCGGCACGCTGCCGGCCAGGACGTGGCATGAAATCATGGTCTATGCGCATCAGGGCGTCGAATTAAAGAACCCGTTTGGCATCAGTGGTCCGGCGCCCGCTGTCGCCAGCGCAACACCGGCTGCGGTATCGGATACGGCGCGGCGCCCTCTCAGCCTGTCGCGGCGGGCCAACGAAA
>JAYTTW010000002.1:0-3255 GCA_043744855.1 Hyphomicrobiales bacterium
GCCGGCGAACGACTGGATGACGAAGCGCGCGCGGTTGCCGCCGCACGCGGTCTCGGCTTGACCGATTTCGACGAGGCGCGGCTGCGCGGTCGCGAAATGGGCGAGGCGGCCTCCGTGGTTGCGGCAATCCCGGCGGTTCGCACCGCCTTGCTGGATGCGCAACGCGCCTTCGCCGTGCGCCCCGGCGGCGCCGTGCTCGATGGCCGCGACATCGGCACCGTTATTTGCCCAGACGCCGACTGCAAGATTTTCGTCACGGCGTCGACTGCAACGCGCGCCAATCGCCGCGCCCTGGAACTGGCGACGCGCGGCGAGCCCGTCGCCTACGAAGACATTCTCGCCGACATTCGCAAGCGCGACGCACGCGATGCCGGCCGCTCCGCCGCGCCGCTGGCCGTCGCCGCCGACGCGGTGCAGCTCGACACGACGCACATGGATGCCGAGGCGGTCTTTCGGGCCGCCCTCGAAATCGTCAGCAGTCGCGCAAGCTAAACGCGACCCGTGAAACTGTCGGCAATGTAGGCGTGCGCCAGCATGTAACCGTAACGCGACGCGTGCGCTGAAAACTGCGCCGAAGGCGGGCGGTTCGCCGCCGTATCGGTAAAGCCATGATGCACGCCGCCAAACGCCAACAGCGTCCAGTGCGCGCCAGCCGCGCGCATTTCCGCCTCCAGCGCATCGCGATCGCTTTTCGGCGAAATTGGATCATCGGCGCCATGGACAACAAGCACGCGGGCTTTCACTGCAGCCGATTGCGCCGGCATGCTGGTGCCGAGATTTCCGTGCATGCTGACGACGGCGGCGACATCGGCGCCCGAGCGCGCGAGATCGAGAACATTGGAGCCGCCAAAGCAGTAGCCTATGGCGGCGCGCAGTTTGGCGTTGCCGACATCGCGCTCGTTCGCCAGCCGGGTCATCGTGTCGAAGGCGCCATTGACGCGGCGCCGCGTCGTCGCTGGCGCCTTGATCAAAGGTTGCAGAAACTCCATCGGATTTTCTTTGCCGGTCGGGCGCCGCTCAAGGCCATGCATGTCGGCAACGAACACTACGTATCCATTCGCGGCGAGATCCTTGCCGACGTTGATCGCCTTGTCGGTGATCCCAGCCCAATTGGGGCACATCAGCAATAATGGCTGGCGCGTTTTCGCGGTTTCGTCGTGAATAAACTCGCCCTGAAATTTCTCGCCCTCGACTTCGTAAGCGACGCTTTCGACCTGCATGTTGGTTCCCCATTGTGATGACGCCATGCTAGCGCGGTTTTCGGGCGGCGCCAAAATTCCGGCGCGGCCAAAATTCCGGCGCGCCCATAGTTCCTGGGCGCCCATAATTCCTGGGCGGCATTGTCAAGCCAGTGGAAAAATGCGCTATTCTGAAAAGCCGTCCGCGCAACGACGCTGGCGCAGAAATATCGGGAGGCGCACGAATGTATATTACCCGCCGTTCTGCCCTGATGTCTGTTGGCGCCGCGTTGGCGAGCTGGCCGGCCTGCGCGCAATCAGGCCCGACGAAACTCACCGTTGGCTACGTCACCGCGTCCGACTTCGTGCCGTTGCTGGTGGCCAAGGACATGGGCTATTTTGAAAAACGTGGTCTCGACGTGGACCCGCGTCGTATTCCCATCATGACAAATATTCCCGCTGGCCTTCTGTCGGGAGACCTGCAGATCGGCGCTTGCACCATGCCGGTGCTGTTGCAGGCCAACGACGGCGGCCTCGATCTGCAACTGGTTTCCGGCGCGGCGCGCCACCTCAAATCGGGTTCAAAGATTGGCCTCATCGTGCGCAGCGGCCTCAAGATAGACAAGCCCGCCGATCTGCAGGGCAAGAAAATTGGCGTCGCCGGCTTCAATTCGACGATGGATGTGTTTCTGCGCAAATGGCTGAAGATGAACGGCGTCGACGAGAAGCAGGTCACCCGCGTCGAAGCGATTTTTCCGCAGATGCCAGATTTGTTGAAGGCGGGCGTCATCGACGCCGCCACCATCACCGAACCTTTCCGCAGCGTCGCCATCAAAAGCGGCGCCGGGACGATCTTCGCCGAATACGCCGCCGACGTTGCGCCTGACGTGCTGATGGTAGGCTACATGTCGACCAAGGATTTCGCTGCAAAGAATCCGCAGGCGGTCAAATCCTTTCGCGAGGGGCTCGACGAAGCCAACGCCTATGGCGTCAGCCATGTCGAGGAAACCAAAGCCATCGAGAAAAAATATCTTGGCTTCGCCAGCGATGCGCCAACTGCGTGGAGCACCGCCGTCAAGCCGGACGATCTTGACGTTTATATCGGCATCGGCAAGGAATTCGGCCTCTACAAAACCGCGCTCGATCCGGCTCGCCTGATTGTAAAATAACCAGGTAAGTTTTGGTGCGACGGGATATCCGTCGCCGCGTCGGTCAGGCTTGACTGACGTACCAGGAAAGGGAGGCGCAGCGCCGATGCCGGAAACGAAAGTGTCCTTCCAATCGGACGGCCTGAAACTCAACGGCGTCCTGCATATTCCGGAAAGCGGCGTGCCAGGCAAAAAATTTCCGGCCTTCATGGTGCTGCACGGTTTCGGCTCCAATTGTCTGTCGCAAAGCTGCGTGGAGCCAGCGAAAATGCTCGAGGCCTGGGGCTACGCGATGCTTCGCTTCGACATGCGCGGCTGTGGCGAAAGCGAAGGCGAACGCGCCAACCTCATCTGCCTCGAACAGGTGCGCGACACGCAGAACGCCCTGACCTTCCTGCAAGGCCATCCAGCCATCGATCCCGATCGCATCGCCTGTATGGGATCAAGTTTTGGCGGCGCCGTGACTGTCTACACCGCCGGCGTCGACAAACGCGTTGCCGCAGCGATTTCCGCTGGCGGTTGGGGGCACGGCGAGAAGAAATTTCGTGGCCAGCACCCGACGCCGGAGGCGTGGGAGGCTTTCACGGGAATGCTGGCGGCGGGCAAGCAACACCGCACTGAGACCGGCAAGCCGCTGATGGTGCCGCGCTACAACATCGTGCCGATTCCGCCGCACCTGCGCGCCAACGTCAACACAACCTCGCACCAGATGATGACGGCGGAAACGGCGCAGAGCATGTTCGATTTTCAGGCCAACGACGTCGTCGCCAACATCGCACCAAGGCCGTTGCTGCTGTTGCATCCGGCGGTTGATTCGGTCACGCCGACGCTAGGGGAATCGGGTGAAGGCGATCACGCTGCGATGAGGCTGGCGAGATAGTCGTCGTCCCATCCTGCGGTCTTGCGGCGCAGGCGGATTGAATCCTTGC
>JAYTTW010000003.1:0-3245 GCA_043744855.1 Hyphomicrobiales bacterium
ATCGTCAAACAACGGATTGCGGGCCACCTGCTCGACGCGCGAAGCGTAGACGTTGACGACGGAGGGAACCGCCTTTTTGACGACGGGAGCAAACGAGAACTGCGTTTCGGCACGCATTGGCGGGACGATGCGCTGGGTCTGCGCTGTAGCGCCCGAAACGAGAAGCGACAGCGCAACACTGGTGAGAATTCGCAACATGCTTGCCTCGAGGGAATCAGATTTTTTCAGATATAGGCGCGCTGCCCCGTCCTGCAAAGGATCGCGATCCGTGCTATCGCGATCCAAAATCTCGCAATTAACGCCCGCCGGCCGCCGCGATCATGCGTCCAACCTCGATCTGTCCGCGCCGCAGCGCATGCGCCAAGGGACTGACGCCATACTTGTCGGCCAGATTGGGATTGGCGCCCGCTGCCAGCACGAGCTGCGTGACTTCCCTGTGCGGCGCTCCGCCATCGCCGAGGATGACGATCTCCAGCAGGCACGTCCAGCCCGGATTGTTAACGTGATTGACGTCGATCTTTGTCCTCGACGCTAGCAAGCGCACTGTCGCCACATGGCCGCGCTCACAGGCGGGAATCAGCGCGTTGCCGCCAAAGCGATTGCGAATGGAAAGGTCCGGACCCCGTTCCAGCATCAGCTCAAGAATTTCCGTGCGCCCCGAGGCGCCGGCCAGCAGCCAGGGCGTGTCCTGATTGGCGGCCTGAACGTTGACGCTGGCGCCGCGCTCCATCAACGCGCGGGCAATCGCGGTGTGACCGGCCTCGACCGCCAGCAGCAGCGCCGTCTGGCCGCGCGCATCGCGCGCGTCGATTTCAACGCCAGCTCTCAGCGTCTCGTTAAGTGTTTTGGGATCGCCACGTGAGGCGGCGGCATGAAGGCGCTCGACTTGGGTTGATTGGGTTTGCGCCCAAGCCACGGACCCCAGCAACAGGAAAGAAAAAATTGTCAGAAATCCGCGCATTGATGGCTCCCACACCTGAAGTTAGATTTGCAGAATCTCAGCATTCCGCATTAGTCTTGCAAGAGGCGGAGGACAGCACCATGGGCACGACAGCCGCAGGTCTCCATATCCTGAACCCGGACGGCGGCACGGATGTTGCCGGGCCGGTCGCCGCAGCCTACCGGAAAATCGGCTATACACTGACCAAAAACCCTAGGTCCGTCACACGCCGAACCTGCCTCATCGCGCGGTCGGATTTCGTTTCGCTTCACGATTCCGGCAACGATGCGTTCGATACCGGCGAGCTGAAGGAAATCGCTGTCGCCATCAGCAAGTCTATCAGGACCGTGGTTATCGTCACTTCAGTGCTCGACAGCGACTCCTTCGAATTTCTCATATATGATCGCGGCAAACAGATCGACGCCGCCGTCAGCGATCGCGACAGCCATACGGGCGGACTACGGTTTCTCGAACCGAAGAAGCGCGCCCGCGCCTGGGCCAAGGCGTTCCAGTACCGCGATCTCATCAAAGCGCTTAAGAGCGAAACCCGCCATCGGGATGAGACGGCGCTGCTACGTGGCTATGAGCAAGGCGTCGCGGCAGCGGCAGCAATGGAGAGTCCCTTCGCCGAGAACATTCTGGGCGCATGGTGCGCAGCCGCAGGCCTCGCGGTCGAGACGCCCACAATGACGTTGCAGGATTGTATCAAACATCCATCGGAGAAGATGCAGATTCTCGAATTCGCGACCGCTGCGAAAAAAACAAAACCCGTTGAGGCCCCCAACGGCGTGCAGATCGCCTTTGCCCGCGAAGACGACGATTGCCCCTACCACCGCTTCTATCCCGCCGCCTGGCCGTTGGAGCGCAACGCTACAAGCGGGTTGAGATGGTTCCTCGTCAGTTCCGGCGTAGGATTTCGCGGACTGCGAATAAAGTTGGACACAGCCTCAACCGGCGAGGCGCGCGTCACCGAAGCATCGATCGTCGCGTTCCCTTTCTACAACGGCCAGATGACTTCCATGACCGCGGTCGCGCAACACACCTTTACCGCAGTTGCAGCCGACGCCGATGGTCTAATCGTCCTCGACGCGCCGGAGTTTGAGATTCCGGGGCCGAGCCCGCATAGCCGCCGGCAATTCATTGTGATCGTCACCATCACGGTAACCATGGGATCAGAAGGAGAAGTCGAACTTGCGCCCTCCCTCGAAATCGCAGCTGGCGACGCGCCGATGCCCGATTTACCCATCCTGCGAGTCGCGGCGCACGCTCCGAGGTGGATGCCTTACGTGGCTGGCGATGCACCCAATTCACCGGCGCAACGCGCGATCCTGCAACTCAATGCGCCGTCTTGTATGTCGCATTTAGCAATACTCCCGGGAGACGACGCACAATCGCGCAATGCGTTCCGGCGTATTTTCGAAACGCTCCTCAGTTTATTCACGCAAGGAAGGCCAGTGCGTGCGCGCGTCCTGACTCAGAAACACATGTCCCAAACGAGTTTCAGCGTGTTGAAGAACGATCGCTTCTTCGACCTCACGAGCCTGCGCGGAGATCGCGCCTGGGAACGCCTCTTCGATGCGAGCGCCGACTATCAAACCGTGGCGATTGAACTTTTTCCGACCGGCGCAATCTATCCGCGTGGGGGCTTCGTCATGCAGGCCACGCTTCGCAACGATGGCGTTCCCGCGCCGCACCGACAGACGTTGACTGGCGGCGCATGGATGATCGATCATCCCGAAGTCTACGGCGCCATGGGATGCGCCGTTTCGGTTGTCGAGAGCAATTTCACTGACTGGGTCCACTTGGCGCAGGTCCGGCAAGCCTGGTCGCAGAGCGCCGCCTGGATTCCAGAGTTCGACATCTACGACGATTATCGCCAGACGCCCTACGAACAGGCCTCCACGACCGACTGGTTTGCCTCCGCGCTCAACGGGGAAATGGCCACAAGTGAATGGCTCGATGCCCGCTTGCGCACTATTGCGCCGATGATGTGGGTTGAAGAGAAGTTGATCGCGGGCGTCGATCGGATCGCGCTCACGCGCATCGCGACCTCAATGCAAATCGGCGAGATTATAGAGATTCGCTTGCGCGAGGGTGCTTCGCTGAACGACCTCGAAAGGGTGTTTGCGGCGCGGCTGCCGCTCGTTGCGCGTGCAGGCGCGTGACGAAAACCGAAAAGGCGCGTGATCTGGGCACGCGCCTTGGTCAGATGGAAGGTAGAAGAACTCAGGCCGCCGCCTCGTCAGCGCCCTGCACGGGCCCGGAATCCTTGCCTTTGGCCTCGACGTCGCGATCCAGAAATTCG
>JAYTTW010000004.1:0-12757 GCA_043744855.1 Hyphomicrobiales bacterium
ATGCTGGCGCTGAGGTCGCCGTCGCCGCTACGCGATACCAATGCCGCCAGCGGATGGGTATGCGTCCAGGCGAAATGCACCATCAGGTGCTGTCCGTGCCACATGGCGATGATGCCGGGCAGTTTCGCCGCGAGTTGAGGCGGAAACCCGGCTGGTTCTTCGATGCACCGGGTGGTGGAGCGCACCAGCGCGAGATAGGCGACCGCGACACGCCCAATGGCGCTTTGAACCCAACGCGACCGACGCAGCGCCTTCAGCATTATTGCGCCTCCGGCGGGCAGGCGTTCAGGAAGGGTCGAGGAAACGATGCAGATGCACGATGAAATATCGCATCTGCGCGTTGTCGACGGTCATCTGGGCCTTGGCTTTCCACGCGGCATAGGCGGAAGCGTAATTCGGGAACACGCCGACTACATCGATGGCTGAGGTATCCTTGAATTCGACATTGCTGAGTGAGGCGAGTTCGCCACCAAACACAATGTGCAGCAACTGTTTGGAGGGACGCGCGTGTTCCTTGACAGACATGGTTTCGCAATTCCTTTCAATGCCAGCGCGGGGCGCGGCCTACGGAGTGGCAGCGCTGGCGCGGGCCAGCACGATCTGCATTGCCGGGTGCAATGGTTCGGGCCACGCCCCCAAAATTGCGTGCCGCGACGACGCCCTATTGTAGCGCGGCGGCTGTCCACCGGCGTCAACAAGGCGACCGCCCGCCTCATGAATGATCAAATCCGCCGCCGCTATATCCCAATCGCAGGCGTTGGTCGAGGCTATCGCCACATCGAGGCTCCCCTCGGCGACGCGCACGAGCCGATACGCGAGAGATGGGATGCGCGGCTCCACCTCAAATTGCAGGCCTTGCGCCTGCATTGCGTCCAGTGTGGAACGCGGACCTGCGACGCGCGCACCCATAATTTCGGAACGGCGGGAGGCGTGGATGGGCGCGTCGTTGCAAAATGCGCCGCCGCCGGCTCGAGCGCAGAACAATTCGGCCCGCGCTGGCATGGCGAGGACGCCGAGCACCGGCCGGCCCTCCTGCACCAGCGCAACGGAAACGCCCCAGCGTGGATCGCCGCGCATGAAGGCCCGGGTTCCGTCAATCGGATCGACGATGAAGACAAGATCGCGAGACAGCCGCGCATCTGTGTCGGCGGTTTCCTCCGACAGCCAGCCGGCTTGCGGCAGCAAAGACAGCAGCCGCGAATTCAGAAACGCATCGACGGCGTGGTCAGCCTCGGTAACCGGCGAACCGCCGGCTTTGCTTTGCACGCTGGCGCGGGTCGGCTCGCCGATGCGAAAAAAGTCGAGGGCGATCCGGCTGGCCTCACCGACAATGCCGGTTATGCCTCGCAAAAGGGCGTGGTCATCATCGCTGGAATTCAAGGCGCATATCCTTGCCGGCGAGGCTTACGCATCGAAGCAGGGAGAGGCAAGGCCCGTAGCAAAGCCGGTACCAGGTCCGCAACGACTTGGATCAGACTCCACGACACATGCAGCTAGCGAACGCCTTTTGCCGGGACCTCAAAATGGCCGCCCACATTCGGGGACGCCTGGCACCGCGCACTGAAGGCTCTCGTGCTCAATCCGCAGACCACCGATACTCAAAATCTTCAATTCGGAGCTGTGTAGCTTCCGTTAATTTCTTTTTGATCTCTGCGCCGCCAGGCATCATGGGAAGCATGCTGTAATAGTTTCGAATTGCGCCGTTGATGCCCGCCAAACACCCTTTCGTCTTGATCCAATTTTGAGGGCTGAATACTCTATTTGCGGCTTGCGGCTCATTCGCCGCAGCTTCGAGAGCCATATTCAAACTGATACCCGCAACTTTTACAATTTCTTGAACCATTCTTGCATTAACCGCAGCCTCATACGATTTGCTTGGACTGGCCACTCTCTCAGATTGGTTGTTTGAAATCGAGAAGCACATCTCGATCGCATACAAATGGTGATACGGAGCATAGGCCTTCATGGCCAGAAGAGTTTCGTTCAGGTTTAACGGATTTGCGCTGACCCAAGTGGCCATCACTTCACTCATCCAAGCGTTAAGAGCGAGGACGTTTTCGGGCAAATAGTCTTTGTTTTTGAACAGTGTTTCAAAATACTTGTCGAATATCTTGGTTTCGCCATACGAGAGGTTAGGTCGTTGCGAGTGCCAAGCAATAAGATTTTTAGCGAACCCGGAGAGATCCACGACCTGAACCTTGTTCTTTTCTGCCGGTGCATTCTCGCCTCGCTTGGCGCTGAAATATCCCGAAGGATACTTGAGTTCATACGCCTTCTTGATCGCTAGTACGCGCTTATCATTGCTGCGAAGGTCTCTCGCCTTCACCGCACTTTGTGAGTTTGTGTAAATTGAGATTTTGTCTGCACGGTCCCTTTGCGGAATTTCGTAAAAGCGAAACATTATAAATGCATCGTCAAGTTTCTTAACTGTTTCGCTGCACGAAAGAATGGTGTTGAGAGATTGACATCCATTCACGACGCTAAGCCCGCGCAACGTCAGATTATTGCCATCTAATTGCATCTTGTTACACAACGCAGTGACCCCGTTGTGAAAGAAAAAGAAATCGGTTCGCTTGTCTCCCAGGATGGTGTTGCGAATTCCTTTGTTGACGGCGTTGCTTGACCCAAGGCTTTGGCGGACGTTCTTTTGGAACAGCGTTCCGTCCTTGATTCCAGGCAGCTTAATACACTCTTTTAGTGGTAGGGCGGCGATGAGCACCGGCGTTCCGGCAATTTCATGATACATATATTTGCTGCCATCGAGATGCAGGACGTAATTTATGCTGGGATTGTCAGCCTCGATAGCGTAATCATACCTGCGTCGGAGCTCATCATCGTCGATGACATGGATGGTCGCGCCAAAGTCCTCATTTTCGTTAAGCTTCGCGAGTTCCTGCTGGAAGGCCTCTAGGTCATGTTTTGCTGCTTCAGTAAGAGCACCTGTTGTGATCAATTCGAAGGAGACCTCGTAGTCCTCCTCCAGCGCCGCCGCTAGCTCCGAAAGCTTGCGCTGAAGTTTTGAATTGGCGACGTTTTGGAGCCGTGCGAGGTCCTTTATCTGTATCCATGAGGACAGAACTTCGCGTAATGGCTCGGCGTCGACAACTCCGCTTTGAATGAACTTGCCCTGCACAATTCGCACCAACGACTTATCGTCGTCGATGACGATGGCATCGATCTGTTTGTCGTCAGCGCCATCAGTAATATCGTCGCGTGTTTCGTTCATATCGCGAAAGAGAATGTTGCGTAGATACCACGCAACAAAGCGTTGCCCATCGTTTGAAAAACGTTGCTGAAAATACTCAGCAGCAATTTGCTTTTTTATCAATTCATACATTCGGTATTTCTTTCAACGTAGCGCGTCAGTCCTAAGAAGTGTCTGGACTAAGGTACATGTCCACATGCAACTCGCAAGCCGAATTCTTCGACAGACCACAGCAAACAGATATGGGCGACTGTTGCAGAAATAATATCTGCGCCTCCGAAAATGCAACTTCCGGGAATACATCCTCGGCGCGCGGTTCGCCGCCGAACGGAATCGACGTCGGCGGCAAAATCTCTAGCGAAGCTTTTCGGGAACGCCGAAGCCACCATTCAGGCGCAAGTGGGCGGGCATCGCATTTTCATGGGGGAGCGGCGAAAAATCACTTGAAGTCTCGAAAGGCGACATGTTTCGCCGTGCATTGCGATCCACCCGCAGGCGATCGCCAATCAGCACGCAATGCCCCGGTGCGCCAGCGGAAACAAACCCGGCGCCATAAGCCGCACAGGCCTGATCGGCTCGCGACGGCTTTGTCGCCGCGCTCTCTGCGGCGCTCGCCGTCACAGCGCTCGCCGTCACTGCTCCCGCCACTATGGCCAGTGCAGTCAGTCCGGTCCGCGCGACAGTGTGACGTGAACCATGCAAAGCGATTTTTCCTGCGCGTTTGGGGTTGATGTTCCGGTCAACAGGGAACCGCAAAATCGTGGCGGGATCGTGATGTTGGGGCGCGCTCCACAGATAAAACGACGGCGACGATTTTGGCTCACCGCCAGTCGCCGAAGACACTTTGCACCAGCGTCAAGGCGGCGACTGCGGCGGTGTCAGCCCGCAAAATGCGCGGTCCCAACGAGATGCTGACGCAAGCCGGCAGGGCCAATATCCTTTGCCGCTCGCGCGGCTCGAAGCCGCCTTCCGGCCCGATCAGGATAGCCACTGGTTGGGCCTCGAGCACGCGGCGCGACAGCAACGCCTGACGGGCGTCGCCGACCTGCGCGTCTTCATTACAGAAGACCAGTAACCGCTGGGGATCCCAGCTATCGAGGCGCTGGAGAATTTCGGCCGGCTTATCAATCTCGGGGATGCCGAGAATGCCGCATTGCTGCGCCGCTTCGATGGCGTTGGCGCGCATGCGCTCGAGATTGACGCGATGCGCCTGCGTGCGGGCGGTCAATGTCGGCGTTAAACGGCTCGCGCCCATTTCAACGGCTTTTTGCACCATGTAATCGAGACGCGCATGTTTCAGCGGCGCAAACAGGTAGTGCAAATCCGGGCCAGCTTCAGGCGTGCGGCGTTGTTGCAGCAACGCAAGGCCGAAATTCCGTTTTGATCGCGCCTCGAGGCGCGCCAACCATTCGCCGTCGACGCCATTGAAGGCGAGAATTTCGCTGCCGCTCGCAAGGCGCAGGACGTTGACAAGGTAGTTCGCCTGATCGCGGGTTAATTCGATGCGCGCGCCCGCCGAAAGACGCGCGTCCACATAAAGCCGCGGCGCATTGAAATCGTAACTTGCCACGACCGGGGTCTCCTGCGACGCAACTCGTCTCTTGTGACGCAACTCTGCGGGTTGGGATCGCGCATAAAAAAGCCGGCCCTAATACCCGGAATCAAAGATTCTGGGTACTACGTTTTTTGTTGAAGTATCCACTTATCATCTCCAGAAAGCGCGTCACTGCGTGACTCACTTTCTTCCGATGGCGGATACTAGGGCCGGCTAAATGGATCAGCAGCGACGCCTCACAGATGCTTCATCATCGCATCGGCGCCGGTCTGTTCAATGCCGGGGTTCTCTTCGATGTCGAGGCTTTTGACGACGCCATCGTGCACAAGCATCGAGAAACGCTTGCAACGCACCCCCATGCCACGCGCCGACAGGTCGAGGTCGAGGCCGGTCGCCTTGGTGAACGCAGCGCTGCCGTCAGCCAGAAATTCGATCTTGTCCTTGGCGCCAGACGCGTCGGCCCAAGCGCCCATGACGAACACGTCGTTGACCGAGATAACGGCGATCTGGTCGACGCCCTTCGCCTTGATTTCGTCCGCCTTGTCGCGATAGCTCGGCAAGTGGTTGCGGTGGCAGGTTGGCGTGAAGGCGCCGGGAACGCCAAAAAGAACAACCTTCTTGCCCTTGAAGATTTCGGCGGTTGTGCGCGGCTTTGGGCCATCCGCTGTCATGGCTGTGAATGTCGACTCGGGCAAATGGTCGCCTACTTTAATCATGGTGAACTCCTGCGGGCCGTGCGAAGAATGAAGATGGCCGGCGCCCTTTTAGGGCGTCGCAGAGGCCACGTCGAGGCGGACAGTTTGCTCAAACGCACGCGCCCCGGCGACGAACGTAAGCACAGTGTCGATTGCGGCGTTCGCTTCGGCGGGTTTTTGGGCCAACTGCAACTCAAAACCGTCGGGCGCCCGCCGCGTATCGAAATACCAGCCCTCCGGCGCTTCAGCGAAAACGTCCGTATCGCCAACAGGCTCTGGCTCGATGCGAACGCGCCACGTCGGCTTGTCGCGGGTGAGGCGCTCGACAACGAGTTTCGGCGCGCCGTCGCGCCCGGCGGGTTGCGGCACTGTATTTAGCGCCGCAGCGACGAGCGGCGCCGTTAGCGTCCTTGCAGCGCCCGGAGAAAACATCAAATGCGCTGTCGCCTGCGCCGGAACGCAGATTTTTTCGCACACGGCATATTGCAGATTGAGCGCGAGATTGACCGCTTTGCGCGGATCGCGCGGCGCGATGTCGAGCGGAAAAACAACCTTGTCACGGTAACCGATGGCCTCAAGCCCGGCCTCGTCAATTCGGAGTGGCGCCGGAAACTTCACCTGCACAGTGGCGAGGTTTGTCGAGCCGCTGAACGAAAACACCGGCGGCACGCCGGCGTCGCCCGGATTGCGCCAATAGGTGATGGCGCCGGGCGCCAAGCGAATTTCGACGCCGCCCATGTAGTGGCCAGCCACGAGGCCGCCCGAGGTCAGCAACCGGACGACCGACTTCTGCGACGCCGACGGCTCGGACGCGCCGGGCTCGGCCACGGCCACAACAGGGGCCTCAAGCGGGGCCGCAAACGATACCGCAAGCGGGGCTGCCAACGATACCGCAACGTACCCAAGCAGGAGTGCGGGGTTCGCCTGAAGCGATGCAGAAATTCGTAAAAACGGCCAACGATTGGGCATGCGTTACCTTAGCCCGGCAACGCTTACACGGCTATCCACGTTCGCGTGATCCAGGCGTGTGGCGATGGCCGGCGGCGGCGCCCGTCAGGTGGGTTGTCTCCCTGTTTCCGACGGGCTTTCGCCGGGCGGGCGCATCTCCGCTTGAAAATTGCTGTGAGGCTCCTAGATTGGCTCTTATGAAAATCAGATCGCTGCGCAAGCGCGGACAACGCAAGGGCTATCTCGATGGCCAAATGCTGCTGGCGATGCCGGGCATGGTCGACGCTCGTTTCGCCCGGTCCGTCATCTACATTTGCGCGCATTCCAGCGAGGGCGCGATGGGCATTGTCGTCAACCGCAAATCGCGGCGGGTGACATTTCAGGACTTGCTGGAGCAACTCGAAATCACCTTCGATGGGGAGGCGATCCGCCTGCCGACCGGCTGCGGCGCTGTGCCGGTATTGCGCGGTGGCCCGGTCGAAACCCAGCGTGGATTTGTGCTGCATTCGCCGGATTACGAGGGTGACAATTCAACCCTCGCCATCGATGCAGAGGTGTCGATGACGGCGACAATCGATATTCTGCGCGACATCGCCAACGGCTCGGGTCCCGCACGCGCGTTGCTGGCGCTGGGGTACGCGGGCTGGGCGGCGGGACAACTGGAAAAGGAAATGCAGCAAAACGGCTGGCTGTCGTTTCCGGCCGACGCGGAGATCGTTTTTGACGGCGATTTCGATGGCAAATATGCGCGCGCCCTCGCCAAGATTGGCGTCGACCCAGCCCGGCTCGTCGCCGAGGCCGGCCACGCCTGAAGCGGCTCAGGCGGCAGCCTCTGCCGCCGCGCCCATCAGTTTGCGCGCCTCCGCGGCCGTCATCGGCTGGCCGAATGCCGGCCCCTGGGCGAATTCGCAACCGAGTTGATAAAGCTCGATCACGTCGCTTTCCGTCTCTGCGCCCTCGGCCACAACATCCATGGCCAGATCGTGCGCCAGCGACACAATCGAGCGCAGGATGGCTGGACGTGGACCGGCTCCGGTCGGGTGGACGAACGAGCGGTCGATTTTCACGGCGTCGCACGGGAAGCGCTGCAAGTAGGTAAGCGAAGAATAACCGGCGCCGAAACTGCCGAGGCAAACGCCGGCTCCCAGTTCACGAATGCGCAATAACATCTGCGCGGCGAACTCCGGATTTTCCATCGCCAGTCCTTCGCTCAACTCGAGTTTCAGCGAACTTGGAAGCACGCCGGACCGCGTCAGCACTGTCTTCAAATCCTTGAGCAGATCGTGGCGGAGAAGCTGGCGCGACGAAACCTTGACGCTGACGAAGACCGGCGGATCAACGTCGAGTGCGCGTTGCCAAGCCGACAGTTCGCGAGCCGCCCGGTCGAGCGTGAAATTGCCAAGTTCGATTATCAGTCCGGCGTCTTCGGCGAGAGGGATGAAATCACTGGGGTTCAGTTGGCCGAGCCGGGGATGATCCCAGCGCAACTGCGCATCGAACCCCGCCACCGTGCGATCCTCAAGGCGGACGATGGGTTGAAACGTCAGTTTGACCTGGTTGCGCTCGATGGCGCGCCGAAGTTCCGTTTCGAGCGTCAGACGATCGGTGCGCTGGGTGCGCATGCTCGGACGAAACACGTCGATGCGATTGCCGCCGAGGCGCTTGGCGTGGCTGAGTGCGACTTCTGCGTCCTTCAGCAGGTCCTGGGCGCTGCCATGGGCTTGCGGATCAAAAAGCGCGACGCCGATCGAGGCTGTCAACGCAATTTCGTGCGCGTTGAAGGTGACGGGCGTCGCCAGCGTGCGCTTGACACCATCGGCAAAGCCGACGATGTGCGACGCTTCGGCCTCCGACATGACGATGAGGCCAAATTGATCGCCGGCGATGCGCGCCGCCGAATCGGTCGCACGCAGAAGTCGTGAGAGACGGCGCGCCGCCGTCAGCAGAATCGAATCGCCAGCCGCGACGCCGGCCATTTCGTTGATCTGGCGGAACCGGTCGAGATCAATGACGATCACCGCCGGGCGAAGTTTCGGGTTGGCGGCGGCAGCGCGCAGGGCCGCATCGAGACGGTCAAAAAACAATTCGCGGTGGGCGAGGCCGGTCAGATTGTCGCGCACGGCGTCGTGCAGCATCCGCTCCTCAGCGTTGCGCGCTTCGGTAACGTCGACCAGCGTGCCAACCACGCGCACCACGTCGCCGTCGGCGCTGACAACGGGGCGCGCCTTGAGCAGAAACGAAAGATAGTGGCCGTCGCCGCAGCGCAATCGCAAATCGAGATTGAGGCGCCCGCGGCGTTGTTCCAGCACCGTATCGAGACCCGTCTGATAGCGGTCCCGATCATAGGGATGCAGTAACTCCAGCCAGGAGGCCGCCGGTCCTTCGAGGGCGCCACGGCGCAGTCCCAGCGCATGTTCAGCTTCCGGGCTCGCGTAAACCCGATCCGCGAGAACATCCCAATCGAAAACGATGTCGCCCGAGCCAGTCAACGCCAAGGCCTTGCGTTCGACGTTGGTGATCGAGCCCTGCGCGAGACCGCCGGCGGCGAAGGCGTTTTGCATGACCGTAAAGCCAATCAGCATGACGATCAGCACCAGACCGCCAATCAACGCTGGCGACACAAGGTCGTTGGTCAGATAGCCGGTGACGCACAAAGCGGCGGCGCACACCCAAGCGAGCAGCAAAAACCACGTCGGCACCAGCATCACCGCACGGTCGACGCCCAGCACGGCAAGGTAAATGACGAGAATAAACCCGACGGCCGCAACCGTGGCCAGCGACACGCGCGCCACTCCGGCGGCGACGGAGGGATCATATACGGCGATTCCAACCAGCCCGCCGAGCAAAACCAGCCAGCCGGCGACGACGTGCGAAGCCCGCACGTGCCAGCTCGCCAGGTTGAGATAGGCGAACAGAAACACAGACAGCGTGGCCGCCAGAAACGTTTCCGCGCTGGCGCGCCACACCGGATCTGATCCGCCTTCGCCGCCAAGCAACTTTTGCCAAAAGCCGAAATCAATGCACACGTAAACCAGCACGGCCCACGCAAGCGCTGCGGCGGCCGGAAATATCACCGCGCCCTTGACGACGAAAACGATGGTCAGAAACAGCGCCAGCAATCCCGCGACGCCAATGATGATGCCTTTGTAGAGCGTCAAACTCGTCAGCTTGTCCTTGAACGCGTCGGGCTCCCACAAATAGAGTTGCGGCAGATTCGGCGTGCGTAACTCGGCCACATAAGTCACCGTTGCGCCAGGGTCGAGCGTCAGGCGGAAAACGTCTGAATCGGGGCTGTCTTCGCGCTCTGGCGAAAATCCCTGACTGGCGGTGATGGCGGAAATACGGGACGAGCCAAGGTCGGGAGCGATGACTCCGGAGCCGACCAACCTGAAGTGCGGCGCGACGATAAGCCGCTCGATCTGCTCCTCGGTGTCGTTGGACAGGGCAAACACGATCCAGGAAGGTTGTGAGCCGGCCTCTCGCGCGCTCACCTCGATGCGGCGAATGATGCCATCGACGCCGGGCGCCGTGGAGACCTGGAGTCGATCCCCTTGCGAAAAATTTCGTTCGACGACGCCGGTCAGGTCAATCGCCTGGGCGTCCGCCGAAACGCGCACAGCCTCGACAGCGTGCGCCGCGCCCAGCGAGGCGACGCAGGCCAGCAACATAAATGCCAGCAATGTCGAAGTGATGGAAAAAAAACGCCGCACTGTGCCCCGGAAATCAACGGGCGCGCGCCCGACGCTTACTTTGAACTCTTAGCTAAAAACTGACCATGTCGGAAGTATGATCGATCGGAAGCAGGATCGGTCGGAAGTACGATGGACCAGAAGTGTGATGGACCGGAAGTGTAACTGGTAATCGCATCGCGCATTCAGGGCAAGGCGTAGCCCCTTTCCTCCGCTCATTGACTTGAGTATGGTCGCCCCGCAAAAAAAAATATTGGGGAGAAAAGAATAATGCTGTCGGACATCGAGATCGCCAGGTCAACCGAATTGCAGCTGATCGGCGATGTGGCGCACAAACTGGCGATTCCCGCCAGCGCCCTGCATCCACAAGGCAAATATATCGCCAAGCTCGATCAGGCCTTTCTGAAAACTTTGGAAAACAAGCCCGACGCAAAACTGGTGTTGGTGACGGCGATTTCGCCGACGCCCGCCGGCGAAGGCAAGACGACGATGACGGTAGGCCTCGGCGACGGTCTCAATCGCATCGGCAAGAAAACGATGATCTGTTTGCGCGAGCCTTCGCTGGGGCCGTGCTTTGGCGTCAAGGGCGGCGCGGCCGGCGGCGGCTACGCGCAGGTCGTGCCGATGGAAGAAATCAATCTGCATTTCACCGGCGACTTTCACGCCATCGGGGCCGCGCACAACCTGCTTTCGGCGATGATCGACAACCACATTTATTGGGGCAACAAACTCGGCATCGATACGCGACGTGTTGTGTGGCGCCGCGCGCTCGACATGAACGACCGCTCGCTTCGCCAGATTGTATCCTCGCTCGGCGGCGCCGCGAATGGATATCCGCGCGAAGACGGCTTTGATATTACGGTCGCCTCGGAAGTGATGGCGGTGTTCTGCCTCGCCAACGATCTGGCTGATCTTGAAGCGCGGCTCGGCCGCATGGTTGTCGCCTACAAGACAGACAAGTCACCGGTAACCGCCGCTGACATCGGGGCCAGCGGCGCAATGACCGTGCTTTTGAAAAGCGCTTTGCAGCCCAACCTCGTGCAAACCCTCGAGGGTTCGCCCGCCATCGTACACGGTGGACCATTCGCCAACATCGCCCACGGTTGCAACTCCGTCATGGCGACGCGCGCCGGGTTGAAGCTCGCTGATTACGTTGTCACCGAAGCCGGCTTCGGCGCTGATCTTGGCGCGGAAAAATTCTTCGACATCAAATGCCGCAAGGCTGACCTGAAGCCAGATGCTGCCGTTATCGTGGCGACCGTGCGCGCGCTCAAAATGCACGGCGGCGTCGAAAAGGCGGACCTCGGCAAGGAAAATCTTGAAGCCTTGAAGAAGGGCTTCGCGAACATCGAGCGACACCTCGGCAACCTCGCCAAATTCGGCGTCCCCGTCGTCGCCGGCGTCAACCGCTTCGCTGCCGACACGCCAGCCGAGTTGGCGTTGATCGTTGAGGAATGCAATCGACTTGGCGTCGAGGCGCACGTCGCCACCCACTTCGCCGACGGCTCAAAAGGTGCGGAGGGCGTGGCGCGCGCCGTCGTGCGCGCTGTGGAAGGCGGCAAGGCCAGCTATAAGCCACTCTATGCAGACGCTATGCCGCTCGACGACAAAATCCGCACCATCGCTCGCGAGATTTACGGCGCGTCCGACGTGTCGTTTGCGTTAAAAGCCGCCGCCGATCTGAAGACGTGGCAGGCCAGCGGCTATGGCGATTTGCCTGTCTGCATCGCCAAGACGCAGTACTCGTTCTCGACCGACCCCACCCTGCGCGGCGCGCCGTCGGGCCATGTCGTGCCGGTTCGGGAAGTGCGCCTGTCGGCAGGCGCTGGTTTTGTTGTGGCGGTGTGCGGTGACGTCATGACCATGCCGGGGTTGCCTAAAGACCCCGCCGCGCTGCGCATACATCTCGACAAGGACGGGCTGACGCAGGGCCTGTTCTGAGTTAGCTTTGTCGTCATCGATCAATAAGAAAGCGCCCGGGCTCACACCCGGGCGTTTTTCATTTCGCCGGCGCCGACAGCGGCTTTGTGTTGTCGACGACGTAGGTGATGATGACAGTGGCTCCCTCGGCGCCGGCGACGCCTGCGTGCACCGCCTCGGCCGGAATCAGCCATGAACCGCCGGGCTTGACGGTTTGATCCGGCTTGCCGTCCTGCTTCACCACGATCTCGCCGGCGGCGAGATAGGCGCTCTCGATGCCGGGGTGTGTGTGACGGGGTACTTCGGCCTTCGGCTGAAATTTCGCCGTCATGGTGGTGGAATTATAGCCGGGCGGCCATTCCACGGTTTGCAACGGTATACGCTCGAAAGTCGGCGGCTGTTGCGCCCAAGCGGGGCCGCAGGCGACCAGCGAAAGCCCCGCGTACGCGATCAGTATTTTCATGCCTTGAAGATTTTTCATGCGCTCTCCTCCATCAAGCCGGGAAATATTTCGCCAGCCAGTCCCTGAGTATATTGACGACGCGCGGGTTCCCCTCGCCCATCAGGAAATGGTCGGCGTCAGAAATCAGATGCAACTCGGTAGGTTGCCCCGAATGGCCGAAGAGGTCAATGGACTGCTGCGTCGGCGTCAGGGCAATCGGGTGAAGAACCTCGTGACAAACTGGTGAAGTACTGAATCTGTCGTCGTCCACTGATTCTGTTTGTGGAGCACGACGATGGCGGA
>JAYTTW010000005.1:0-3232 GCA_043744855.1 Hyphomicrobiales bacterium
GGGCTACCTGTTTGGAAAACCGGCGCCCGCAGAAGAAATCACCGCGATGTTGCAACGCCCGGCTGCGGTTTGATTGCGGCGCCAATCAACCCGCAATCGCCTCCCATTTGCGAAACACTGTTTCAACGTCTCGCAAGACCGGCATCATCGCTTGCTCAAATGACGCGCCCAGTTGCATCCGGCGCGCCACGGCGCAAACCATGGGCGCCGACGCGGAAAGCGGCAGCGCCGCGTTCTCGCCGACTGGCACCGGGCGGCCGACGTGACATACCGCGCGCTTTTCTGGCCCGTCACCTCCCGGCCGCATCAACGCGGCGCGAATCGAGGCGGCTTGTTCGAGCGGACGACGCGGCCCCGGCGGCGTCGCCGGCATGAGCGCAACGATGCTTTCACGCAGCGGATCCTCGCCGGGATCCTGCGCCATAGGCGCCAGTTGCACGCAGCCCGAGCGGCCCGCCCGGGCGCGAACCTTGCGCGAAAAAATTTCCAGCACGTCGCGGCGGGTTTCGCTGGGGATAGAGAGATAATTATCCAGCTCAACCAAAGCCGCAGTCCAGCGCAAACCCAGTCCAATGTTGACGCTGGCGGCCGTGGCGGTTGTCAGCACGTTGCGCAGTGGCGCGCCGACGTCCAGACGCGCACATTGCGGTAACGCGACGCCTTCCGGGCGGGTCGGTGGAAGCGCCTCCACCAGGGCGCGCGGCACCAGCAACGCGCCCGAGAAAGCCGGGCCGCCAAAAAACTGCGACCCGCCCAGCATCACCAGCATGCCGTCGGACAAATAGCGCCTGACTTCGTTGGGATAGATGCGACCCTCGCTGGCGTCGACGAGAACCAGCGCGCGCGATGGCGCGAGGCGCAACAACGCCTTGGCCGCGCCGCGACTGACGCCCGCCAATCCGCTCTTCGAGGTATTCAGCGCGTGCAGCAATACCGGCAGCCCCGCCCGCAGGGCGTCGTCGCAAATATCGAGGGCGTCGCAGTCCATCTGGTGCGTGTCGCGCGGCTCGCCATCGGGCGAGCGCAAGGCAACGATGCGCACGTCGGCATATGCCGACAGCAGTTTGAAGCGCGTGCATTCGGTCGGTGGGGAGGCGATCTCAACGAGATTGGCGCCGAGCAGGCATTGTGCGATGGCGCGGGCGAACTCGCGGGCTTCCGCCGCACCCGGCGTCAGCACCAAACAGGCGTCTTCGGCGCCAAAGGCGTGCGCCAGGCGAGTGCGGATATCATCGCACCAGGCGGCGATGGACAACGGCTCTGCGCCCGGGGCACGCAACAGGCGAGCCAGCGTCGCACGCGTGTCGTCAAAGGCGCGCTGACCTATGGCTTGCGCGCAGGTCGAGGAAAACCAGATTTCATGGGGCGCCGGACCAGCGGTTGTGCCGTAACGGGTGCGCCCGCTTTCGAAGTCGGGCCAGATGTCGGCATCGCCGCCAGAACCCAGCAATCGCTCGAGTTGGGGATCAAGCGCGGCAAACGAATTTGCATCCCGACCTTTCCAGCCGCCCGTCGTCCAGCCGCCACTTGGGCTCGTAAGCAACGCCATACCAACTCCGAACTCTACCCAAGTCCGCAGTCTGACAAGCGAGCGTGAAGAAAGTCCTTCCCCAGAAAGCGATCTGCGGATCAGTTCGTTAACGGTTTCCACCAACGTAAGGCGAGAGCGTTCAGCACAACGGCGACCGAAGAAAAGGCCATCGCCGCGCCAGCATAAACCGGCGTTAACTGGCCGGCGGCTGCAAGCGGGATGCCGACCGCGTTGAAGATAAACGCCCAGAAAAGCCCACGGCGGATGGCGCGGGTCGTGGCGCGACTAATGGCGATGGCGTCAACGACGCCGAGCGGATCGCTGCGCATCAACGTAATGCCTGCGGTGTTCATGGCGACGTCCGCGCCAGCGCCCATGGCAATGCCAACGTCGGCAGCGGCCAGCGCCGGGGCATCGTTAACGCCGTCGCCGACCATGGCGACGCGGCGACCTTCGGCGCGTAATCGCTCGATTTTGCGCGCCTTGTCCTGCGGCCGCATGGCGGCGTAAAAACGCTTGACGCCAGCCTGCGCCGCAATCGGCGAAGCGGCTGCCTCGGTGTCGCCGGTCAGCATAAGCGTGGTTGCGCCAAGCCGGCCAAGACGTTCGACCGCCGCGCGGGTGGTGGGTTTCAACGTATCGCGAAACGCAATGACGGCGATCAGCGTGGCTTTTGCAGTGTCGCCAATCCACATGAGGGTAGCGCCGTCGTGCTCCTGGATCGTCGCGAAGGCCTCCCGCGGCGCGGTAGCGATCCCCTGCTCCGCCATCAGCCGACGCGTGCCGACGGCAACCCGACGACCGTCAACGCTGGCCAGAACGCCGGCGCCGGGAACCGCAACAAAATCCTGCGGCGTGACCAAGGCGTCAGCGCCAGCCATTTCAATCACCGCACGCGCCAGCGGATGCTCGCTGCCGCGCTCGGCGCTGGCGACGAGACGCAGCGCCTCGGCCTGGGTGACGCCTTCAACGCAGGCAATGCCGACAACGACAGGTTTGCCTTGCGTCAGAGTTCCGGTCTTGTCGAACGCCACGACATCGACGGAGTGAGCGCGTTCCAGCGCTTCGGCATCGCGGATCAGCACGCCAGCGCGAGCCGCAGCGCCAGTTCCCACCATGATCGCCGTGGGCGTCGCAAGACCCAGCGCGCATGGACACGCGATCACCAGCACCGAGACCGCCGCGAGCAAGCCATCGGCGGGTTTGCCGAGGGCCAGCCACCAAACAAGGAACGTCAGCAGCGCAATCGCCAGAACCGCCGGGACGAAGATCGCTGCGACCTGATCGACAAGGCGTTGCACGGGCGCCTTGCGCGCCTGTGCGCGTTCGACAAGCGCGATAATGCGGGCCAGCGCCGAGGCGTCGCCGACTGCCGTCGTCGAAATCCGCAACAAGGCGTTGCCGTTGACGGCGCCGCCGATGACCGTATCTCCGGGGCGCTTCTCGACCGGCAGACTTTCACCAGTGACGAGGCTTTCGTCGACGGCGCCAGCGCCCGACACGATGCGTCCATCCACGGGAAAACGCTCGCCCGGACGCACAATCACGATATCGCCGCTGCTGATCGCCGACAGCGGCAGCGACACCTCGCCGCCGTCATGCTCGACGTTGGCAATATCGGGCCGCAACGCCATCAGGGAACGAATGGCCGAGGTGGTTGAATACCTGGCGCGGCCTTCCAGCCACTTGCCCAACGTGACA
>JAYTTW010000006.1:0-3228 GCA_043744855.1 Hyphomicrobiales bacterium
TGGAATTGCCGGCCCCAGTGATCTTGGCGACGACGTTCTTCATGTCCCACGGCGCGAGGAACTGGCCTTTTTTGACGTTCACCGGCCGCCCTGTCGCCGCCGCCGCCAGCAGCAGGTCTGTCTGGCGGGAAAGAAACGCCGGGATTTGCAGCACGTCGATAATGTCGGCCACACCAGCACATTGGGCGTTCTCGTGCACGTCGGTCAGGACAGGCAAGCCGAAGCTCGCTTTGATCTCGGCGAAAACTGGCAGCGCCTGTTCGAGGCCAAGCCCGCGTTTGCCTTGCCCCGAGGTGCGGTTGGCCTTGTCGAAGGAGGCCTTGAACACCAGTCTGACGCGGAGCCGCGTCGAAATATCTTTTAGCGCCGCCGCCATTTTGAGCGCGTGCTCACGGCTCTCCATGGCGCAAGGGCCGGCGATAATGGCCAACGGCAGGTCGTTGCCAAAGCGAACCGCGCCGGGTCCGCTGCCAATGGTGACGTGCGCGTTGGCGTGCATGGATCACAAGACTTTCGCGCGGGAGTGTGGGATCGAACGCGCACCGTTACTGAGGCTGAGAGGCCGACGCAAGCAAGCTTGGAAACTTGCGCGCCATCTCCCAGGGGTCGTTACGCCCTCTTGTTGCGCAGCCCTGCCCGCTGCATGCGCGGCAGAACCTCTTGCACAAAATAGGGCAGCTCCTTGAGGTAGTTCAGAAACACCAGCGTCGATCCCGCAACGCCCATGCTGGCGAGCTTCGTCAATTCGGCCACCGCATCGTCGGGAGTGCCGACAACCGGATACATCGCCGGAAACATGCCGGGATAGCGGCGCACGGAGGCGCCCGATATCGCGGCGGCGACGGCGCGATCGGCCATCGTCTCGCCGGCCCGGGTGCTGGCGGAAATCGTCTTTTCCTTCTGCCGCCTGAAGTAGTCGATGGCGTCGGGATCGGCCATTTCGTTGGCGTAGTAGTGCGCATATTCCTCTGCCTGCCGGCGCGTCGGCGCGAGGCAAAACTGCGTCTCGACGTAAACATCCTGTTGGCGACCAAACGACGCCGCGCCTGCTTTGACGTTCTTCAACGTGTCAGCGACCTGCTCGTGGCTGTGCATCCCGGTGAACAGAATATCGGCGGCCTCAGCCGCAAAACGCTGCCCTTCGCCGGATTGCGCCGCCGACATGACAGGGGGCCGGCGTTGTACCGGCAGTGGCGAAGTGTCCGCCCCCCACACGTCAAAAAACTCGCCCTTGTGATCGAACGGCGCGCCGCCCTCCAGCAAACGATCATAGATTTTGTACCACTCGAGGCCGCGATCATAGCGGCGCTCGCCCGTCAGCCTGATGCCGTGTGGGCCAAATTCGTCGGGGTTCCAGCCGCACACGATGTTGAGGCCGGCGCGCCCACTGCTGACATGATCGAGTGTCGCGATGGCCTTGGCGGCGAACGCCGGCGTAATCAGCGAGACATGCGCGGTGACGAACACGCCAATATTTTGCGTCAAAGCGCCGAGCGCTGAAGCCTGCGAGAATGTCTCGAACGACCAGCCCCACATGTTGGCCTTGCCGCCAAGCCCGTGCCACTTGGCGATGGGCAACAGAAACTCGATTCCCGCTGCGTCCGCCATCTGCGCCACGGCGACGATTTCTTTCCAGTCCGCCTTCCACCGTTCCGGCGCAATCGACGGCGTCATGCCGCCGGAGCAGTTGATGCCGAACATGCCGAACTTGAAGGTGTTGTCGCCGAAAACCTTTGACATCAAAACTCCGTTACAGCGCCGACGTGCTCGTCGCGTTGCAAAGCCTAGGCGGACCTTGCGCTGCCTACAAGTTGGCGACCTGTCGTTGACATAGCCCAAATCCAAAGGCCAAATCGCCACCAATAATCCGGAGGCTCGCCCATGTTCGCCAAAATCAATCACGTCGCCTGCGTCAGTGACAATTATGGCCAGCTCGCCGAATTCTACAAAGCGGTGTTCGGCATGAAGACTTCGGACAAGACGCGTCCCGGCCGCGCTGTCACGGTCGGCGATGGTTACGTTGGTTTCAACATCAATCCGCGCCGTGCCGGGCGCTCCGCCGGCCTCGATCATTTTGGCATTGAGGTTGAGGATGCGTCACAGGCCTTCGCCCGCATCGAGCAGAAATACCCGACGGTGAAATGGCTGAAGCGCCCGCCGAGCCGCCCCTTCGCCGGCATCTCCACTCACGATCCCGATGGCAACATGTTCGACATCTCGCAGAAGAACATGGCCAACCGCACCTCCGTCTACGTCGACAACGACGGCAACGCGGCGCCGCGTCACATCAACCACGTCGCCTTGCGGACCCTGAACCCGGAGGCGATGGCGGAGTTCTACGCCTTTGTTTTTGAGCTTTCACTGACCAACAAACAGGCTGATGATCCCAACTATTACCTGACCGATGGGCACGTCACCCTCGAGATCATGCCGTGGGATATCACCGACTACGACAATACCGGCATCATCACGCAGGGCATGGACCACATCGGTTTCAAGGTCGAGGACCTCGATGCGTTCAAGCAAGACCTGAGCATGTATACCGCCAACAATCCGCGCCTTGCGCCCGCCGCTTTTTCCGGGCCGGAGGGCGAGGCGTTGCTGGCCCTGTTCAAAAAATCCTGCCCGCTCGGCCAGTTCCACTTCGCTGATTGCGACGGAATTCTGCTCGACGTCGCGGCGTGATGGATGCGGCCCGCGCGGGATTGAGTGCGTTGGCCCTCGCGGCCACAACGCTTCTTGCCGCCGGCCCCGCTCCCGCGCAAACGCCCTATTACGCCGGCAAGGAAATCCGCTGCGACGATCCGGCGTTTCGCGCCGACGCAGAAAAGCAACGCCTCGAAATCGAGGAGGTGAGCGGCGAGCATCTGGAGCAATTGCTGGCCGCGACTTTCGCCCTGCCGCAGGATCGTATCGATGCGGCAAAAGCCGCGCTCGGCGGCGCCAATTGACGCGCCAACCAAAATCCGCAGCGAGGATGTTGGCGCGATGTCTCGCAGCCCTTGCCGTAACAGCGCCGCTTGGCGCCAAAGCCGACGCGGTCACCGATTTCTACCGTGGCAAGACCGTGACCATTGTATTGTCGGCGGGCGCCGGCGGCGGCTATGCGACGTACATGCAAGCGTTCGCACCGTTCTTCTCGAAATACATTCCGGGCAATCCCGTCATCGTGCATCCCAACATGCCCGGCGCCGGCGGCCTGCGCGCCATGAATTTCCTCTACGCCGC
>JAYTTW010000007.1:0-3224 GCA_043744855.1 Hyphomicrobiales bacterium
GTGTGGATAAAGGCTGCCGCAGCCGGATCGAACGCTGTCGTCGGCGCGCTGCGGCAGCCGCCCAGCAGAACAGCCGCTACCCCAGCAATCAGGAAACCACGCATGAAAAAACTCATCTGCAAATCTACCCACGGGCAAGTCAATCCACGCAGACTGACGCTATCGCGCCGGCGGATCAAGGCACGCTGTCTCGTATCGGGGAAAAATTGAATGCCGCTACCGCCGCTCTAACTGCGATGACGCTTCTTCGAATCGTCGTCGCACTCCAGGTTTTTGATTGAGCATGATCTTTTCCGAAAACCGGCGTCCACTTTTCGGGATCATGCTCTAACTGCGATAATCGCCGTTGATGGCGACGTATTCCTTGGTGAGATCGCAGGTCCATACGGTCGCGGCGCCCTTGCCGCCAGCCCCGATATCGACGCGGATCTCAATCGTTTCACCCTGCATGTACGTGGCGGTCTGCGTCTCGTTGTACGTGGGATCGCGCAACCCCCGGTGCGCCACGCGAATATCTCCGAACCAGATGGCAAGACGATCCCGATCGGCTTTCTCGCCAGCTTTGCCGACGGCGGCGACAATGCGGCCCCAGTTGGCGTCCTCCCCCGCGATAGCCGTTTTCACCAGCGGCGAATTGGCGATGGAGAACGCCACACGCTTCGCCGCCCTGGCGCTCGCTGCGCCCTCGACGCGAATTTGCACGAACTTGCGACATCCCTCGCCATCCCGCACCACCTGATGCGCGAGGTTCAGAAGCACTGTATCGAGCCCGGCGCGAAAGCCTTTCAACCGCGCATCGCCTGCCGAGTTTATCGTGGGCGCGCCGCGCCGGGCTGCGGCGCCAGTCGCCACAAGCATCAACGTGTCAGACGTTGAAGTGTCGCTGTCGACGGTGATCGAATTGAACGAACCTTTCACCCCGCGGGACAACATGGCTTGCAACGCCGGCGCTGCGATGGACGCATCGGTGAAGACATAGGAGAGCATCGTCGCCATGTCCGGCGCGATCATACCGGCGCCTTTCGCCATGCCGTTGATCGTCACCTCGACGCCCGCGATGACGGCCGTCGCCGTCGCCACCTTTGGAAATGTGTCCGTGGTCATGATGGCTTTGGCGGCTTCCAGCAGACCATCCGGGCTCGCACTCGAGACCAGTGACGCAAACACGCCTTCAAATTTGCGCGCGTCGAGCGGCTCGCCGATGACGCCGGTGGAAGCCAGAAAGATTTCGCCAATCGGCGCCCCGGTCGCCTTTGCCGCGAGCGCCGCAGTGAATTTTGCCTGGTCCAGGCCATTCTTTCCGGTGAACGCATTGGCGTTGCCGGAATTGACGACGATCGCCCGCGCCTTGCCGCCCTTCAATTTCGACCGGCACCAGTCGACCGGCGCCGAAGGGCATTTCGACTTCGTAAAGACTCCTGCGATCTGCGAGCCTTTGTCGAGCAACGCCAGCATGACATCGGTGCGTCCTTCATATTTGATGCCCGCCGCAGCGGTAGCGAAACGAACTCCGTCAATGCGCGGCAACCTCGGGTAGGATTTCGGCGCGAGCGGGGAAACGGCGACAGGTGCGGCCATCGAACAATCCATGGAGTCAGAAGCGCGCGCACAATTGCCAAGCAGCCGCGCGAGGTCAAGCAGCTTGGCGACAGCATGCCTTGTTCAAGGGCTAGAAATTGCCGCAACCCAGCGCTTGAGCCGCCGCAAGTTGACGCCGAGATCGCTGCGGCCCACCAGACTGCGCGAATACATCGACAGCGTGGCGCCGCCATCGGTCGGCATGCACCTGGCATCAATGATGTCCGGATACTGCAACAGGCGACTACGCTGCACGAAGCGAAGCTGTCCGTCGACAGCCTTACTCTCGACGATCTCCAGCGTGTAGGGCTCGCTCAGTGCGACGCGACGCAATCGCCCGGCAAGTTCGTTCACCGTCGTCGGGAACACCGGCGCTTGCGCGTCCGCCGGCGCCGCCGGGCAATACCCGGCAGGACAGATCAGCGCATCATTCGGTGATTTCCGTCGACGCAACGTCTCGAAATCGAGTGCGCCGGCATCGTCCCTGACGCCGGTGCGCCGGCCCAGACGGTGCCAGAAGCCAAAATCCGCCATTCCAGCTACTTCGCCGGCAATCCGGGGCATTCCGGCTACTTCGCCGGCAAACCGGGAATGACGGTTGGGGCCGCCGGGACCTCGGTCTTTTCGATTTTAGCGTCCTTACGCAGGCTAAGGATGAGGTCCGTCTGCGCTTTCTGCACGACGTAACGGGCAATCTGATCCTTCACGGCTTCAAAGGGAGGAAACTCCTTCATGCGCGTGTCCTCGACCTGAATGACATGCCAGCCGAACTGGCTCTTCACCGGGTCGGAAGTTTGGCCTTTGGTCATCTTGAAAGCGACCTCGGAGAACTCCGGCACCATCTTGTCCCTGGTGAACCACCCAAGCTCGCCGCCCGGCGATCCCGGGTCTTTTGACACTTCGCCTGCGAGTTTGGCGAAGTCCTCGCCCGCCTTCAGGCGCTTGGCCACGTTTTTCGCCTCGTTTTCCGTTGGTACAAGAATATGACGTGCCTTGACCTCTGGCTCGGGCTTCTGGTTTTTCGCCGCCTCATCATAGACGGCCTGCATTGCCGTCTCTGATTTGCCGGTTTTCGCGATCTGCGTCAGGAGGCTCTCCATCAGCACCTTGTCTTTGTAATAGTTTAACTTGCGGACGATTTCGGGGCCTACGCCAAGGTTATCCGCGGCCGCTTTTTTAGCGACCAGTTTCATGTCGATGAGATAATCGAGCGCGTAGGATTGGCGCTGTTCTCCCTGCAATTGCTCCGGCAACGTCGGCGCAATGTCTTCCATCGCCGCCGTCACATCCTCATCCGTGATTTCCAGACCATCCACCTTGGCAAGCACTTTCGCGTAAGCCGGCAGGAAGGTCGCAACAACGAGTGAACTCGACAGCACGATACCCATGGCGACAGCGCGCACGCGCCAAAGGGAGGGAGGACTCGAGGGAGAAACGAAAGGCATAACGGCAGGCTCCTGCGGGACAGTTAGAACGGCGAAGGGTTCGCGGATGCGGCCGGCACAATGCTGCAAAACCGCCATGCCCGCAACACATGCCCGCAACCCGGCCAGGGCAATCGGGTGAAGAACCTCGTGACAAACTGGTGAAGTACTGAATCTGTCGTCGTCCACTGATTCTGTTTGTGGAGCACGACGATGGCGGAT
>JAYTTW010000008.1:0-12645 GCA_043744855.1 Hyphomicrobiales bacterium
CGTCAAAATATCCCCGCCCACGTGACCCCACAGCCCTGAAGCAAAAAGGGGACATCTCTACTTCGGTAAAAGGGGACATCTGAACTTGGGGGTTACACCTCCATCCGTGCGATTGCATTTGCCGCCCGGCGGCGCCACCATGTCGTGCGCAATGGACGCACAGGGAGGAAACAATGATCGACCGCAGGAAATTCACGGCGTCGGGACTGGCGTTGCTGGCGGCGACGCCAACACTGGCGCAGAGCGCAGCCTACACGACAATCTTCGACGGAAAGAGCCTCGATGGTTGGACGAAAGTCGGCGACCCCAACGTCACCCTCGCGGACGGCATTGTGCAGGCCGACAAGGGCATCGGTTTCCTCGTCTGGAAGGACGCCTATGGCGATTTTGAACTGCGGGCGGAAATCTGGATCAACAAGGACGCCAACAGTGGGATTTTTGTGCGCTTTCCCGACAAGAACAACCCCAGTTCCAAAGAGGGATACGAATTCAACGTTTATGATGCGCGTCCCGACCCCTCCTACGGCACCGGCGCCATCGTTGACACCGCCAAGGCTTCGCCCGTGTTGAAGGCCGCCGACAAATGGACGAACCTCGAAGTTATCTGCAAGGGTTCGGAGCTGACTTTCAAGCTCGATGGACAAACCACAGTTGACAAGGCGAACAACGCCGCCAACGGGCATGTCGCCGCCACACGCGGCTTTATCGGCTTGCAGTTCCGCGGTGGGCTCGTGCGTTTCCGCAAGGTTGAAATCCGCGCCATCTAAGGCTGCTTGCTGCGTCTGGCGCCATGGCCCAGCCTTACAGCGGACCGTGGCGCCAGTCTGGATGTGGAACGCGTTTGCTTCACGCAAACGAGTTCGACGTCGCTTGAAAATCCGCTTTGTGCTAGGTCAGCGTCTTGCAGGGAGCGCCTTATGCTGAAATGTTGGCGCCTCGCGGTTGCCGGTCTACTTGGCGCCACGGCGGCTCCGGCGCAGACTGGCGGCGATTTTTATCGCGGCAAGACCATCCAGATCATCATCGGCACAGGCGAAGGCGGTGGTTATGATTTGTCGGCTCGCCTCGTCGCGCAATTTTTGCCGAACTTCATTCCGGGAAAGCCAACCATCGTGCCGCGCAACATGCCGGGCGCAGGCTCCATCGCCGCAGCGGAATATGTGTACAATCTCGCGCCACGCGACGGACTGACCCTGGCGATTTTTCAGCCGACGTTTTTGCTGGAGAAAATCAACGATCCCTCGCGCAAATACAAACCTGAGAAGTTCGTTTATGTCGCCCGCGTCGATCAGAGCGTCGTAATGGGCGCGATCTGGCACAACTCGCCGGCGCAGTCGGTCGAAGAAGCCAAGACCAAAACCGTCGTCATCGCCGCCAATGCTGCCGCCGGAACGTCGGCGACAATTCCGTGGGCGCTCAACAAGATGATCGGCACAAAATACAAGGTTGTGCTCGGTTACGACTCTTCGGCGATTATGGGTCTGGCGATTGAAAAGGGCGAGGCTGACGCGCTGGGTTCGACAAGCTGGGATTACCTCGAAACGAAGCGCGAATGGTTTGCGGATCACAAAGTGAAAATTCCGTACGTGATCCTGCTGGAGCGCTTCAAGAAACTACCGGACGTGCCGACCGTGCTGGAACTCGTTGACAATGAGCGCGACCGCAACGCGCTGAAATTGATCGCCTCCACCTCAACAATCGGGCGGGCCTTTGTGACCACCCCCGACGCGCCGCGCGACCGCGTCGACATCCTGCGCAAGGGGTTCGACGAAATGTTGCGCGATCCGAAATTTCTGGCGGACGCGGAAAAGCGCCGCCTCGGAGTCGATCCCCTAGGCGGCGAAGAACTTGGCGCCATCGTCGCCGACGTGATGCAGCAGCCCGATGATGTGATCGAACGCATGAAAGAAGTCACGCGTCCGCAGTGACACGCACACTGGCTGACGTGATGGGGATCGCGAGAAAGCTTTCCTTGTCAGCAAGCGCCCGTGCGTTGCGTGACAACAAAAGGCTGCTAGATTGCGCTGGGGAAAGCGCTGGCCACGCGATGGCCCAGGGAGAGCACGGCATGAGCAGACTTGCAGGCAAGGTCGCCATCGTAACGGGCGCGGCTCAGGGAATTGGCGCGGCTTTCGCGCACGGCCTCGCCAAAGAAGGCGCCAAGATTGTCGTGGCGGACTGGAACGATGGTTCGCAAACGGCAAACTCCATCACGCGCGCCAACGGGGCCGCCATTTACATCAAGACGGACGTTTCCTCTGCCAAGGATGTGCGCGCCATGGTTGCGCGCACAATCAGCGAATATGGAAGCCTCGATATCCTGGTCAACAACGCCGCGCTGTTCGCCAAAATAGGCACAAAGAAGTTCACTGAGATTTCGAGCGAGGAATTCGATCAGGTGATGGCCGTCAACGTGCGCGGCCCCTTCGAGTGCGCGAAAGCCGCATCGGAGCCGATGATCCAGCAAGGCTACGGGAAGATCGTCAACATCGCCTCCAGCACGGTGTTCAAGGGCGTGCCCAATCTGCTGCATTATGTCAGCTCGAAAGGCGCCATCGTCGCGATGACCCGCTGTCTGGCGCGCGAACTTGGCGAACACAACATTACCGTGAACGCCATCGCGCCGGGCCTCACCATGAGTGAAGGCGTGCTGGGCCAGCCCGATTATACCGACACGTATGTGACACAAAACATGAATGCGCGGGCGCTGAAGCGCAAGCAAGTTCCGGCGGACCTCGTTGGCGCTTGCGTGTTTCTCGCCTCGCCAGACAGCGATTTCATGACGGGACAAACCATGGCGGTCGACGGCGGCAATGTCATGCACTAACGGATTTGCGGATCCGCTGGATGGCAAAACATCTGGATTTCACTTCGCCTGAAACGCACATTGAGGCCTGCGATGCATAACCTCGACATTCCCGCCAGCACCATCGAGACGGTGACGAAACGCTCCGGCAAACAACATCCCTACGACGTGATTGATCCGCGCAAGGCGGCGTTCGTCGTCATCGACATGCAGAACCACTTCGTCGCGCCGGGGTTCATGGCGGAAACAGCGATGGCGCGCGCGATTACGCCGGGCGTCAATCGCCTCGCCAACGCCGTACGCGACCTTGGCGGACACGTTGTGTGGATTCAGAACGTCACCACGGATACGTGGGAAAGCTGGTCCACCTATCATGGTTGCTTGCAGACGCCAGAGCGCGCGAGGCGCCGATACGCCAGCATGGAAGACGGCGCCAACGGACATCGACTGTGGAGCGAACTGGATGTGAAGCCGCAAGATGTGCGTATGAACAAGAAGCGCTACAGCGCTTTTATCCAGGGCTCGTCCGACATTGAGAATTTTTTGCACGCGCAGGGCGTCGACACGGTGCTTGTCGGCGGCGTCGCGACGCAGGTGTGCTGCGAGAGCACGGCGCGCGACGCCTGTATGCTCAACTTCAAAACGCTGATGGTCCACGATGCCCTCGCAACCGATAGCGATGCGTTGCACAACGCGTCCCTGAATGCGTTCTATCTGAACTTCGGCGACGTACAGAGCATCGATGAAGTCATCGCGTCCATGCAACGCGGGGCGCAGGCCGCCGCCGCCTGACAGGAGTTCCCATGCCCAAAGCCGTTCGCCGCATCGTTACCGGACACGACGCCAGTGGCAAAGCCATCGTGCTGATGGATGGCCCGGCGCCTAATCAGGTTGTGCGCGGCGCAACCGGGCTGGTGGCGACCTTGCTGTGGGCGACCGACGAAAGCCCGGCGGATATTTCGCACAGCAAAGACCGTGCAGACCGCGTCACGCCCGTTGGGCCACCGCCGCGCGGCTCGATTTTGCGCGTGGTGGATTTTCCGCCGTCTGGAGACACCAGCGGCGTTCGCCACGAAGACGTTCTCAAAGAGATGGGCGTCAGCCACGGCGGTCATGGCAAACCGGCGCGGCATCCGTTCATGCATCGCACCCGCAGCATCGACTACGCCCTGATTCTGGAAGGCGAAATCGATATGTTGCTGGACGATAGCGACGTGCACATGAAGGCCGGCGACATCATGGTGCAGCAAGGCACCAATCACGCGTGGGTCAACAACAGCAAGGCCGTGTGCCGCATTGCCTTCGTGCTGATCGACGGCGAAGAGCCGCCGGCGTGGAAGCTCGGTTAGGGCATGATCCCGAAAAGTGGACGCCGGTTTTCGGAAAAGATTATGCTCAAGCAAAAAACCCAGAGTGCAACGACGATTCGAAGAAGCGTCATCGCGCTCTGGACCGGGTAACCTTCGCAGGACGTAGCTATTTCCACAGTGCTTGTGCGCGCCCTATGGATGCGCTTGACTGGTTTGGCGCGCCGCGTTGATCGCGCGCCACACGCGGGCGGGCGAGGCGGGCAGATCGAGATGTTCGACCCCCAGCGGCGCCAATGCATCGAGCACGGCGTTCATGACGGCGGCCGGCGCTGGCGTCGTGCCGCCCTCGCCGCCGCCCTTGACGCGCAGCACATTGCCTTGGGTTGGGTCTTCACTAAATTGCGTGTCGAACATCGGCAAGTCGGCAGCGCGCGGCAGCGCATAGTCCATGAAACTTCCAGTCAACACCTGACCCTCGCCATCCCATACAACCACCTCCATTAACGCGGGGCCGACGCCCTGCGCGATGGCGCCATGCTTTTGACCCTTCAAAATCAGCGGATTTATCGGCTGCCCGGCGTCGTACACGGTGGCGTATCGTGTGAGTTCAACGGCGCCGGTTTGCGGATCGATCTCGACCTCGCAGACGACAGCGCCGGTTGGATGCGCTGGTATGCGTCCGGTGAACGTCTTCTTCGCCAGCAGCGGCGTGCGCAAATGGGCGGGCAATTCAGGGCTGGATTCCACGGCGCGCGCCACGTCGAAAATGTCGAAGCGCCGGTTGCTCGCGGCGCTTTGAAACAAGCCGTCCTCAAAGACGACATCGTTGGCGACCACACCCAGTAACGCTGCAGCAATGCCCCGCCCTTGCGCGACAATCGCCTCGCCGGCTTCGACGATCAAGGCGCCAGCCAGCCGCATGGAGCGATCCGAATGCGTGCCGCCGCCGCTCTCAACGCGCGCCGTGTCTCCGCCAACAAAATCCACGTCAGCAGGCGTCACGCCAATATAGTCGGCGACGACTTGCGCATACACGGTTTCATGCCCCTGCCCGCTCGATTGCGTTCCAACCTTGAGTTCGACGCGTCCGCTGACTGAAACGGATATTTCCGCACGCTCATGCGGCATACCGATCGGCGTTTCAATGGAATTGGAAATTCCGATGCCGGCGAGCTTGCCGCGGGTTGCAGCCGCAGCGCGTCGCGAAGGAAATTCACGCCAGCCCGCAAGCTCCAGAGTAGCGTCCATGTTGGCGGCGAAATCGCCGCTGTCGTAACTGAGGCCCGAGGAAGTTGCATAGGGCAGTTGCTCGCGTCGCACGAGATTGCGGCGACGAATCTCGATGCGGTCCAGCGCCAGTTTTCGCGCCGCTTGGTCGAGCAGTCGCTCGATCGCCAACGTCGCTTCCGGGCGGCCGGCGCCACGATAGACTGACGTGGGCATGGTGTGCGTGTAGGCGCCGACAAGGCGAACGCTGGCTGCGGCGATGTCATAAACGGTCGTCGCGACGCGCCACGCGTTGTGCAGATTTGTAAACGAAACAGAGTGCGCGCCGATGTTGGCGATCATTTCAAAATCGTAGCCGAGGATTTTTCCGTCTGCATCGAGCGCCAGACGTGCATTGACGATGGCGTCGCGCGAATGATAGTCGGCGAGGCAGCCCTCGCTGCGTTCGGCGCACCATTTTACCGGTTGCTTGACGCGTGACGCCGCCCACACAACAAGCGCCTGCTCAGGATAAGGGCTGCTGCGACCGCCGAAGCCGCCGCCGACGTCGGGCGTCGAGACGTTCAGGCGTTCCAGCGGGATATTCAACGCTCCGCAGACGGCGGCGCGCACGCGATGCACACCCTGGCAGCCAGAAACGAGGCTGTAATTTCCCGTTGCAACCTCGAAGGCAGCAAGCGCGGCGCGCGTTTCCAGTTGCGCCGGCATGATGCGCGGACTGCGGAACGAGCCTTCGACGACGAGGCTCGCCGATGCAAAGGCTCGCTCGGTCAATTGACGGGAGCGCAGCGTCGCATCGAGTGCGATGTTGCCGGGCGCGTGCGCCCAGACTTGCGGCGCCTGCGCGGCAAGCGCTGCGACAGCGTCTGTAATCGCCGGCAAGTTATTGTAGCGGACGCTGATCAATTCCGCGGCAAGCCGCGCCGCCTCAAGCGTGCGCGCGACGACGACAACGACAATTTCGCCGGCGAACCGCACACGATCCACGGCGAGCGGCATGTGCGGCGCATCGGCGATGATATGTCCGAGGCTCATTTTGAACGCGGGCTGCATGAAATCAATGGAATCGGCGGACACCGCGCCTTGCGGAATGCCCTGACAACCGTCGGCAATATAGTCGGCGCCTGTCAACACAGCGAGAACATCGGGCGCGTCGCATGCGGCGGAGCGGTCGATGGCGACGATCTCTGCGTGAGCGTGGGGCGAGCGCACAAACAGACAATGCGCCTGTCCCGGCAGGTTTACATCGTCCGTGAAGCAACCTTGACCGCGCAGAAAGCGCGCATGTTCGAGGCGTGGCAGAGGTCGCCCAATCCAGCGCTCACGGGCGACGTGGGGTGGCTGGCGTGGAATGGTCATGGGCTTTCCGATGGGCTCTCCGATGGGCTCTCCGCCGGCGCTGCGACCACGCCGATTTCAATGGTTATGGTCGTAGCCAGTTTCGTCATCGTGAAAATGGCCGTGATCGGGGATCAGGCGCTCGGCCTCGCTGTAGCCATGCATCAGCGCTTCCATGGTCTGGCGCAACGGGTCTTCATTCAGCGCGAGATGGGAGGCGAGAAATCCGGCGAGACGCGCGAAGACGAGGGACTGCATGGTCAGTGTAGCGTAGCGCGTCGCCTCGTCCATGCGTTCGCAATCACGGCTGCACCGATTGAGGGCGTCGGCAAACAAGCGCTCCGCATATTCAGCCGGTGCGCCTTTGTCAGGTCGCATCCGCGCACTGTCGGCGAGCAGACGCCGCGCGTGGACGAGGAAGGAGGCGTAGAGATTATCCTCAAGGCGTCGCGCCGGGTTGTCGTCATCCAATTCACCGCACATTGCGTTTCCCTGTTGCCATAACGCTCACCTGCCTTGCCGCCTACCTGCCTTGCCGCTTACCTGCCTTGGCGCACGACAATGGCGTTGAATGATTTCTCCCACTTGTCGCCCTCATCAATTACAGCGGCTGGATCGACAAAGCTCAATTGCATTTCACCGGTGGATCGACGCGCTTTTTCATTGGTTGGAAAGAATTCACGCGCTGCGAGGATGGACTGCGCGTCGGTGAGCATAAAATCAAAGAACAAAAGCGCCGCGTTTGGATGGGGTGCATGCGGCGCGAGGCCGATGCCGTTGACGCGCGCCACAGTGGGCTGCAACTGGAATGCTGCGATAGGCGCCCCAGCGGTTTTTAATTGATTGACCTTGTAGAGATAGGTCGTGAGCGCCAACGGCACTTCGCCCGCCGCCACGAGGTTGGCCATCAAGGTATGGCCTTTTCGCACCGAGGCGCCGTTCGTGGCGATGATTTCGCGGAACAGATTCAGGCCGGCTTCCTCGCCGCGGCTTTTGACGACGGTGGAAAACCAGTCCGAGTCGCCAGCCTCCACGCCAAGTTTGCCTTTCCAGCGGGGGTCGAGCAAATCTTCGTAGGATTTCGGCAAATCATCGGGACGAATGAGGTTGGTGTTATAGGCCGCCGAGATGATGTTCAGCCGCGTGCCGATCCATGCGCCCGGCGCGACCGCTTGCGGCATCAGTTCGGCAAACACCGGAGAGACGACGGGTTGCAGAAGGTTCTCCCGCCGCAACCCCTCGAGTCCGATCGCGTCGGTTTCAAACAAGTCGGAATCAAATCGGCCGGCGCGATTTTCGACGACGGCGCGTTGCAGAATGTCTTCGTTGCTGGCGCGCCAGACGCGAACCTTAACGCCATATTTGCTTTCAAAGGCGAGAGTGAGGATGTTCATATCCTCTGTCGTCGCGGAGGTGAAGAGCGTCAGGGAACCCTCTTTTTTGGCGCCCTCGATCAGCGTTGCCGTGCGCTCGGGTCCGCTCAGACTGGCGAGTGCAGCGACGGCGGCGACTCTGTCTGTCTGCGCCCGCGCGCTCGTCAGCAAGAACACGCTGCAAAGACACGCGCCAAAAACGGAAGCAGCCCGCATACACCAACCCGATGACAACGCTGCGCCGCGACCGACGCCGCACTCAGTGGCGCGTGTGTCGCAGCAGACCTGAGCGCATTCAGAAACCTTCGGCATTCTCGATCTGCTCGAACCAGTCGAAGCCCATCGGCTTCACGATGCGGCTGTTGATTACGATAATCCGCGCCTCATTTTCGGCATCGGAATTGACGTGCTTGTGGGCGCAATACGGCGGGATGTAGACAAAGTCGCCCTGCTTCCACTCAAACTTGCTGGGCTCGGCTTCCCACTCAAATTCCATTTTGTCGTTACAGTCGAAACGCACGTCCCAGTGCAGATCGTAACCTTGCCCCTCGACGACGTAGAAGACCTCTTCGGAGAGATGGCGGTGGGCCCCCGAGGCTTTGCCGGGCGGCAAAAACTGCATGTAGATGTCGAGGCAACATTCCTTGGTGTTCATCTTCTCGTGAATGATGTGCTTGATCAGGCCGTTGGGAGAGCGCTCGAACGGCATTTCCGAGGCCTTCACGACATTCATGCGACCGTCGTATTCGTGACGGAAATTCGCCGACGCTTTAAGCGCTTCGGCGTAGAAGTCGACGTTATAGGTGGTGTTATGCGCGGCGGTGCGCTCGCGCGGGTCGATGAGCGCCATGGTTTCGATCCTCAGAGTTCTGCGGGCGGCGTGTAAACGCGCTGTTTGTCGGTGGCGACCTTGGGCGGAAAGTCGACGACTTTCTGAAACAGCATGTGCATGAAAAGAAACAGCGGCTTCGCCTTCATCACAAGGGTGATGCACTCGTCGTCGGGCTCGGATGAGAAGTGCTGATGCACGCAGGCGTTCTCGACGATCAGCGCGTCGCCGGGACCCCAGTCGTAGCGAACCTTGTCGTGAACGTCGTAGCCGTTGCCCTTGAGCACGAAAAACACCGCGCTGTTCATGTGGCCATGCTTCTGACCATAGCCGCCCGGCGAGAACACCTCGATGTGCGTCTCAATGGATTGCGCCACCTTGACCGCCTGCGGGTTGATGATCTTCTTGCCGTAGTGGCCGGGTCCGCCGTGCCACTTGTGGTCGCGCGTCGGGTAAACGCGCGGCTGACTGAACAATTCGCGCACCAGTTCGCCATACGTGCCCTCAAGGGCGCGCACGAACACGCGTTTCTTGGTCCAGCGCTCCCAAACGACTTCCTTTCCGAGCCCTTCCGGGTCGGAGTTGTGGCCGGGGCCGGCGTCATCCTTGGCTGCCAATCCAGGTCTCCCAATTCTCTGTAGCCCGCAGGCGTCCGCATTTTTACTAGCATGCGCGGCGTCGATTGTCGCCATCCCGGGCAAGCGCCGGTCAGCGAGCCTGATTGATGAAAATCTCCCGATACAGCTGACGCCAGTGGTCGCCTTCGTCGATGAATTTGGCGGGGTCGAGGAACACCAGGCCAGGCGGAATCGGCATGATTTTAGGGTTCACGGGCAGGTTATGCTGCATCAGCAAAATCTTCTGGCCCTCGGTGAGATAGTGTTCCGCCGACGTCCTGCGCGGCGTTTTACATGCAGCTTTTTACGCCGGCTTTTTGTAACAGCGCCAGCCATTCCCGGCGGATGTCTGGCGCCTCGTCGTCGAACGTGATCTCGGCGTTGCCCGATGCATAGACGCTGATGTCGCCGTAGGCGCGCATGCGCGGGCGCAGAATCGGATGCGCGGAACTGCCGAACTCAATCCTCAGCAATCGGGCGGGCGCCGGGCCGGTATTGAAATGTTGATGAAAGAGCAGCCCGGCGGGTGCAAAAATCGTTCCCGCTTTCCAGGCGACGGCTAAACGCGCCGCACGGGCATCCTCAAACGACACGGACATGCCTTCGCCGGAGATACACAGCAGCAGCGAGCCATATACCTGGCGGCGCGCCTGACCGTAGGTTCCCACTGGCAGTTCTATCACGTCGACGCCGATGGAGCCGTGCGCAAGGGCGATGGAAGTTGAGCGCTCGCCTGCCCAAAGGCCCTTGCCAACTGGCAAAACGGCAAGGTCGTGCACAACCTCCCCTTCGCCGCGTTCGGGGAATGCGACGGGGGTGCTGAAAATAAAACTTTCACTGCGGTAGAGGTTGAGCAGGTAGCGCAGATCATTGGCGCAGGCGAGCCGGGTTGGCGCGCCGGTTGTCGCACGATGCCTGTAGGAAGCGTTCATCGGCGCCGAGAACAACGATCCCTGTCGCCATGGCATCAGCTGTTTGCGTCCATCCCCCAAATCAATTTCCGTTTCGCCCTCACCGCACACGACATAGCAAACTTCTTCGTAGAGATGACGCTGCGGCGCTGACCATGTCGTCGACGGCTCGACAAGAAACACGGAAAGGAAATCGCAGTCGCCCGCGAGATCGCAAACGGCGCCGCGCAAGCCGAAACGCTTCCAGTCGCCGGTTGCGATTGTCTTCAGGTCGAGCGGCGCGTTGGTCGCGTGCGCCGGCACTCCCTCCGCGCGCGACCAGTCGCCGTAGAAATCGACGAGATACTTGCCTTTCGGCGCCTCGAAAACTTCTTCGACGGTGGAACTCATGCCGGCCTCACGTCGAATTTTGTCTCGTCGATGAAGGCGCCCATTTTCGAGGTGACGCCGTTTTTGGCGATCTCCTTCAGCCACAGCGCATGTATGCGCGAATCCTGGTCCTCGTACTCCATCTGCGCGCCGCCCGCGTTGACGCTTCGGTCGACGCCGAAATCCCAGATCTCCCGCTTCATGCGAAGCAGGGGATGGCGGACGGTGCCGATCTGAAGCGCGAGATAGCGCGAAGGAATATCGGCGATGTTAAAGTGCTGGTGGAACATCGAATCGGGTGGGCAATAAACGCAGCCATGCTCCCAATCGACGCGGGTGAAATCCTGATCTTGTTCGCGCCAGAGCAGCGAGTAGCCGAGGCCGGTCACGGCGAAGACGCAGACGCCGTCCATGTGGCGATGGCCTTTTTTGTAGGTGCCGACGGGCATTTCCGATTGATGCGCGCCGATGGTGGCGTCGCTCAGCACGAAGCGCAGCATGGAGCCGCCAGCGCCACGCGCCGCCCACGCTTTCAACTCAAAAGCGGCGAGGTCGGGAACAAAGTTTGTCTCCCATTGATGTCGGCCGGGGCGCACGCCGATGAACTCGCCTTCGCCGGCGAAATAATTCTCCGAGCCCATGCGCTCGGGAAAATCAGCAGGGCAATTGAAAACGAATTCCTCGTTGCGGAAACGGTTGAGCGTGAACAGCATGTTGTTGGCGCAGGCGAAGCGCGCCGCCTCGCGGCCAGACGCATTGAAGTGTTGATGCCGCGCGTTGAGAGGGATCGAGAAGAGACTTTTTGGCCCCCATTCGAAGGATAGCTTGCGGCCATCATCTGTGGTGACGAGCGTCGAGCCTGAACCCGAGATGACGTAGATCACCTCTTCGTAGATGTGGCGGATGGGCGCCGACTTGCCGCCCGGCGGCAATTCGAAAGCGAAAATCGACAGAAAGTCGTCGCGGCCTTTCAGGTGGCACAGTGCGCCATCCATGCCAAAGCGCTCCCAGCGCGCGACCGGGATTTTGCGAATGTCGATGCCGAAGTCCTCGATGATGGGAACGTTCTGCGCGCGCGCCCAATCCATGTAGGCGTTGTTGAGCAGGGGTTTGGGTGTTGTGTCTGACGGCGCGCTCTGCGTCATGATGCGGATTTCCTCCCCGTGTGCGGCGCGCTCGCCAGGACAGCATGTTTGCAGGCGTGGGTTTTGCATCGCAATTGAGGTTCTGACAATGGCGGGTGCTAGCAGCAAGTGGAGACTAAACGACAATAACCCAGGAAGGCCAGACCATCAGGTTGAAACGAGAAGAGCTGGCTCGGGGAATCTGCACACCGATCGTACCTGGTTTTCAGCGCTTAGATTTTACGGCCGCCTGTTCATTGAACATGCGCAGCGACTCTACAAGTGAATCAAGCACCGTGATGTGGGTTCGCACTAGCGCTACGCAACTCTGGGTATCGCGTGCGATGGCCGCATCAAAAAGATCGTGGTGAGCCGTAATATCCATGAAACCGACGCGAGTACGTTGCGGGGCAAGCTGTAAATACCGCATAAAATGATCAAACAGTTGCTGTCGCAACTTGATGAGACGCGGAGAACCACATTCGCGCACGAGAATCCCGTGGAACGAGTGATGAGAGTCCGACCACTCATCCAACCGGTTGCTTCTCTTCAAACCCGCTTGCGACATCTCCCGGTATGAACGTGTCAGATCGGCCGCCCACCTGTCATCTGCGCGGGCGACCGATCGGGTGACCGTCAAAATCTCTATTTCACGGCGCATGTCGGTGAGATCATACAAGTCTTCTTCCGTCAGCGGCGCGACTCGAAAGCCCCGCCATTCCTCGCCGACAACGAGGCCCT
>JAYTTW010000009.1:0-3219 GCA_043744855.1 Hyphomicrobiales bacterium
AAAGGCAAGGCTCATGGCGGCGCTCCGAATCAAACCGCCACACTGAATCACGCAAAACACAATCCGTTAATCGCCGTTAACTTAAGTTCGTGGCCCTGATCTGTCTCACCGCCTGCTGGCGCCCCCCGGCGAATCGGTTTAACGATCCCGCACTTGTGCCGGGAGTGTTTCGCCCATGCCGTCTGCGTGGAAACGCGTCGTACTGAAATTATCGGGCGAGGCGTTGGCCGGGCCAGCGGGCCACGGGCTCGATGAAGCCACGCTGTCGCGCATCGCCGCTGATATCGCCGGCTCCGCCGCGCTCGGCGTCGAGATCGCCATTGTCGTCGGCGGCGGTAATTTTTTTCGTGGCATCGCCGGCGCCGACAAAGGCATCGACCGGGCGCGCGCCGACTCGATCGGCATGCTCGCCACCATCATGAACGGGTTGGCGCTCGAACACGCCATCGAGAAGGCCGGGCAACCGGCGCGGGCCTTGTCCGCAGTGCCGGTTCCCTACGTCTGCCAACCCTATTCGCGGCAGGCGGCGCTCAACCATCTCGCCAAAAAGCGTGTGGTGGTGCTGTCGGGCGGCACCGGCGCGCCGTTTTTTACCACCGATACGGGCGCGGCGCTGCGCGGCGCGGAATTGTCCTGCGAGGCGATCTTGAAGGCGACGCAGGTCGACGGAATTTATACTGCGGATCCCAAAAAGGACCCAACCGCGCGACGCTATGACAGGTTGGGGATGGACGAGGCCATCGAGAAAAATCTTGAAGTCATGGACACCGCCGCCTTCGCGCTTGCCCGCGAGAACCGGATTCCGATAATCGTATTCGCTGTGGACCAGCCCCACGCGATTCAGGCGGCGTTGGAGGGGCAGGGGCGTTTCACCCTTGTCACGCCGTAGGTTCGCGAGCTGATTTTTGACAGGATATCGTGATGCCGAACGAATTTGATCTCGCCGATATCCGGCGTCGCATGACCGCTTCCATCGCTTCGCTGAAGCACGAACTCAACGGCTTGCGCACCGGGCGCGCCACCGCCAGCCTCGTCGAACCTGTGCAGGTGACGGCTTACGGGCAAACCCTGCCGCTGGCGCAAGTCGCCACCATCAGCATTCCCGAGGCACGGATGATTTCGGTGCAGGTGTGGGACAAGTCGATGGTCGGCGCCGTCGAGAAAGCCATCCGCGACGCCAATCTGGGTTTAAGCCCCAATACGGAGGGCCAGACCTTGCGCATCCGGATTCCCGAACTGAATGAGCAGCGGCGCAAGGAAATGGCCAAAATCGCCCACAAATACGCGGAGGAGGGGCGCGTCGCCATCCGCCACGTGCGCCGCGACGGGATCGACATGCTGAAAAAGCTTCTCAAGGACAAGGCAATCAGCGAGGATGACGAAAAGCGCCACGCGGCGGACGTGCAGAAGACGACCGATCAGGCTGTTATCGAGGTGGATCAACTCCTCGCTGCCAAAGAAAAAGAGATCATGCAGGTGTAGTCGGCGTGACGGGCGGCATGTCGCCGCAGCGCACGCCGGAGCTGGGGATGCCGAACCAGGTGGATCAGAAAAGCGCCAGCCGCACGGCCTTGCCCCAGACCTTGCCTATGGTGTCGCTGCCGCAGCACGTCGGCATCATCATGGATGGCAACGGACGATGGGCGGCGGCGCGCGGGTGGCCGCGTCTGGAAGGGCATCGGCGCGGCGTTGAAGCCGTGCGGCGGACGGTTCGGGCGGCGGGCGATCTGCGCATCGGCTATCTCACGCTGTATTCGTTTTCGGCTGAAAACTGGAGCCGGCCGGCGCAGGAGGTTTCCGACCTTATGGGCCTGTTGAAGCGGTTCATTCGCAACGATCTCGCGGAATTGCACAAGAATGGCGTGCGGGTGCGCATCATCGGCAAGCGTGACAATCTGGCTGCCGATATTCGTTGCCTGCTCATCGAAGCCGAAGACCTGACAGTTGGCAACGTCAACCTGAATTTGCAGATCGCCTTCAACTACGGCAGCCGCCAGGAAATTGCCGATGCGGCGCGGCGGCTGGCGCTGCGGGTGCAGCGCGGCGACCTCGATCCCGCCAGCATTGATATTGCGGCGTTTGCAGGGGCGCTCGACACCTCGGGGATACCCGACCCTGACCTCATTATCCGCACGTCCGGCGAACAGCGTCTGTCGAATTTTTTGATGTGGCAGTGCGCTTATGCGGAACTGGTGTTTCAGCCGGTGCTGTGGCCGGATTTTGACCGTACCTGGCTCGAAAGCGCGGTGGCGGAATTTGGCGCCCGCGAGCGCCGTTATGGCGGCCTGAAAGCAGTCGATGCGCGGACCGGCTCCTGAGTATGCGAGCGGGGACGCCCAATGAACGCCGTTGATCCCCCCCCGACGGATCCCACTTCGACTTCTGGACCCGCGCCTGCGCCGGACAAGGGTTCCGCATCGTCGGGCGCCGGGCTGCACGATTTTGCGCCGCGTCTGGTTTCCGCCGTCGTGATGATTTGCCTGGCGCTGACCGCCGCCTGGCTGGGTGGCGATCTGTTTGTGCTGTTCTGGATGGTGGCGGGGCTGGCGGTCGCCTGGGAATGGCAAACCATGATCGACGCGCCAGCCCAGCCGGCACGATTTGTCTGCGCCGCCATCGTGCTGGTTCTTGCAACGGTCCTGGCGCGCCATTTCGGCCTCGATATTGCCGCTCCGTTGTTGCTGGCCGGAGGGCTGGCCCTGGCGTGGCTGGGCGGTCGCGACAAACGCTGGTGGGCGGCGGGGGGGCTGCTGTATGCGGCGGGTCTGCCGATCTCGGTGACGGTGTTGCGGCTTTCCCTGCTCGATGGTTTTGAGGTGATTATCTGGCTGTTCGCCGTGGTTTGGGGAACCGACATTTTCGCCTACGTGGGCGGGCGGATGATCGGCGGGCCGAAACTTTGGCCGCGGGTTTCGCCGGGCAAAACCTGGGCGGGTTTTATCGTCGGCGTTTTCAGCGGCGGGGCGCTTGGCTGGCTCGCCTATGCGTGGCTCGCGTCGCCGGGATTTTTGCCGGGACCGGCGCTGTTCGCTTTGGGACTGCTGGCGGGTGCTATCGCCCAGGCGGGCGATCTCTTCGAATCCGCCATGAAGCGGCGTTTTGGCCGCAAGGATTCGAGCCGCCTCATTCCCGGCCATGGTGGTTTTATGGATCGCCTGGACGGTTTTATTTTCGCGGCTATTTTCGCGGCTTGCATCGGCGGCGCGCGGCAGGGGCTGG
>JAYTTW010000010.1:0-3218 GCA_043744855.1 Hyphomicrobiales bacterium
GCTCAATCCGCTGATGGAAGGCACAAGCCATGCCTTCCATCAGCGGATTGAGCAGAGCCGCGCGCTCAAGGCCCCACTGGACTCCGGTGGCGAAAAACGAGAAGGCGATCCATGCAATCAGGTATCCGCACAAAAACCATGCCGTGTTCGCGAATGCCTTGCCCTGCGTCGCCGCCTGTCGACCGACGCGCGCGTAAAGCAGGACCATCGGCGCGACGGACGGCGTCATCATGCCAACCATCATGATCGCCCACATCACAAAGACAAAAATGAACTCGACGGGTTGCCATGGATCAGCCGCCGGCATCATCAGTCCCTCGCCGGCGGGGATCATCCGGAAGCCGGACATGTCCATCCCACCCATCGCCATGTCGCCGGCAAGCCACCAGACGTAGGCCCAGGCAAGACTTGCGAGGCTAAGTAACGCGACGAGGACAATGACCCTGTCACGGCGAAGAACGACTTCGAGCGCCGAGTCGCTCATGCGTTCGAGCTGACAATTCCGTTTTGATTCAGATGTAAATGCGCGAACTGGCCGTAAGAATCGGCAAGCTCGTAGGCGACTGGACCAAACGTTTTGGACCAACCGCGTCCGATCTCCGCGAGCGTGTATTCAAAGCCACCAATCATATCGATCCGAACCCGGTGTTCCCCGCCCGTGACTGGATTCAAAATCGGCTCGCCCCGTGTTTCGATTACGCCTGCCACCAACAGGCGCGCACGTCTGCCATCGACATCGACCTCGAAGTCGATCTTGCTGATAATCGGGTCATGCAGTTTTTCGAGCGTCGATGCGAACACGTTGAAGATGGTCGCGCCCGGCTCCGTATCCTGACCGCTCACGATTCGCAACAGTGCGTCGCGTTGCGCCTCGGTCGCGCGTTCGTCGATGACGACCGCCGCTTCGCCTTTGCCTTCGTGAATAGGACCGGGCCATTTGAAAATTCCCGCGACCTTCAAACCATCGAGTTGTGTTTCACCGTGATAACCTGAATCAATCTGGATGCCGACGACCGCCCGACAATGCCCAAGAGTAGGCAACGCGTTGAACTGGCAGGGACAACCATACGAACAATTGCAGTTGGCGAATTCCCGGGCTTTGATCATCCACTTCATGTCGGCCATGAAAACCTCCTTTATTTTTTCGGTAGGTCAAGTCAACGCAATCGACAGATAACCCCTCAGGCACAGCTTTCAACGAAAGCTTATGACTACTTGCTGGCGAGGTAAAGAACATTTCCGTGTTCTGCATGGCGGCGCGCCAGCGCGCCACCACGCCGCCTTGCCGCTTCGTATAACATGGCCGGGCAGGCCAAAAACTTGCATCGGGGTCTCCTGAAGTTGGCGAATCGCAACTTCAGCTTGGGAGACCCCGAACTTCCCCGCAACAGTCTCACAGCAGAGTGAACGCGGTCAGCGTGTCGCCGGGAAAAGATGTGTGACGCCCTGATCGGGATATGCGCCAGCTTAACGGGCAACAGCGCGTTCTCCTCGCAGCAGCCCGCAACTTTTGCCGAACCCGCCCTAGCCAGCGGCGTCGTGACCAAGTTGCACCATCGGGCCGCGCACCCGCGCACCCCGGTTGGTGGCGACATCGAAAACGGCCGCGAGGCGCGCTACAAATTCGCGCGCGCGCACCTTCAACCCATAATAAGCCGGCACGTCCTGCGCGGCAAAACCAGAAAAACCGATGCCGTTGGCGCGGGCCAGAAACAGCGCCCGCTCGACATGGAAGCCCTGGCTGATGACGATGGCGTTGTCCTGCCCGAAAACGTCGCGGGCGCGAAGCACGCTGTCGAGGGTGCGATACCCCGCCCCGTCGCGGTATATCTGCTTGGCCGGCACGCCGCGCGCCATCAGCGCGTCCCGCATGTCGGCCGGCTCGTCGTAATCGCCGTGTCCGCGCCCGCCGCCGCTCTGGTTGCCGCTGACGATGAGGTACTCGACCTTGCCGGCGTGATAGAGTTCCGCCGCCGCCTCGATGCGATGCTGAAAATAAAGATTGGCGCGCCCGCCGCGCACCAGTCGCGACGTGCCCAGCACGAGCCCGGCCCGCGCCGGCGCCACTTCCGCCACCCGGTCGACGATCTCTCCGGCGGCGTTTCGCCCAATGAAAATCCATGCCGCCGCGCCGCCCAGCACGAACAGAGCCAAGCCAAAAGTCGTCAGACGTAGAAAAATCCGCAGCATGCGAGCCGTTCCGAATCCATCCCCTAGGGGATCACTGTGATAGGGTCTGGCGAAAGTGGCAAATTTCCGTAAACAACTTCGATCCGATCAAAAAATGCGTTAGCCTGCGCCGGCGCGATCGGGCGCGCTACCCGCACCGGAGAGACAATGCCACGCACCCCGTTGAAAACCCTTTCGGCGCTGACTTTGGTCGCAAGTTGTTACAGCGCGCCGGCGCCCGCCGCCGACGCTGCGCTCATCGAGGCGGCGAAGCGCGAGGGCGCGGTGACCTGGTACACCACCTCGATCATCGACCAGTTCGTGCGACCCGCTGCCGAAGCCTTCGAGAAAAAATACGGTATCAAGGTCGCCTATGCCCGCTCCAACGCCGTCGAAATGGAGTTGCGCGTCATCAACGAGGGGCGCGCCGGGCGCATGCAGGCCGACCTTGTCGACGGCACTACAACCTCGGTTGTGCTGAAACAACAAAACCTCGTCGAAAAATGGACGCCCGCCGTAGAACTGCCGGAGCGCTATCGCGATCCCGAGGGCTACTGGATGGCCTCCCAAGAATATGTGCTGACACCAGGTTACAACACCGATTTGGTGCCAAAGGGCAGCGAGCCGCAATCCTGGGAGGACCTGCTCGCGCCCCGCTTCAAGGGGCGCATGGCGTGGAATTCCACACCTTCGGCCTCCGCCGGTCAGGGTTTTGTCGGCATTGTCTTGTTGGAATACGGCGAGGCGCGGGCGCGCGAATATTTCGCCAAACTGGCGAGGCAGGACATCACCGCCATCAAAAGCGCCGCGCGTCAGGTGCTTGATCAGGCGATCTCAGGCGAATACGACATCGCGCTACAAATCTTCAACAACCATACTACCATCAGCCGTCGGCGCGGCGCCCCCGTCAGTTGGTTGAAGCTGCAGCCGGCGCTGGCTGTGGTGCTGCCCATGTCGTTGCTCAAAGGCGCGCCGCATCCCAACGCCGGCAAACTGCTGTTTGATTTCATTCTCTCGGAGGAAGGCCAAAACATCATGGCGCAAGCCGG
>JAYTTW010000011.1:0-12510 GCA_043744855.1 Hyphomicrobiales bacterium
TATCGAAAAGCTGTGCCTGTTGGTATGGAAACAAAATACTAAAGCGAAATCTAACAGCTGATATTTTCTGGTGGGATGGAAGGGCCTGCTTTCCGGGGCCGACATCCAGTTGCCTGAACGGCGGCTGTCAAGGTCGCCGCGCCGGGCGGGGTCCATGCTTATGTGGCATCGCGCGTTAGCGCACCCCGCCTTTGAGGGCGCCAAGCTCGACCTTGGCGCGGGCTGCGGCGGTTTCCGCCTCCATCCGGGCGAGTGACAGAAAGTAACTCAGCAGGTCGAGATGCGCGGCCTGCGCCATGTTCCCCATCTCCGCCGTGAGCTGCCCCACGTAGCCGGCGATTTCTGCTTCGCTTTCGAGTCGCTGACGGCGGCTGGCGAGACTTCTACGTTCCACAAGAGCTGAAGGGGCCGAACCGCGCAAAACATTTCTTGGGATGTTCTTCAGCATCTTGGAGACGGACATACGATCCTCTTGGTAAACGGCGCAAACACGTGAATAATGCCATTGACCCTACATGCAACCTAAAGCTGTAGCAAGAGAAATATACAACTAATTGGTCAGAATTTTGTTGATTTCGACAGCCGCGCCAGGCGATCCAGGGCGCCCTGCAAAATATAGGCGGCGGCCATTTTGTCGATGACATCGGCGCGCTTTTTTCGCGACACATCGTTGGCGATGAGGGCGCGGGTGACGGCGGCGGTCGACAGGCGCTCATCCCAGAAGACGAACGGCGTTTGCGTCAGCGCGGCGCAATTGCGGACGAATGCCCGCGTCGACTGCGCGCGTGGCCCTTCGCTGCCATCCATATTCAGCGGCAGGCCAATAACGAACGCCGCGACCTCGTGGGTTTGCGCGCGCTCAATCATCGCGGCGGCGTCGCGGCTGAATTTTTCGCGGGCCAGGGTTTCCAGCGGCGTCGCAATCCGTCGCTCCACATCGCTCAGCGCCAGACCAATGGTTTTCGTGCCGAGATCAACGCCCATCAGGCGCGCGCGGGGCGGCAAAATTTCTGCAAGGCTTTCAAGGCTGAGCGGTTGCGACATGGGGATGCAGCGATAGCGGCTTACGCGCGTATCCGCCACGATATTCGCGCTGCGACTTCAGGGATCAACGCGCTGCAAAACGAAGACCTGGTGGGGATCGATGCGGTAGGTCGAGCCCTCGCGCAACGAGACATCGGCGCGACGGGCGATGCGGATGGTGAGGGAATCGACGAAATGCAGGGTGCGAGCCGTGATGCGGCTGACCACCGTCCAGTGTTCCCAGGGTTGTTTCAGTCCGACGAGGAGGACGCTGCCCGGCGGCGTCAGGAGTTCGGCGAGTTTGCGCCAGTATGCGTCGTCGCCCTTGGGCGCATGATGCAACAGCGGCTCACGCCGCTCGATGCGGAAGCCGAAACGACGGCGTGCGTAATCGTCGGCGCGATCCAGCAGGAGGCGCACATCGCGCAGGCTGGCGCCCTCCCAAAGCAGGCCGGGAAATTTCGGCGCCAGACCGCTCGCCAGATATTTGAAGAGATCAAGCGCCGGCTTTTCCGGCAGCGGCTGGCGGCGCAAGACTTGCACGGCGTTGAGCGTCGCATAGACGCAGCACAAGCTGTCGAGGCCGCCCTGCGCATAGGCGAAATGGCGGGGCGCCGGTGGTTTTTTCGGCGAGCGTTGCCGGGCGGGTGTCTTGCTGTCGCGCGTCATAAGAAACTTTGTGTAACTCTGGGGGAGCTTTGCGGACCTCAGTAACGCAGACGCCGGTCGAAAGGAATTGGCCGGCGGCGTTATCGGTCGCGAGCCCCTGCGGTCGCGAGCGACTGCGTTGCGCTGATATTGCGCCCGATGCTATACGCACCGCTCACTTTTTTGTTGCGGGAGAGGCAATGTCGGTAGATCAGGCCACGGTGCGCCGCATTGCGCGGCTGGCGCGTATTGCGGTCGCCGAGGATGAGCTAGGGCCGTTGCAGGGCGAGATCAACGCCATCCTCGGCTTCGTCGAGCAACTGCAAAGCGTCGATGTCGAGGGCATCGAGCCGATGACTTCGGTAGTGCCGATGAAAATGACGTGGCGCGAGGACGTGGTCGGCGATGAAGTCGGCGCAGATGTTGTCGTCGCCAATGCGCCGGCGCGCGTAAATCATTTTTTCGTGGTGCCGAAGGTGGTCGAATAAATGCTGTCTCCGACGCACCTGACGCTGGCTGAAGCGCGCGATGCCCTGCGCGCCAAAAAGCTCAGCGCCACCGAGCTGACCCAGGCGCATCTTGACGCCATCGAGCGGGCGCGCGGCCTCAACGCATTTATCGTCACAACCAGCGAGCAGGCGTTGCAGATGGCCGCGCTTGCCGATGCGCGATTGCATAAAGGCGAGGCGCGACCGCTCGACGGGTTGCCGATTGGCGTCAAGGATCTCTACGCCACGAAGGGTGTGCACACACAGGCGTGCAGCCGCATTCTTGACGGCTTCAAACCGCCGTATGAGTCAAAAGTGACCGAAAATCTGTGGCGCGATGGCGCGGTCATGCTGGGCAAACTCAACATGGATGAGTTCGCCATGGGCTCGTCCAACGAGACGAGTTGCTACGGACCGGTCGCCTCGCCGTGGCTGCCGGCGGGCCGCGACGCTGCGTGGGGCAAGGCGGCGCTGGCTGGCGACAAGCGGGGATTGCTGACGCCGGGCGGTTCCTCCGGCGGTTCGGCTGCGGCAGTGGCGGCGCATTTATGTTTGGGCGCGACGGCGTCGGACACCGGCGGGTCGATCCGCCAGCCGGCGGCGTTCACCGGCACCGTTGGCATCAAGCCGACCTATGGGCGGTGCTCTCGCTGGGGCATGGTGGCCTTCGCCTCGTCGCTCGATCAGGCCGGGCCGATTGCGCGCAGCGTGCGCGACTGCGCCATCCTGCTCACAACGATGGCCGGCCACGACGCGCGCGATGCGACCAGCGTCGACAGACCGGTGCCGAATTATGAAGCTTGCGTGGGGCGCTCCGTTCGGGGCCTGAAGATCGGCATCCCCCGTGAGTATCGCGTCGAGGACATGCCCGCCGGGATCGAAGCGCTGTGGGCGCGCGGCGTCGAATGGCTGAAAGATGCGGGAGCCGTGATTGTGGATATCTCGCTGCCGCACACGCGCACGGCGTTGCCGGCTTATTATATAGTGGCGCCGGCCGAGGCGTCCTCGAACCTCGCCCGTTACGATGGTGTGCGCTACGGCAGCCGTACGGCAGGGCGCGACATTACCGAGATGTACGAGAAGACCCGCCGCGCCGGATTTGGCGCGGAAGTGCGCCGCCGCATTCTCATCGGCGCCTACGTTCTGTCGGCGGGTTACTTCGACGCTTATTATGTGCGCGCCCAGAAAATCCGCACGCTCATCAAGCGGGATTTCGAGGATGCCTACGCCAGCGGCGTCGACGCGATCCTGACGCCGGCGACACCCTCGGCAGCCTTCGCCATCGGCGAGGCAGCCGCAGATCCCATAAAGATGTATCTCAACGACATCTTCACGGTGACCGTCAACATGGCTGGGCTGCCAGGCATGTGCGTGCCGGTGGGGCTTTCCAGCGATGGCTTGCCGCTCGGCCTGCAATTGATCGGTCGCGCGTTTGATGAAGAGACCTTGTTTGCGTTGGCCGAAGTGATGGAGCAGGCGGCAGGGCGGATGCGCTTGCCTGCGGAATGGTGGGCGTGATGGGACCGGTTTCCTCGGCAGTCGCTGCGGGTTGTCTTGAAGCGATGCGTTGGTTGCTCTGGCTTGTCGCCGGGCTGCTGGTGGCGCTTGTCGTGGTTCAGGGCCTGCGTCACGACGAGGCGGCCCAGCCGGTCTCGCTGCTTGTCATGGCGCTTGTCGCCTTCGTGGCTGGCTATGTATGCGCGTGGGTCGCGGCCCGCATCGTCGCGGCCAACCGGTGAGGCAAGTGAGATGAGCGAAGCCGCTGAACCCAGCCTCTATCTGAAAGGCGCAACCGGCGATTGGGAGATCGTCGTTGGCATGGAAATCCACGCGCAGGTCGCGTCGCGCTCCAAGCTGTTTTCGGCAGCCTCGACAGGGTTTGGCGGCGCCCCGAACTCGCACGTGTCGCTCGTCGATGCAGCGATGCCCGGTATGCTGCCGGTGATCAACGCGGAGTGCGTGCGGCTCGCCGTCCGCACTGGGCTTGCCTTGAAAGCGCAGATCAACCATCGCTCGGTTTTTGATCGAAAGAACTATTTTTATCCGGATTTGCCGCAGGGCTATCAAATATCGCAGTTCAAACATCCTGTCGTCGGGGCCGGCGAAGTGAGCGCGCAAACCAGCGCGGGCGAACACTTCTGCGTCGGCATCGAGCGGCTGCATCTCGAGCAGGACGCGGGAAAATCCCTGCACGACCAGTCGGCGAGCGAAAGCTACGTTGATCTCAACCGCTCCGGTGTGGCGCTGATGGAGATCGTGTCAAAGCCGGATATCCGCAGCGCCGAGCAAGCCAAGGCCTTCGTTACCAAACTGCGCTCGATTCTTCGCACGCTGGGAACCTGCGATGGCGATATGGAGAAAGGCAACCTGCGCGCCGACGTGAATGTTTCGGTTCGGCGACCCGGCGGCCCGCTCGGGACGCGCTGCGAGATCAAAAACGTCAACTCCATCCGGTTCATCGGCGAGGCCGTCAACATTGAAGCGCGCCGGCAAATTGAAGTCTTGGAAGACGGTGGCGTGATCGATCAGCAAACCCGCCTCTTCGATCCGGTGCGCGGTGAGACGCGCGCCATGCGCTCGAAGGAAGAGGCGCACGATTACCGGTACTTTCCGGATCCAGATCTGTTGCCGCTGGAGTTCGATCAGGCGTTCGTTGACGCGATCGCGGCTGACCTGCCGGAGCTGCCCGACGCCAGGCGCCAGCGTTTCATCGCCGACTATCAGCTTGCCGCGCGCGACGCGGATGCGCTCGTTGCCGAGCCTGACACCGCCGATTTTTTCGAAGCCGCCGTCCGCCACGGCGGCCGCCTGCGAGATGGGAAGGCCGTGGCCAATTGGGTGAATGGCGATGTGGCCGCCTACGCCAACTCCATCGGCGTCGAGGTTAGCGGCACGCTGCTGAGGCCCAGCCAGATCGCCGGGATTGTCGATCTCATTGAGGACGGAACCATCTCGGGCAAAATCGCAAAACAGGTGTTGGCGATCCTCGTCGATGAGGAGCCCGGCGGCGATCCGCGCGTCATCGTCGAGAGCCGCAGCCTCAAGCAGGTGACCGATAGCGGCGCCAGCGAGACGGCGGTCGACGCCATTCTCGCGGCCAACCCCGACAAGGCGGCGCAGGCGCAAACGAGGCCCGCGATGCTCGGATGGTTCGTCGGCCAGGTGATGAAGCAGACGGCGGGGAAGGCCAATCCGCAGAGCGCAAACGAAATCCTGAAACGCAAACTCGGCATTTGACGTGGTCCGCACGATGCGCGTGGCGCCGTTCGAGAGCGGTTTCGACAATCGCAAATGAGTGAAAATTTCGCCGCGCGCTGCGAATCGCGGCACGCTGATTCGAGGCGGTTTGCGCGATTCGCGATGCAGCGAGGTCAGGAATCGAGATTTCCACCAGTAAATTTTCGCCTCGTGAACTTTTTTTTTCTTGTGTCGCCGCAGAGCCACACGGCTGTTGCGTGCATCGTCTATCAGCGCGCCGCAGCGCACGGCGGACGGGCGTCGCATCGCCATTCCAGTGTGACGTCAAATCGTTTCTCTGTTGGTTGAGATTGTTTCGTGAAAGGCGCCGCGCAATCGCTGCGCGCGTGCCGCGCACGTGCAACTTGTTTTGTAAATTCAGCGCAAATTTAATTTTGCGAGATGCGCAAACGCGATTGGCGATTCACTTTTTTGCATTTTTCTGACGACGTTCCGCAGACGCTCGGCGGCGTGCGCGGGTCGATGCAGGCGCACAATATTCGAGATCGCCCAGCGAAACACCCGGCGGTGTTTTGCAGCGCGACGCAGCCTGCGCGGCTGAGCAATCTGCGCACTTATGTCAACCGGCATGGTGCGCTTGCGGGGTTGTGCACTTGCGAATGTTTGCAACCGCGCTAGTGTGTTGTTGCCTATCGCACGTGAACAAACATTGTTCGTTGGCGATTTATTCAGAGGGGACCTCAGATGGCCAAGGCCGCAGCAAAGCGTAAACCGGCGAAGAAAGCCGCCGCGAAGAAAGGCGCCCGCAAGGGAGCCGCAAAGAAGGGCGCCCGCAAGGGAGCCGCGAAGAAAGGCGCCCGCAAGGGAGCCGCGAAAAAAGGCGCTCGCAAGACCGCCGCGAAGAAGACGGCCCGTAAAGGCGCCGCCAAGAAAAAGACCGCTGCCAAAAAGAAGCGCGTCGTCCGCAAGCCAAAAGCCAGCACGCCCGCCACACCGTCGGCGTAAGTCTGCAAATTGCCGGAAAGCGCTCGTCGTTTTCCGGCAAGTTTTTTGTGATCGGGGCATTCCCCACTGCGTTGGCTCGCCCGTCCCGGGCTTGAGCGTCTTGTCTCCCCAATCAGATTATCCACACCTCCCGCCGCAAACTAAAGCGACTTGACCAAGCCATCGGCAGGGGTTTCAGCCGTTGAAGCGGCCTCAGCTGCGTTGGCTCACCGCAAAGGCGATGGCCTCTGCGTCAAGCGTTTTCGGGGTTGGTTGGAACTGCGACGGGGTTGTCCGTGTAACGGCGACCGCGCTGCGTAAAGGTGAGATCAATACGGAAGACCGCGAGAATCGAAACGCAGATCGCGGCGCCGATGGATATGGCGACGAGGGGTTCATGCGGCCGGGTCGTCAGCCACGCCGCGCAGATTGCGGCGCCACTGAACAGCCCGAGGAAAATGCTGACTCGCGCCGGAAGTTTTTCCATTGGTGGGTTCCCGTGCGCGATACGGCGCGCCGGCTGCAAGCCTAACGTTGTAGCGTAAATTTTTGGTAATTGACCGGCGGCGGGCGGCGCGCCGCTGGCGCGGCGTACTTCGACTTGCTAGCTTCGAGGCGAATGGTGCGAACGACCAAGAGACGAAAACGGGGTGAAGCCATGACGACACGTCGGCAATTTATCGGCGCCGTAGCGCTCGGCGCGACAACAGGCTTCAGCGTCGGTCCGGCACGCGCCCAGAATGCGGCGGCGGACGAACTGGTTCAGCGCGCCAAAAAGGAAGGCAAGGTCGCCATCTACACGTCGACCGACGAAGCCCAGGGCTTGCCGCTCGTGGAAGCTTTCAAAGCGGCTTATGGTATCGAGGTCGACTACAATGGCATCGGAACGACCGATGTTTACAACCGCGTCCTCAACGAGGCGGCGGCAGGCCAGGTAAGCGCCGATGTCGCGTGGACGAGCTCCATGGACCTGCAGATGGCGCTGGCGGCCAAGGGCCTGCTCGACGTTTACAAGTCGCCGGAGGCCGCCAGTTTCCCGGCCACATCAATCTACCGGGATATGGTGTACGGCACCTCAATCGAGCCGGTGACGATGCTCTACAACAAGACGTTGCTGAAGCCGGATTGGGTTCCCCACACGCGCGCCGATCTCATCAAGCTGTTGCAGGAACATAAAGCCGACCTGAAGGGCAAGGTCGCCTCCTTCGATCCCGAAAAGAGCGGCGTCGGCTTTCTGTTGGATATTACAGACCTGCGAAACACCCAAAATTTCTGGGAACTGGCGAAAGGTTTCGGCGGCGTCGAAGGCAAGGTTTATGGCTCCTCAGGCGCGATGAAAGAGAAGGTGGCGTCGGGCGAACATTGGCTGGCGTGGAACGTCATCGGTTCCTACGCCATGCAGTGGGTGAAAGATGCGCCCAATCTCGGCTATGTCTTCGCCAGCGATTACGCAACCGCGTTTCAGCGCGTCGCCAGCGTGGTCAAGGGCGCGCCGCATCCGGCAGCCGGGCGGCTGTTTCTGGATTTTATCCTTTCAGAAAAAGGCCAGGGCGTGCTGGCGGACAAGGGCGTGCCGCCGTTGCGCATGGATTACAAGGGGACGCTCGACACAGCGGCGCTCGGCAAGATCACCGGGGTCAACGTCAAAACGATTGCAGTCGACGAAAGCCTGCTCAATAACCTCAACCCCAAAGTACGCGCCGAATTCTTCCAGAACTGGAAGAAGGCGATGCGCGGCGAGGGCTGACATCTTGTTGGGACCGATCCGATTGGGGAGACCCATCCGATGACCGTCGGCGCCGGCGAGGCGGGGCTGTTCCGTGTCAGCGTCATCGGTTGCCTCGTGGCGGCTGTCATGGCCCCGGTAGGGATCATCATCTACCAGAGTTTTCTCGACAATCCGTTTTTCGACGCGACGGCGAAACTCAGCTTTGAGGCTTACGAATATGTCTTGACCGACCCCGACTATTGGCGGGCGCTTGGCACGACGGCGATTTTCGCAACTGGCCTTGTGGCCATTGCAGTGCCGGTCGGCGCGCTGGTCGCCTTCCTGTTGACGCGCACCGACATGCTCGGCCGCAAGTGGCTCGAGCCGGTCGTGCTGGCGCCGATGTTTCTCTCCTCCATCGTACTGGCGTTTGGCTACACGGTGTCAGTCGGACCGTCCGGGTTTCTGTCGCTGTGGGTCAAGCATATGTTTGGCGGCGTGCCGTGGAATATCTATTCGCTGGCGGGCATGATCGTCATCGGCGGATTGAGCCATGTGCCGGGCGTCTATCTCTATGTGTCGTCGGCGATGCGCAGTCTGCCGTCGGACCTTGAAGAGGCAGCGCGGGCGACCGGCGCGGGACTGTGGCGCGTCTCGCTGGATGTGACGCTGCCGATGGTGTTGCCGGCGCTGGTGTTCGCCGCCGCGCTGAATTTGCTGCTGGGGTTTGAGACGTTCGGCATTCCGCTTGTGCTGGGCGATCCCGGCGGCATCGTCGTGCTGACCACCTATCTCTACAAGGTCAACGGCTTGTTCGGCACGCCGACCTATCACGTCATGGCGGTGGTGGCTGTCAGCCTCGTCGTGCTGACCCTGCCGCTGGTGTTCATCCAGCGACTGCTGTTGCGCAACAGCCGGCGCTATGCGGCGCTCGGCGGCAAAGGCGCGCGGGCGACGCCGCTGCGGCTTGGCGCCGGCGGCCAACTGGCGGCGTGGGCGATATTGGGCGTGTGGCTGTTCGTCTCCGTCGGCTTGCCGATTGGCGGCATTGTTGTGCGCGCCTTCGTCGATGCATGGGGCGAGGGTGTGACGTTGTCGGAGCACCTGACTTTGCAGCACTTCGCCCATGTGCTGGATACGCCCAGTTTGTTTCGTGGAGTCGTCAATACGCTGCTGCTGGCGGTCGTTGGCGGCGGGCTGGCGGTGCTGGCCTATCTGGCGGTGGCGCTGGCCGGCCATCGCAACCGCGGCGCCTCGGGCGTCGTACTCGACTACATGGTGCTGCTGCCGCGCGCCTTGCCGGGCATCATCATCGGACTGGCGTTTTTCTGGGTGTTCCTGTTCGTGCCGTTTCTGAAGCCGCTGCGGCCGACCCTCGCTTCGCTGTTTATCGCCTACGCCATTGTCGGCCTCTCCTATGGGCTGCGCGTCATCCAGTCGACGTTGCTGCAGGTGAGCCCGGAACTCGAAGAGGCGTCGCGAACGACGGGCGCCAGCCTGATGCGAACCTGGCGCGACACAGTCATTCCCATCGTGCGGCCCGGCCTGATCGGCGCGTGGTCGCTGATCATGATCGTGTTCCTGCGCGAGTACGCCACTGGTGTTTATCTGATGGGCGTTGGCACCGAGGTGATGGGATCGCTGATGGTGTCGCTGCTGACGTCGGGAAATCTCGACCAGATCGCCGCGCTGGCCTTCATCAGCATCGTGTTGACCGCTGTCGGTCTCGGCCTCGCGCTGCGGTTGGGCGCAGCGATCCATGATTAGGAAATCAACATGACGAAGGCATCTGCAACGGCGTGCCAACGCAGGGGTCACCGCCTTGGCTGAACTCGTCGTCACCGACGTCAACAAATGGCTGGGCGGCAACCACATCCTTCGCGGCGCTTCGTTTAATGCGTCGAGAGGCACGATTGTGGCGCTGCTGGGCGCGTCGGGATCGGGCAAGACAACGCTGCTTCGCTGCATCGCCGGGCTTGAGCAGCCCGAGCAGGGGCGTATCGAGATTGGCGGCGCTGTCGTGCTGGATGCGGCGCACGGCATTGCCTTGCCGCCCGAAAAACGCAACATCGGCCTGTGCTTTCAAAGCTACGCGTTATGGCCGCATCGCAGCGTTTTCGACAATGTGGCTTACGGCCTCAAGCTGCGCGGCGTCAGCGCTGAGGCGCAACGCGAGCGCGTGCACAGCCTGCTCGCCAAAATGGGGCTGGCGCATCTGGCGGAGCGTTTTCCAGATCAACTTTCCGGCGGCCAGCAACAGCGCGTCGCCATCTGCCGCGCCCTCGTCTATGAGCCGAAGGTGCTGCTGATGGACGAGCCGCTGTCGAATCTCGACGCCAAGTTACGCGAGGACGCGCGTTACTGGATTCGCAAGCTGATTCTCGAAATCGGCATTTGCGCGATCCTGGTGACGCACGACCAAGCCGAGGCGCTGGCCATCGCCGACGATGTGCTGCTGCTTGAAAACGGGGTCATCGTGCAGCACGGTTTGCCACAAGAAATCTATGAGCAGCCAGCCTCCTTCTACGCGGCGGATTTTCTCGGTTCCAACAACGTGCTGAGCGGGGTTCGTGCGGGGGATGGCATCGCCGGCGACGGCTGGCGTCTCGACGGCGTTTTGCGCGGCGCCAGTTTGCCGGCCGAAGGGCAAGCGGCTCGCGCTGTGGTGCGGACGGAGAAGGTGCGGCTCGTCGGGCAGGAAGGCCCTAACTGCATCACCATGCGCCTCGACGCCAGCCTCTATCTCGGCAGCGGCTGGGAATACCGCTTGACGCGCGGCGATCTGGCGATTCGCGCCGCTGGCCCAATCAAGCGCGAAGCCGGCGAGGTCTGCTGCGAATTGCCGCGCGACGCCGTGTGGATTTTCGCGGCGTAGATTGCAGGATTGGGCTGCGGGATAGAACGGCGCAGTCAGTTGGCGACTGTCGGCGTGGGCGGTCGCATGTTGCGGCCGGCGAGCGACAGGACACACAACGCCGCGCCCGAGCTGATCAGGTTTACGCCGGCGAGAAGCCCGAGGGTGATCCCCACGCTGGCGGGCCAGTTGGCAATGACGATAAATGCCAGAAACAGATCGACAACGCCGCTCAACAGCATGCCGTTTCCCGCAGCCGACGAAACCTTGCGGTAGGGGAACGACGCCGCAATCTGTCCAACGCCTTCGGCGATGAACAACGCGGTCAGCACAACCGTCAACGCCACCACGCCCGCAACGGGACGCGCCACCAAGAAACCGCCGGCAAGCGTCAGCAGGACGCCGGTCACGACGGTCCACGCAAAAGCGCGCGCCTGCTGCACGGAAAAAGCCGTCACCAGCGCTGCGATACCGCAAATGAGAAAGAACCAGCCGATGTAGAGATCCACCGCGAGCGTCGCGAGGTTGGGAATGGCGATCGCAATGGCGCCCATCGCGATCATCAGGATCGACTGGGCCATCAACAGCTTCCAGTGGTCGCGTACCGCCTCCAGCATTTCTACATGGCTTGCGGCTTGCGGCGTCGAAGGTATCTGGCTCACTTTTGGCTCACTTTTTGGACTTTGGCCAACGCTAACTCACGGACCTGGGGACTTCGGGAGGCGGGTCCGAGCGAACAGGTTCGGGCGTCGCCGGCGGCAAGTCAATGGGCGTGGGCTCATGTTCGGGTGGGCGCGGCGGCGTTGCCGGCTGCGGCGTGGGCGGCGGAATGTCAGGCATGGCCGGCTGCGGCGCCGGCATGGATGCGTGGGAATGCAAAACGCGTGGCAAGCCAGCGTCAGCAACCCGGTGAGATTTGGCGGCGGTATTCATTTGCTTAGCGTCGCCGGAGGGTTGAGCGATTGCGGCGGAGGCGGCGTCATGATTTGGCTATCATTTGTTGGCGGTGTCGGCAGGGCGATGCCGGGGTCTGTACCGGGCGCTGGCGTGATGACGCCGTCAACATTTTTCAGACCGGGCAGCACATCGCTGCGAGGGGTGTCATTCGGGCTGGGGCGCGAGGGCGGCATTTTTTCGGGCGGTACGGGCCTCTGGCTCTCCAGTGGAACCGGTGTGGGTGAGGGAATGGGCGCCGATGGAGGCGTTTGCGCCGTTGCACCGGCGACGCCCAGGAACATCGACGCGCCCGCAGCATAAAGCCATCGCCTTGAACGCGCGTCAGACATCGCGGTACTCCTGCAGTCGGGAAGGGCTCGCAGTCGGGAAGGGCTCGCAAAAATGCGTGGTCCCCTCACAACCGCTGGAAAGCTTTAGGGTTCCCTCAACGCCGACCGCGCCGGCAGGGCGCCACAGGCTTTAGCAGGCTGCTGAAAACGCGTGGACCGCCCTCGTCCTTCGAGACGCGCTTTCAGCGCTCCTCAGGATGAGGTCGAATGAGATGCTGAAGCCATTGAACTACATTTGCCCTGAAAACCTCATCCTGAGGAGGTCCGAAGGACCGTCTCGAAGGACGAGGTTTTCACGCCAGCTTATTCAGCAGCCTGTTA
>JAYTTW010000012.1:0-12383 GCA_043744855.1 Hyphomicrobiales bacterium
GAATTTGGCCACACCAGTAAATCCCACTGCGGCAGGGCGGGCGCGGGCTGCGGACCCATGTAAGCGAAGATCAGGCCGCCCAGTTCGCGCACCGGATAAGCCTTGATGCGAAATTTGAATTCGCCTTTGGCTGATTCCATCGGGCGCTCAAGACATTGGCCCGTCTCGCCGTAGAGCCAGCCATGATAAGGGCAGCGCAGGCCGCGCTCGTCGGGAATTCCGTATTGCAGGTCGACGAGGCGATGCAGACAGCGCGGACCGATGAGGCCGAGGCCGCCGGAGGTGTTGCGATACAGAACCAGGTCTTCGCCGAGGAGGCGCACCTTGCGCACCGGGTTGTCATCGAGTTGCGCCGCAGCGGCGATGGGGAGCCAGTAGCGGCGCATCAATTCGCCGCACGGCGTGCCGGCGCCGACGCGTGTCAGTCTTTCGTTGGCGGCGGCGCTCAGCATGGCAACACCTCGCTAGAATGCGATGACGCTTCTTCGGATCGTCGTCGCACTCCAAGTTTATGATTGAGCATGATCTTTTCCGAAAACCGGCGTCCACTTTTCGGGATCATGCTCTAGCAGCGATATCACTGACCGACAAACGTCGCAGCCTTTTCGATAACGTCGGCGGGCAATTTGTACACGCGCCCGAGGAAGCCTTCAATGGCCTGCGGGCTTTCGTAGGCGACCTCCAGCGCCGAGACGCGCAGCATATCCTGTTTGAATGCCGGATCGGCGATGGTTTTAGCGAACGCCTCGCGCAACACGGCGAGACGATCGGGCGGCACGCCGGGCGGTGCGAAATAGGCGCGCAGGAAGGCGCCCGAGCCAAGCACAACGTCCATGATCTGGCGTTGCCTGTCGTCGCGCGCCAAATCGAAGGCGCTTGGAATTGCGTCCAGCTCCGGGTGCGGTTTGAGGCCCATCTGGATGAGCACGGTGATGAATCCGCTGGCGATCCATTGCGGCTCATAGAGCTTTAAACTTTCCCACTCGAGCGAGGCGCGTCCGTGCACTTCGCCGCGCGCAATGGCGAGGTTGATTTCGGCTGTGCCGCCTTTGTAGCCAAGAACCGTTTTAAATTTCGAGCCAAGCAGCTCGTTCAACATCGCGGGGTACGTGCTTGTGGCGTCGAGGCCGGCGGCGCCCAGTAACACGACGTTGCGCTGCGCTTCAGCGAAGCTGCGGGCGGGGCCGTCGCTACGCACATAAACGATTGGCGTGCCGCGCGCCGCGAAAGAACCGACCCAGCCAAACCCGCGCACTTCGAATTGCGCGCCGGGCAGATGAAGCAGCGCTGCGGTGAGCATGGAATCGTTAACGCTGGCGATCACGGTTCCGTCGCGCGGCGCGCTCGACTGCATATAGTTCGTCGCGACGACGCTGCCGGCGCCCGGCATGTTGCGCACGACAATCTGCGGGCTGCCTGGCAGATAGGCGCCGATGTGTTTGGCCAGCGCGCGCGCGGCGATATCGTAGCCGCCGCCGGCAGCATAGCCGACGACGATAGACAGCGTCTTGCCCTGGAAAAAGCTGGCTTCCTCATCAGCCCGGACTGAGCTGGCAGCCGTAAGGCTCGCCGTCATCATAAAACAGACGAGGGCGCATCGCGATTTTAGCTGGCCGGCGCGGAGTTGTTTACGCATCGTAAAGAAATCCCCCTTCCCGGCGGGTCTTGTTCAGACGCCGAGCCTGACCGTGACAGCATTGCCGAAACCTGACGGAAATCAAGGTGTTCATACCCCAAATCCTGCAGGCGTTCCTGCGGCGCGAGCTGGCCGGCGCAACGTAAAATTAATTTACGATATACATACTATCGCGGTTTGCTGCGCCTTAACCGGGCGCCGCGTAGCCGGGGAACGGGAATGCAAGCGACAATACGCGCGCTCATCGGCCAACATGGTCGGCTGGCGCAGGATGTTTCGACCCTCTCCGACCATCAAGACCTGTATGCCGCAGGGCTATCCTCCTTTGCGGCGGTGCAGCTCATGCTGGGGCTTGAGGAGGCGTTCGATCTTGAATTCCCGGAGCGCCTGCTGAACCGGCGGACCTTCCAGTCCGTAGCTGCTATCGCCGCCGCCATTGGCGAGGTAGCGCCCTCGCGAGTGGTGGCCTGAGCGATGCCGCAGACGCTGCTCAAGCGAGCCAACGAGGTTGCCGGCGTCGCCGCGCAGTACTGCGAGGAAGTTGATCGCGACGCCCGCTTTCCGCATGAGGCGATCCGGGCGTTGAAAGACGCGCGACTGTTGGGCGTGATGGCGCCGCCCGAATTGGGTGGCGAAGGCGCGAGCCTGAAAGACATCGCCGACGTGTGCTGCTTGCTGGGACAATTCTGTTCGGCGACGGCGATGACGTACGCGATGCATCAGATCAAGACGGCGAGTCTTGTGGCGCATGGCCTGTCCAGTCCCTGGCACAGGGATTTTATAAAGCGGTTGACGCAACAGCAACTGCTGCTCGCCTCCGCCACGACGGAAGCCGGCGTTGGCGGCGATCTGCGAAATTCAATTTGCGCCGTCGAACGCGATGGCGAGGATTTCCGGCTGCGAAAAGACGCCTCCGTCATATCCTACGGCATGCATGCCGACGCAATTCTGGTGACGGCGCGCCGGGGGCCGGAGGCGCCGGGTTCGGATCAATCGCTGATCGCGGTTTTGAAAGGCCAGTTCACCCTGCAAAAAACCGCCGAGTGGAACACCTTGGGAATGCGCGGCACGTGCAGCGAAGGGTATATTCTTGAAGCGCGCGGATCTGCAGCGCAAATTTTCCCGAAACCGTTCGCGGAAATCGCCGCGCAATCGATGCTCGCGGTTTCGCATATCCTGTGGAGCAGCTTGTGGTACGGCATCGCGGCCAGCGCCATGTCGAAGGCTCAGTCGTTTGTTCGGGCCGAGGCGAGGAAAAAGCCGGGTGTTGCGCCGCCCGGCGCGCTGCGGATCGCCGAAGGCGCCAGCATGTTGCAATTGATGAAGTCGGGCATTGCGGCGGCGCTGCAACGCTACGAAAGCGCTCAGGGCGCCCCGGAAAGCCTGACCTCGATGGGCTTCGCCATCGACATGAACAATTTGAAAATTGGTTCGTCTCGTCTGGCCGTCGATATCGTTAATCACGCGCTGATGGTGTGCGGGATCCTGGGTTACAAGAACGACACGCCGTATAGCCTGGGGCGGCAATTGCGCGATGTGATGTCGGCGCCGATCATGATCAACAATGATCGCATTTTCGCCAACACGTCGAACCTGCTTCTGATGCACCGGCTTGACCAGAAACTCACGGGTTGAGCATGTGCCAGACCGGCGATTTCCGCGACGGCCTTTTCGCCCACGGGCTGTTGATCGAGACCGGCGTTGAGGGCCTGTATGGTCGCAGCGGTGCTTTCGAAGAGGTCATTGCCGGCTTCGACGCGTTGATCACGCGCTTTGGCGGCGGCGACAAAGCGGAGGTGGTGCGGTTTCCGCCCGGCATGAACCGCAAGCTTTTCGAGCAAAGCGGCTACCTCAAGAGCTTTCCAAACCTCGCCGGCACCATCCACGCGTTCAACGGCGACGAGCGCGACCACGCCGCGTTGCTCGACAAGCTCGGCGCGGGCGACGACTGGACAGGCGCACAAGAAGCAACCGATGTCGTTCTGGCGCCTGCGGCCTGCTATCCACTCTATCCGACCGTTGCGCGGCTTGGAACGTTGCCTGAAGCCGGCCGTCTCTACGACCTTCAATCCTACTGCTTCCGTCGTGAGCCCTCAAATGACCCGGCCCGCATGCAGATGTTTCGTATGCGTGAATATGTCCGGATTGGCAGCCCGGAACAGGTGACGGCGTTTCGGCAGACGTGGCTTGATCGAGGCCGCGAACTCATCGGCCAGCTCGAAGTGCCGTTCGATGTCGATGTCGCCAACGATCCATTTTTTGGACGCGCCGGTCGCATGCTCGCCAACAATCAGCGCGACCAGAAACTAAAGTTTGAACTTCTGGTGCCCATCGAAAGCGTCGAGAAGCCGACGGCTTGCCTGAGCTTCAACTACCATCAGGATCATTTCGGCGAATTGTGGGGCATCACCACCGCGTCGGGCGCGACGGCGCATACGGCGTGTGTCGGGTTTGGCATGGAGCGCGTCGCGCTGGCGTTGTTCAAACACCACGGCTTCGACACAAAGGTGTGGCCCACCAGGGTGCGCAGCGCGCTGTGGGGCTAGGCATGCAGAGCGTTATCGCCGGTCTGTCGCCGCAGCGTTATGCCCGCCACGCCCTGCACGATCCAGGTCGCGATTGGCCGGAGACGAACTGCTACGTCGACTTATGGATCGAAGCGTTGCACGCGCGCGGTCTCGAGCCCCGCGCCGGCCTCGGCTTTACCTGCGAACTGGATTTTGAGGGCGATCAATTCACCTTCTTCAAATTTCCGCCGGAGGATATGGCGAGGCTTTTCGGCGCACGGGTGTTTGAGTTGTCCATTTTCGACAGGATCGAGGTCCACCTCGCCGAGCAAATCGCGCGCGGGCGCATGGCCTTGGTCGAGGTTGACGCCTTCTTCCTGCCCGACACGCGTGGCGTTTCGTTTGGCCTCGAACATTCAAAAACGACGATTGGCGTCAATGGGCTCGATGCAACCGCGCGCCGCCTTCAATATTTTCATAACTCCGGGCTTTTTGAACTCGAAGGGAGCCACTTTGATGGGGTGTTTCAGCGCGCCCATGCGCCCGGCGCCGGCAGCGAACATCTGTTTCCCTACGTCGAGTTCGTGAAATTCGACCAGCAGACGCTGAGCGGCGATGCATTGAGAGAGGCTGCGCAAACGCTCCTGCGGGCGCACCTTGCGGGCTCGCCAGAGCTCAATCCCATTGTTGCTTTTGCGGCGCGCGTTGAGGAACAAGCGGCGGCGGTCAGCGTCCGTGAACCGGCGTTTTTCCATAAGTACGCCTTCAACACGCTGCGTCAGGCCGGCGCCAGCTTTGAATTGCTCGGTGCGCATCTTGAGTGGCTCGACGCGAGCGCATTCGCCGCCGCCACCGCATCCGCGCGTGCGTTGTCGGCAAGCGCAAAAGCATTCCAGTTTCAACTGGCGCGTGCGACGAGCCGGAAAAAAGTCGAAGGGCTCGCCAAGTTGCTGGAACCGATGGCGGAACATTGGGGCGCCGCCATGCACGAGTTACGCATGGCGCTGGCGTGAGGCGGGAATGCACGATTTGACATGCGCCAATTGAACTCATGGGAAATGCTCGATACGGCGCCGGGAGATTGCGGCTCGCCGGCGGGCTTGCCGTCGTCAGCGACGTGGCGGACGGCAAGCGCGCCGGGCACCGTGGCCGCCGCGCTGCGCGATGCCGGAAGTTTCGATCCGCTGCAACCCCCTGTCCTCGACGACCGCGATTGGTGGTATCGCGCACAGCCATCGGCGTCGGGCGCACACCGACTTTGTTTTGAAGGTCTCGCAACGCTGGCTGAGGTCTGGCTCGATGAGCGTCAGATTCTACAATCGACGAACATGTATCACCGGCACGAGGTGGAGACGGTTCTGCATGGCGCGGAATGGTTGCACCTGTGTTTTCGCGCCCTGTCGCCGGCCTTTGCTGCGCCGGCGAAACGGGCGCGTTGGCGCACCTTTGCGGCGACGCCCGGAACGTTGCGGCTGTTCCGAACGACATGGATCGGCCGCATGAACGGCTGGTGTCCGCCTGTGCGCGCGATTGGACCTTGGCGTCCCATCTGCCTGACGCGCCTTGATGAACCGGCGGACTTCCGCGACGTGAAAATGACCAGTTCGTGCGAGGGATCGCGCGGTCATCTTGTTGTGCGCTTGCGCGTCGCGAACCTTGGAGGTCGAAGTCTCCAGTTGAAATGCGGCGACCAAACCGCCGAAATGACCGGCGAGGGCGACGATCTCTACAGCGCCGAGTTGACGATTGAGAACGTCAGAAGATGGGCGCCGCATACCCATGGCGAGCCGCATCTTTACGCGGTGCAGGCGATGCTTGATGGAACGCCGCACGCCCTTGGTCAAACCGGATTCCGCGATATCTGCGTGGATCGTGGCGCCGACGGCGAAGGTTTCGGCTTGCGCGTCAATGGCGTCGATATTTTCTGTCGCGGCGCTTGCTGGACGAATGCTGACATCGTGGCTTTGCCGCAGGGACGCGAGGCGTTTGAACCGCTGTTGCGACGGATGCGCGACGCCGGCATGAACATGGTGCGCGTCGGCGCCACGATGCTCTACGAAGCCAATGCGTTCTACGAAGTTTGCGACGAACTCGGCCTGTTGGTGTGGCAGGACTTTATGCTGTCGAATTTCGATTACCCCACGACCGACGCAGCGTTTTGCCTTTCCGTTGAGCGCGAAGCACGCGAATTTTTGACGCGCACGTCAAAATCACCGTGCATCGCGTTGTTATGCGGCGCCAGCGAAGTCGCGCAACAGGCGGCGATGATGGGCCTGCCGGAAAGCGCCTGGACGAACTCTTTGATCGACGTTCGATTGGCGAAAATCGCCGCCGATGTGCGACCGGACGCTATCTACATTGCTCAAACGCCGTTCGGCGGTGCGTTGCCATTTATGCCGGGGCAAGGCGTTTGCCACTACTACGGGGTCAGCGCCTACATGCGGCCGCTGGAGGATGCGCGGCGCTCTGGCGTGCGGTTCGCAGCGGAATGTCTGGGCTTCGCCAACGTGCCCGATGAGGCTGCGCCACTTGAGACGCGCGCCGCCGTTGTGCAGCCGAACTGGGGCGAAAAGCGCGATCGCGACGTCGGCGCAATCTGGTATTTCGAAGACGTTCGCAATCATTATCTGCGCGAGCTTTACGACGTCGATCCGCAAGCGCTGCGAGCCGAAGATGCAGAGCGCTATCTCGAGCTGTCGCGCGCCGTGAACGCCGAATTGATGGAAGGCGTGTTCGGTTTGTGGCGGCGCGCGGGTTCGCCCACTCGCGGCGGGCTGGTGTGGTTTTTGCGCGATGTGACGCCGGGCGCCGGCTGGGGAGTTCTCGCGTCGAACGGCGAACCGAAATCCGTCTGGTACGCGTTGCGGCGGGCGTTCCGCAGCGTCCAGATTGTGTTGGTCGATGAAGGGCTGAATGGCCTCGACGCGCACCTGATCAACGAAACAGCGGAGGCGCTGGATGTCACCGTTCGTTTCGCTTGTTTGCGCGATGGCCAAACGCCAGTCGCCTCGGGCGAGCGAAAGCTGCAACTGGCGCCGCGAAGCGCCGTAAAAACTTCATGCGCTGAACTGCTCGGCGCGTTCTTCGACACCAACTATGTCTATCGCTTTGGGCCGCCATCGCACGATATAAACGTCGCGCAAGCCTTCGATGCAGACGGCGAGTCGTTGTGCGAGGCGTTCCACTTTCCCTTGGGGCGGGGACATGAGCGACACGATACAGGGTTGCGAGCGTCGCTGGAACGCGATGCATCTGGCTTTTATTTGCGCCTCGAATGCGTTCGGCTGACGCAATCGGTTCATATCGAGGATACCGCATTTCGTCCCGATGACAACTGGTTTCACCTGGCGCCGGGACGGGCGCGCCTTGTACGATTGTCGCCGCGCTGGAGCGACAGCGCGCCGCCGCAAGGCGCAGTGCGGGCCATCAACTCGTCAGAAGTCGCACGCTATGGAGCGGCCTCGTGACACCGGTGACATTCAACGGTTTGTCCGGTTTCGTACATGAAGCCCAAGGAGATTGCGCAGTCATTCTCTGCGGCGCGATCGGATACGAACAGTTGTGCGCTTCGCGTGGATGGCGCCGCCTCGGGCAAAACATCGCCGCGAGCGGCTATCCGGTGTTGCGGTTCGATTGGGCGGGATGCGGCGATTCGCTCGGCGGTGATCACGATCCACAACGCCTCCCGGCGTGGCGCGAAAGCCTTGTGCACGCCGTCGCGTTTGCGAAGACGACGTTCGCCACCACGCGCGTTGTGTTGATAGGGCTGCGCCTGGGCGCCACTCTGGCGACGGAATACGCAACGACGCACGGCGGGGTGGAGGCGTTGGCGCTGTTGGCGCCAGCTGTCAGCGGTCGCATCTACGGGCGCGAAATGACCGCGCTCGCCGGCGTTGTTGGCAAGGCCGCGATTGCTGCGGAAAATGTCCCGCCGGATGTTGACGGCATCGAAGTCGCAGGCTTTTGCGTGACGCGCGAAACGCTTGACGCCCTCAGGGAGATTGACCTTCGGCGCTTGTCAGCGTCGCCGGCGCCCGCCGTTCTGCTTTTGGCGCCGCAAGGCCTCTATGGCGTCGACGGGTTGCAGACGCGGCTCGCCGAAGCTGGCGCCACAGTCACCGCTGGCGGTTTCGACGGTTATGCGCAGTATCTCGCGGAGCCAACATTTTCGCGCGATCCGGAAGCGGTGTTTGCGACATGCCTTGCGTGGCTGACCTCGAACGTTGCGAGAAAGCCGCGCCCGTCATTGTGTGCGCCGCCACAAGCAGAGCCGCTGCTTGGCGCCGGCTTTGCGGAAACTCCGGCAAAATTCGGCAGCTCGCCGCTGTACGGAGTGTTGTGCACACCGCACCCGGTCGGCGTCAGCGATCGCGTGTTGGTGTTCGTCAACTCCGGCGCCAACCCGCGCATCGGCTGGGCCCGCATGCATGTCGAATTCGCGAGGCAGCTCGCCGTTAACGGCGTTGCGTCGTTGCGGATGGACGTGGCGGGCCTTGGCGACAGCCCGCCGGTTCAGGGCCGAGCGACGCAAGTGATGTATGACAGCGCGCCGCGCGCCGATGTTTCCGCCGCACTGGACTGGCTGCAAACGCAGGGCTATCGCGAGTTCGTCGTTGTCGGTCTTTGCAGCGGCGCCCATCTGGCGTTTCATTCGGCGGTCGCTGACCGACGCATCGGCGCCATCGTCATGGTCAATCTGCAACGTTTTATTTGGCGGGATACGGACAGGCTGGAAGTGGCGGTGCGCAACGCCTATCGTTCAACGGACTTTTACAAGGGGCGTGCGCTTCGATCGGCGACGTGGAAGCGCGCGCTGGCTGGTGAAATTGACATCCTCGGCATCGCCGGCACGCTGGCGCGCCGCAGCGCGGACCTGATCGCTGGGCGTGTGAGCAACTTGGTGGGAGCGCTGCGCGGCAAGCCCGGCGATACAACGCTTGTGCGCCGTCATTTTGAGGAACTGGGCAGGCGCGGTGTGCGTGCGTTGCTGGTTTACAGCGCAGAGGATGGCGGCATCGACGAGCTGGCGTTGCACATGGGCGCGCAAGGCGCCCGCCTGCAAGCAATCGCTGGAATGCAGATTGCGTTGATCGAAGCGGCGGATCACAACCTTACACCGACGTGGGCGCGGCGACGATTGCTTGAGCTGATAAAGGATTTTATCGGACCAACGTCGCAGCATTGAAATTTTTGATCGAAGGTGGAAGTCTGTCGCGCCAACCCAGTCGGCGCCACCCGACGCCATTTCAAAAGAGTTCCCATGCCGAACCTGAAATTACGTTTTGCTTGCGGACCCTATGATCGCACAGAGGGGTTGCGCGACGGATCCGTGCGCGCCGATGGCATCGATCTCGACTATGTCTGTGTGCGAAATCCACGCGAATTGTTCGACCGGATGGTGTTGCATCGCGAATTCGACCTCTCGGAATTATCCTCGTCCGAGACGATTATGAGCCACTGTGGCGGGCAGTCTGACTTTGTCGCATTGCCGGTGTTTCCGTCGCGCGTTTACCGGCACGGCAATATATATGTCAGCGTGAAGAACGGCGTAAAAGAGCCGCGCGATCTCGCCGGCAAACGCATCGGCGTGCCGCTTTACACCATGACGGCGGCGATCTGGATCAAGGGCATGCTCGAAGACGATTTCGGCGTCGACCTTTCCGGCGTCACCTGGATTCAAGGGGCTGCCGATCATCTGGGCGCGCATGGGGAAGAGCGCGCGCTGCCCGCAATTCCTAGACTGAACATTCAGACGAACCCGCCCGACAAAACATTGTTCCAGCGCCTTGAGGATGGCGAAATCGACGCTTTTCTCGGCACGGGTTCGCCGAAGTCGCTTGGCGCGGGCAAAGTCGCGCGATTGTTTCCGGATCATGTCGAGCGCGAGAAGGATTACTTCCGCCGCACCGGCATTCACCCGATCATGCATCTCGTCGCCATCCGTCGCGAAAGCTACGAGCGCAACCCGTGGATCGCGCCTGCGCTGTACCGGGCCTTTGTGGAGGCGAAAGACCAATGCTGGGCGGGCCTGCACAACTCCGGCGCCAACCCCAGCATGTTGCCCTGGATATACGCGCACGTTGCCGAGACCGAAGCGATCATGGGCAAAGACCCGTGGCCCTACGGCCTGGAAGCCAACCGGAAAACGCTTACGGCGCTGGTCAAATACCTGCACCGCCAAAAACTGATTGATCGGGAGCCGCCGCTTGAGGAGATGTTCGCCACGGTTGTGTAACGCGACGCTTCGACCGCGTTGAGGCTGCACAGCATGACGCGATAGTCCAACAGCCCGCTCTGGCGCCGATCGAGGCTTCGGCGTTCGATGAAGCGGGCACCACGTCGCAACGTAACCTTACGAAACGCTTTCTAGTGACAATACTTGGTGTCGCCGTTTCGACCGCGCGGCTCGAGATCGACGTGCACGTGGTTTTGGTGAAACGCGTCCGCGCCCGGACCGAGCACAGTGTGGAAGGCCGCGCATGCGGTCGTCTGGAAAGTCGCCCAGAAAGTTTTTTCAATTTCGTTGCGCTGGCGATCCACCGACGTGAATTCGTGTTTTGGAAAATCAAGTCGCATGACATCAATAGCGAGGCCGGCGCCATTGTCATTTGCCCGCCGTCGGCAACGCGGGAGCTGTGGGCGCGGCGGTTCCCCGATCCGGTTGTCGCGTTTGCATCCGGGTGGATGCGCATCCGCGCCCGCGCCAGACGCGGTGGCGTTGAATTGCCGCTGGTCATTTCAGACCACGCGGACTGGGATGAACTTTGCACCACGGTGGTTGAAACCGGGTGCGAGGAATTATGGGTCACACACGGCGCCGAAGATGGCCTCGTGCATTGGGCGACGCGGCGCGGTCTGCGGGCCCGGCCCCTGCACATGCTGGGCTACGGCGAGGCGGAGGATACAGACGCGGAAACGGCGGCATGAAAAGTTTTGCTGCGTTGCTCGACAAGCTGGTGTTTGAACCCTCGCGCAACAACAAGCTGCGCTGGATGGTCGAATACTTTCGCGAAACGCCCGATCCAGATCGCGGCTATGCGCTTGCCGCGCTCACCGGTTCGCTGCGCTTGCAGCAGGCGCGTCCGGCGTTCATCCGCAAGCTGCTGCTCGAAAGGGTCGATCCGCAATTGTTTGCGTTGAGTTACGATTTTGTGGGCGATCTTGCGGAAACCGTGGCGCTCATGTGGCCGCCAGGGAAGGTTCGCGAGACGGTGGCCCTGCACGAACCGTCGTTGACCGAGATCGTCGAATTTTTACACACGGCGAAAAAATCGACGCTTGAAGCGAAGATCGTCGTCTGGATGGATGAGCTTGAGGAAGCCGGGCGTTGGGCGCTGCTGAAACTTATCACCGGCGGACTTCGCATCGGCGTTTCCGCGCGACTTGCCAAGACGGCGATTGCACACCTCGGCAATCGGCAAGCCAACGAAGTCGAGGAGGTTTGGCACGGATTGGCGCCGCCCTACACGCAGCTTTTCGCCTGGATCGAAGGGCGCGGATCGATGCCGGAAGCCCGCGACGCTGCGCCGTTTCGTCCGCCAATGCTGGCCCACCCCATCGATGCCGCAGCGCTGGCGTCGCTGGCTCCGGGGGACTTCGCGGCGGAATGGAAATGGGACGGAATTCGCGTTCAGGCGGTTGGCGGTCGCGCCGCAGATGGGACTGCGCTGCGACGACTTTATTCGCGCAGCGGCGATGACGTTTCGGCGGCGTTTTCCGACATCGTGGAGGCCATTTCAGGCGCGGCGTTTGACGGGGCTTGCATAGATGGCGAATTGCTCGTGGTGCGCGACGGCGTCGTGCAGCCGTTCGGCGAATTGCAACAGCGGCTCAATCGAAAGACGACAACGCTGCGGTTGCTCGCCGAGTTCCCGTTGCATATTCGCGCTTACGATCTGCTGACAGAGGCCGGTGAGGATCTACGCGATCTCGATTACCGAGCCCGACGCGCGCGATTGGCGCAGTTTGTCGCGACGTGCGGCAGCGGGCGGATCGACCTGTCGCCGCTGATTGAATTTGATTCGTGGGAGGCATTGGCTGCGACGCGTCTCGAGCCGACGCGCGCCGGGGCTGATGCTGCGGCGGTCGAGGGCGTCATGCTGAAACGCAAGACGTCGACGTATCTCCCGGGGCGGCCGACGGGTGTCCGACCTGAGACATAGGTGACATTTCGTTCCGGAGACATGGGTAACACTTTCCGTTTCAAGGCGGGAGGTGGCTATGCCGTGGAAGGAATGTTC
>JAYTTW010000013.1:0-12346 GCA_043744855.1 Hyphomicrobiales bacterium
TTGTGCCAATCAGGGTTAGCCGGCAATCCGCCGGCAAGCTTGCCCTCTGCATCGAGCGGCTGGACGCCCTCAATCAGGCCGAGGCGTCCGAGTTCCCGCGCCGACCGCCCCGACACGCGCGAATTGACAAACTCCTGCGCAAACGAGCGGTGATAGAAGCCCGCCGTCTGGCCCTTGGTTTCCTGAATGACGGCGGCGCCCGCGCCCTTGAGGTAATCCTCGCTCAGATGCGGCGCGACGCTGGATGTGGCGTATTTGTTAAAGCCGTACCAGTCTTCGGGGCGGATGGTCTTTTTATAGACCTCTGCCGAGCGCGCCATGATGTCCATGTAGCGCCGGAATTTATCCATATCGTTGACCGCGCCGGCGATTTCCATGCCCTTGACGACATTTTCAAATTGCTGGCCCGTCGAGCCGGGGTTTTGCGCCTCAAAGATCGTGCGCAACCGCAAGAGGTCGCCCTGCACTTCCAGCGCGTGATGCATGTCACCGACGCTCGCCCGCGTGCCGGCTATCTGTTCCTCGATCTGCGTGCGGGTGAACATCTTGTGCTGGCGCGAAAGCTTTTTCGACGCCTCCTGCGTTTCCAGCGTCTCGGCGGCGGTCATGCCCGATGTTTTCATCGACACTTCCGAGTGCTCGCCCTCCGCGCCCGCATGCGCCGCCGCCCGCACCGCTTTCATCCCGCCATAGGCCGCTGCGGCGGTTCCCACATGGGCGGCAAGGCCCTGATAGGCGCCGCCAAGCGCCCCCACTTCGCTGGCGTGCGCGCGGGTTTCCTGCGCCGCCTTGCGCTGCAAATTCACAGCGTCCTCCAAGGCCTTCTGGTGGCCGAAAAAATCCGCGGCCTTGACCGAGCCGCCGCCGGCGCGCATCCGGGCGGCGGCGGTTTCAAACTCCCTGAGTTCACGTTCGGCTTTTTTGAGCGGGTCGGAGAATTTGTCGACCAGGGTCAACAGCATGGAAACGGTCATGTTCGCCATGTGGATTGCCCGCCTGTTCAGCTACGCCCGAGAACGGCACAGGCTCGCCTGTGCAGGGTCATGATGTGCGGGCCGCTGAGGCCCATGATGTCGCCATACGCAAACGGATAAACGAGGCCGATGTCCGCGATCACGCCGTCGGGGTCGCGCGGGCACCGGCCAAGAATTCCCCCACGATTTTGTCAACCCGGGCATAATCCGAGCCCGCCATTCCCATCAGCGCGGCCTCTGAAAGCCCGGTTAAATCCACCATCGTCGCCATCGCGCGCTCGTCGGCGCTGCCTTCGCGACTGTAAAACCCGCGCAGCTCGCGCCCGGTCGGGATGCGCACGCGAATTTTTTCATGCACGGCGCCATTGAGGCGAAATGGACGGTCGAGATCATGCTCGACAAAACCAAAGCCGCCGCCCGCGTCGAGATCGACAATCACGGTCGTCGCGTCAACAACAGGCGGCGCGGCTTGCGTTGTTCCTTGCGTTTTTTCTTGCGCCAGGACTTGCGCAGCGCCCGTTGCGTCAACATCAGGCGGGGCTGCAACAGGCATGGCGGCGGGCATGGCGGCTTGCACGACGCCTGCCGGCCAGATCATCATGGACGGAGGAACGGGCGTGGTCATTATAATCCCCTTCGCTCAGCTCAGCGCCTGCCGGATCCACGCATATTCATCCACGCCGCCGACCACATAGACATCGTTCTCGATATCGATGTCGTAGAGTTCCGCGCCGTCGATAATCAGCTTGGCTTTTTTCGTCGCGCCCTTGCATTTCAGCATGGCTTTTTTGCCGGGCTCCCAGGTGCCGGGATCAATTTCAAAATATTCCGCCGTCGTCACCAGCCGCGAGGCATGCTGCTGGTTGCGCGAGCCGTCGAGCGCGCCCAGAAACGCGGTGGGAACCTGTTTGGAAAAAAAGCCGATCTTGGTCAGCACCTGCGGGTCAAACGCCGTCAGCTCGAATTCGAACTCGATCACGTCATAGCCCATGGCGTGGCGCTGTTTGGCAAGCATGCCGCCGTTGCGAAAATCTTCATGCAGCTTTTTCGGCTTCGGCATCTGCATCTTTTCGACCGAGCCGATCTTGCCAAACCCATCGACGACGACGTTGATCTGCTGGACGATGTAATCGAGTTGCGACATTCGAAATCTCCTTCAATCGCACTTTAATCCCGCCGTACCTCAACCCTGCCGAACCTGCCCGACAAGGCTGGCGACGAGATCGCTGTAATAGGACGGGTTGCGATGCGCGTAGTTCTTGATGTGCTCCATGGGAGCCGGCGCTTCGGGGTCAATGTCCCACGCCCAGATGCCCTGCACCGTCTGCACGGGTGGGTTGCGTTCGGGGTCGAGCCAGATGCGCCCGCCGAGCAGAAAACCTGTCTTTTTTCCGTAGTTGAAAAACTGCTGCACCATTTCCTGCATGTCGATGAGGATTTGCCGCGATGGCGGCTTGTCGACGGCCCAGCGCTCCGCCTCCTGGATCGCCTCGTAACAAAGGTCGAGCGAGGTGCGAACAGCTTCGAAGCGCCACAGCGGGTCATCCGCGCAGGTTGCGTTGCCCCACCGGCGCCAGCCGCCGAAATCACCGCCCTGATTGATCAGTGTAATGATCTGGTTTTCGTTCAGAATATTGGCTTCGCAATTGGGATCGCCGAGCGCAAAATCAATGCTTTCCGATGTGCCGCCGACGCCCGTGAGGGCGTGGTTGGAAGGCGAGAACCAGAAGCCGTTCTGGTCATGCACCCGCGCGGTCAGGCCCGCCTGCGAGGCAGATTGCGGGCGGTCTACATAGGCCGACGCGACCACATCCCAGACCCGGCAGGTCGGGTAGAAAACGCCGACGCGATCCGACGCCCAGTCGGCGCGATAGGCAATGGCGGCGGCATGCGTCGCCGGGCTGTCTGCATAGACGCGCCCGCGCACGCGCTCGGCAACCGCCAGCAAGGCAGTGACGACAGGGTTTGCCCCGCCGCTCGGGCGCTGCGATGTAAAGCCCGGCGCGATCAACGTGCGAGGCGGCACGCCAAGGTGGGCGCGAGCTTCCAGCAAGGCATAAGCGCCGGTTTTCGCCGTGATACTGCCGGCAACCAGCGACAATTGCGCGTTGATATCGGTGGCGACGGCGACGCGAACGACGACAATCGTCGCGCCGTGCTCGGCGTAGATTTGCTGGATCGCTGGCAACAGCGTGCCGGTCGCGCCCAGAAGAGCAGCCTTGCGGGGCTCGGATGTCAGCAGCACCGGCTCGTTCAGCGGGAATGCGTCGGGGTCCGCCAAGGGCGCCGTGCCGACAATGCCGATGACGCCTGACTTGTTGATTTTTACCGGGCGAATGCCGTCGTTGAGTTCAATGATTTCGACGCCGTGAAGATATTGTTCTGTCATGTCATCTGTCCTGAAAAGATGTTGACCGGCGCCCGATATGAAGGCACCCTATGGATGCGCAGAACCTCCTTACGGGTGGCCGCGCCACCCGCACATATTCTGCATCAAGTTCGCGCCAGCCGCGCCGCCCGCGCGCCGTAGGCGGTGCATCGCGGGCGCGCATAGAGGCCTCGCTCGTACAGCGACAACGCCGCGCAAGTGACGCCGTGCGCGCGCACGATTTTTGCCAGATACGCCATGCCCGCACGCAGCGAGACCGCGCAATTCCGCAGATCGCCGAACACGCCTTCGCCATGCGCTGTGGCGCGCAAGGTCTGCATCACGCCGGTGGCGGTGGAATGCGGGTTCTTGGCGGCGCAATTGTAATTGCTCTCCACCTTGACAATGGCGTGCGCCACGCGCGGCGGCACGCCATGGTCAAGCGCCGCGCGCGTCACCATGGCGCCGATAGCGCCGTGCGAGGCAGGCGAGGCGGGCGAAGCCTGCGCCACGCGAGACACAGGCGCATGCCGCGTGCGTCGCGAATGTGCGCGGGTGCGTTTGTGCTGTGCGACAAAGGGCTGGCTTCGCAACTTTTCCGCCTGCCGATATTCACCCGCCGACATTTGCGCCTGCGCCGGGCCTGCGCCCGCCAGCAGGGCGAAGATCATCGCGATGACAGCGCAGGCGACAAACCGCCGCCACAACGCGACGCTCATGTCAGGCTCCAGGCAACAGCTTCCACATGTTCGCGCGTGCTCGCCGCCGCGACTTCGGCGCGTTTGCTGTCGAGGTGTTGCACGCAGGCGATATAACGCGACTTGCCGTCGCCGAATGCTGCCTGCATTTGAGCCGCTGTGTGATCCCGCCGCGCCCACACACCGAGAGTATCCGCGCAGGAAAACGGCGCATGCCAGCCCGGGGCAAGGCCTGGCGCCAGCGAGGCGGTAAACAGCGCCGTCAAATTCAACTGGTCGATTTGCGTGCCGGGATAATGATACAGAGCACCCAGCGCCGACGATTGAAAGCCGCCGACAATTGCCGCGCCGCAAGCCACTGACAATTCCGCCAGTTTTTGAGCGCGCGCGGCGGGCACGATTTCGCCCGGCGCGATGCGCGCGAGATCATCCATCGACACGTTGACATAGGTTTCGCCGTTGCTGGCGGAATGATTGAATTTGAACATGGAACAGCTCCCGGGATCAGGCTGAGGTCAGGTTGGTGGAATACTGCCAGTTGGTGTTCGGGTTGACGCCGGAAGCGATGCCACGAAACAATTTGCCCGGCGTTCCCGGGTTGATGGTCACGCCGATGAACAGCACGCTGTTCTGTGCGTTGCTGGCGCCGATTATCGCGCCAAGGCACCCCGGGTTCACCCCGACAATGTTGTTGTATAAAAGCACAGGCCCGTCGCACACCAGTGCTGCAAATCCCGCCGGAATATTGCCGACATAAACGTTGGTGCCAATGACCTGCAGCACCCGCCCCGCGAGCATCAGAATAGCAGCTTGAAAAATCGATCCTGGCGCGGTTGTCCACCACAAGGGGTCGAAAATCATCGACCGCGTCGCCCCGCTCGAAAAAATTCGAATGTCAACCGAGGACGCAAAGGCTGCGATGATGTTAATATCGCTAAGCAGATAGGCGTCGCATATCTGCCCGGCGCTCGTCAGATCAACGGCGCGCTTAAGCGTGCGCAGGGGATGCGCCAGATCGCCGGCATTGTTATCGTCGCCGCCGACCTGGTCGATGTAGAAAACACGGCTCGTCTGATTGCGCGCCGCCAGCGCGGCGGCGACCGCCGCCGCATCATCGGCGAGCAGGCTCGCCATGCGGCCTGAGAGCAGGTTCTGGGCGGCGGTCGCCGCGTTGAGATCGTCAATGGCTGACATGGCTGTTCCCTTCTCTGGTTAAGTCAGATCAGCGCGCCCTTGCGGGTGGCGCTGATAGATAATTTGCCGGCAATTGTGCCGCCGATAATCGTGCCGCCGCCGCCCGAGGGCGTCGGAAAGGCTGAGATATGCAGGTAATTGCCGCGCCCGAATGTGGCGTCGCCGTTGGGGTCAAAAAACGAGCGATCCCATTTGGTAAAATCGCCCGCCGCGCCAAACGCCCCGGTCGGAAAATGATGCAGGCCCGGCGCGCGAATGATGCTGAAGGCGTCGCAGGTCTTGTCGGTGCTCCACGACTGCGAGGCGGGCGCAAAAAACACTGGCGCGTTCGTGCTATCGAACCGCAACGCGCCCGTGCCGCCATAGACAGCGCGGCCCGACGCAAACAATCCCGCCTCTTCGCTGGTCGTATATTGCGCCGCGACACTGCCCGAGGAGCCGACAAAGGCGCCGCGCACGATCACGTGATCATAGGCGCTGAGGTCGATTACAGCGTCGAGAAACGGCGTCGACAGATCATATTCAATCCGGTCGACAATATCGTGCCCCGCCAGCACGCGCGCCAGTTGTTCCGGCGTAATCCATGGCGCCGGGTAAGAGCTGCCTGCAGCCGTGACGCCGCTGGCCGCTTCCGCATCGGTGGAGACGCGCCCGACGCCCTGGAGCGCAGAAGTCGCGGCGCGCGCGGTCTTCGGCGAACCCGCCGTGCCGGCGCCCGGCAGAAGCGCGTCAAACACCAGCGCCGAGGCCGCATGCTGTTCCGGCGTGATCCATGGCGCGAGATACGAGCTGCCGGGATCCGTGACGCCGCTTGCAGCTTCCCCATCGGTGGCGACGCGCCCGACGCCTTTTAGCGCGCTTGTCGCGGCGCGCGCCGTCTTGGGCGAGCCCGCCGTGCCCGCGCCTGGCAACAGCGCGTCAAACACCAGCGGCGGTGGTGGCGGCGGCGGCGGCGCGTCGGCTTTCAGCCGCAGCCAGGCAATTTCCAGCGTGTGCCGCGCGAGCTGGCTCGTGTGCGCTCCCGAGGCGCGCATCAGATCCCAGATGGCGACCGAATTCGTCGCGATGCCTTCCAGCAAGCGCGCGAACGGGCCTTTGGTGTTTTCAATCACCCAGACCTGCGTCGCGCCCGGTCCCGCCTCGTTGACAAGGATAATCGAGCCCGTCGCCGGGCCGACTTTCAGCGCCAGCGTGATCGTCAATTCGCGCGCTGCGCCTTCCGCCGGCAACGGCAGATAGGTGTCGGGGAAGGAGTTCACGCCGTAGAACACGCCGACATTGGTGGCGATCGCGACTTCGCGGATGGAATAGCCCTTCGGCAGGGGCGCGGCGGGCGTGGGCGGGTCGGCATATTCGGCGACGATGTACAACACAGTCGCGTCGCCCGGCGAAGGCGTCACCGAGGCAATCGTCAAAGACGCGATCTGGTGCACCAGCGCCGTCTCGGCGCCCGTGAAAACCGGCGTTGAACCGCCGCCATCGCCAATCAGCATATGGGTAAAGGCAATCGGCACGCCGCTGGCCTTGCTGGCGGCGTCGGCTACCGCGCCGGCATGGGTGAGCTTGAGGGTGAAATCAGTCATGCGGCCCTCTGAACAATGCGTTCGTGAATGATGGTGACGCCGCCGATGCGCAGCGGCCCGGGCGGCAGGACGATGTCGCCCGGCGCGTCGAGCAATATTTTCGTGCGCTCGGCGAGAAACAGCGCGCCGCCGATACACACTGGCCCCGGCTCCGCCCGGCGCGTGAGCCGCAAGCTTTCAAGCCGCGAGCGCACGGATTTGGCGCGAATGGCGGTGCGCACCAGCAGGCTATCGCGCTCGCGCGTCCATGCCTCGTCCGACGCCAGCGTGACTTCCAGCCGGAAGCGATAGGGTCCGCCGCCATATTCGAACCACGTCAGATAATTGACGTTGGCAAAGCCCTGCGCGCGAATTGAGCGCACCACGGCATAGCGCGTCGATTTATGTTTTTGGTCTCGTAGCTGGCGAGAATAACGTTGCGCTTGACCGCGTCGCTCCAGTCCGCGCTCCATTCCTCGACGCGGTAATGCCAGGCCAGCCATGGCAGCAATTCCGGCGGGCACAATTGCGGCGATCGCACGTCGCGGATGGGAACGGCTATGCGGTCGATGCGCGCGAAGGTCGCGCCGATGGATTTTTCCAGCTTTGTGGCGCTGGCGGGAAGCAGATGCGCATCAGCCATCGCTCACCTCCACGCTGATGGTGAGCGTGCCGAGCACTGGCGCGCCATGCGGCCCCGGCGCTTCGTCGGCTGCCGGCAAGGTCAAATGAAAAGCGCCGACGGGCGACGAGCCGTCGGCGTCCAGCAAACGCCCCGCCGCAATCAGGGCGTCGCGTGTAAAAACGCCGCCGACACGATGCTGGCGAGCGCAATAGGCGCGGATGCGCCGCTCGGCTTCGGCCTTGACCGCGAGCGCGTCCGGCCCCGAGGGCACGACCAGCACGCCGCTGACATTCACCGTGCGAATGATTGCGGCGCGAACGATCACCCAGTCGGTGTCGGGGCGCAACCTGTCGTTGTCGAGCTGCGACGGCGTTGGCTTTACCCAGCCCGCCACGTCGGGGACTTCCCACGCTCGCAACCTTACGCCGACCGAGCGCAGCACCGCTTCTGATGGAGCGCCATTGCCCTCGGTGGAGAGAATGACCAGCTCGACTTTTCCGTCGGCGACAAACGAGAATTCCGGCCCATAGACGCCAACATCGAGCACGCGGGCGTCGGCTTCAAGGCAATGAAACCGATAGGCGCCATAGGAGCCCGCCGTCGTCAGGGCCTCGGGCGCCAGTGCGCGGCGGGCGCGCAAATTGTCATCGCTTTCCATCACTGCCGACGCGCCGGTCGCGGGATCGGCGGGCGTGATCACGCGCCGCACGATATTGAAGTCGGCGCAGACATTTTCGAGATCGGCGCCCTGCGCGCTCGGCAACAGAACCGCGCGCACGCCGTCGTTGACGCGCTGGTGGAGATAGATGTCGCCGCGATAGGCCGCGACGCAAAACACCCAGCCCACGGGATCGCTGCGCAGCTTTTCGACATTGTAGGTCTGCCCGAAGGCGTCCGCCTGTTGCCGATAGGCGATCAGCCAGGCGTTCAGGCTGGCGTCAAAGTCGAGCACCCTCACCGCGTCGGGAACCGGCACTTTCGACAGGTCAATGATGTCAAAGCGTTGCGTCATGACACGATCATTGTTGTGCCGGGAATGGCGATGAGCGCATTGAGCCCGCGCTCGACGGTGAGAAAGTCGCCGTCAAGCGCATTGGGATAAAAATCGCCGGCAATTTCGAACGACACGACGCCGTCATTGCCGGCCCGGAGCAGGCCGAAGCGGGTGACGCGAAAACCCGGTTCCTCGCGCCGCAGCGCTTCCGCCGCAGCCATCCACACCATCATGATCGAGGGCGGCGACATGGGCCGGTCCTGCAGCAACGGCACATCCGAGCCGAAGTCGCGCGCCATCAGCAGCGAGCCAATCGCCGTCGTCAGAATAACGCCGATGCACTGGGCGCAATGCGCCCAGCCCGTCAGTATCTGTCCGCTGTTGCGATCCACTCCGCTGCGCATGTCAGTGAGCCGCCTCGTGTGAGAGAGGCGCAGGCGCGGGCTCGATCGAGCCGTCGAGCAAGAGGAACCGCGCTTCTTCCTCGGTCAGCTCGACAATATCGCCCGGCTCGCGCCGGCGACCGTTGATGCGCCGCCCGTGCGCGCTGTCGGCAAGGACTTTGAAATGCGATTTAACCGGCGTTTGAACGACATTTGAGCGGGCCATTTAACTCTCCTCTGTGCTGGCTTCGAGGGCTTCCGCCCGGATGATGAAAAACTGGTCGCCAAGCTTGATTTTCAGCTTTTCGCGAGTTCCCGCCGCAAGGCGCACGAAACCGCCCTTGCGCACATGCACCGCGCTGCCGCCTTCGCGCGCGATCACATCCTCGTCGTTGCGCGTCGAGGGCTTCGGCACATTGTCGCGATAGCCGCCGGGCATAAAAAACGCATTGGTGAGATCGCCGTCGGGCGCAAACACCGTGACCTGCATGCCCGGGGATGGCGGCGACCAGTGCTGCCCGCCGGAATGCGCGTGGTTTGCGCCATTGGGAATGTCATGCGTGCCGCCGTCGATGCCGAGATCCAGCTTCGCTGTGTTTTTAGCTGCGTCGAAACTCGTCAATGTGCCCGAGCGGATCATCGCGCCCATCTGTTTTTTCAATTGCGCGATTTCATAGCGCAGCCCGTCGAGTTCGCTCATGGCGCGCTCCCCGGTGCGGTAATATCGATGGGGCGAATGTAGCCAAGGGGATCGCCAAGCGGGCTCGTCACGGGATCGGCGGGCGCGGCAATGGGCGCGCCGTTAATCCACACAGCGGAAAGCGCTGCGATGGCGTCGCTGGCCTCCTCGCCCATCAATATTTCTTGCGCCCACATCACGCGCCATACCGCGACGCCGAGCTTGTCGATGTCGCCGGAAAATTCGTTGTGCGCCTGCATGTGTTCGGGCTGGCGCACATCGTCGAGGCCCCAGCGATTGGCTTGCGCTGCGAGCACAACCGATGACGCCAGCGCCAGCGCCGCGCTGTCTTTCTCGATAATGCCCTGTCCCGCTGCGGCGACATCCTTCGTCACCACGATGACGCTGACCTGCACGGGCAGCACCCAGAGCCCCGAGCCGTGGCGATGCATTTCGCCGACGCCGGTGAGCGCCACGCGCAGGCAGGGCGCGTCCTGCATGTAGCGCTTCAGCATGTCGAGCGTCACGTCGCCGCCATAGTCCTTTACCTCGCGCACGCCGGGCAGGCGCGCCGCCAGGCCCGCGATAATGGCGGCGCGAAAGTCGATGAGGGAAAGAGCGCCGCTCATGCCGCCGCCTGTGCAATGAAGGCCAGCGCGACTTTTTCCATCTCGACGGAATTGGCGGCGCTGAGCCCGACAAAGGGGCGAGCGGGAATGACGACTTTTTTGGCGAAGACGCTTTTGCCGCCGACTTTGAATGCCAGCACCTTCGCCTTCACCGGAACAATTGTGGCGCCATATTGATGCACGCGCGCGCCGATCCAGCCGGTGCCCCATTCAACGCTCGCGGCAGTAGCTCGATGATCCATTGTGTCGTTGAGGTGCGCGCCCGTGGCGAACAGCGCGCCGCGCCCGTCTTTGGTCTTTTTCCAGGCTGCTCCTGCCGGCGATGTTTTTTCCGATTGCAGGCGGCGTTGCGTTTGTGAGACGCCGAGCGTGCCGAGCCGGTCGAGCAGGCGCGCCTTGTCGATATGCTCAAGAGACTGCATCTGCGTCAGCACCGCGCCGAGGCCCTGGACTTCCAGCTTGAAGGAAAGACCCGCCATCACATGTCCCGCAAGGTTTGCCGCGTGAAGCGGCGCTCTGGCGCGATGATCACCGCCTCGTTGGGCGAAATGGGACCGGCGGATGAAGCGCCGCCCGGATCTGTCGGATCCGGCTGTGTGGACACGTCGGCGCGGGCTTGAGCGATGTCGAGCAATTGCTTGATCGCCGCATCGTGGCGCTTCTGGATAATCTCGGTCATGCGATCCGCCGAGGTCGCGAGCCGGCAGAAAGCAACGTCACAGGTGAGCGCGCGCAATTGCATGGCGCCATCGTCGGTCAGCAAGAGCGGCAGGCGGTAGCGCCGCGAGATATAGCCATTGACGATGGCCGCAGCGGAATTCAGCGCCGAGGCAATCTTGGCGCTATCGCGATCGAGCGTTTGCGCATCGACGCTCATCAGATCGACCTGCGCTCTGCCCCAGGCCTCGTCGAGATCGGCTTCGGTCGCGTAGACGCTCATGACAACCTCGAATTGGTAACGGGCCGCGCGCCGCTACGCGCGGCCCGCCAGTTTCACGCGGTCAGTAGACCCTCAGGTCGCCCCGACCGGCGCGAAAAAGCATTGCGCCACAACAGGCGAGCCCCAGCGAAACACCCAGAACTCGCCATCGGGCGAAGGCTGTACGCGGGCGAAGGGAATGGTCTCGCCGGTGTCATGCAGCAGATAACCCTCGCGCGTGATGCGAACTTCCTCGCGCGTCAGGTGCTTGATGTCGTTGTCGCCGCAGCACATGCGTTTTGTGGCGGGATCAACTTCCGTGCCGTTCCACCATTTTTCATGCGCCTGAGCCCGCGCCGCGAAGTAAGCGCCGCCCAGAGCAATGGCGAAAATAACCAGCAGCGTGACAGCCGCCGTCTTGAACAGGGCGACGAGCGCGCGCATCAGCCGGCAACCCGCGTGACGCTGAGCAGCGGGTCTTCACTGATGGCGGCGAGCTGGGCCGCATCGAGCGTCGAGAGATCAATCTCGATTTCCTGCGGACCAAACGCGATGCCGCCACGGCGGCGCCCTTCGGCAGGACCACGCACGCGAATGACATCGCCAGTCTTGCCAGCACGTTTCGCAGGCGCGGTTTTTGCTTCAGCTTCGGCCATGAAATGTCTCCACAGATTTCGGGATCAACCCGCCGGCGAGCCGGCGGGCAAGAGCGGAAAATCAGTCGAGCCAGTCGCAATAGACAACTTCGACGATTTTGTAGTCGGCGTTGCTCATCATGCCGCCGGCGCCGTCGGGAATGAGTTCGCGATTGATAAGGTCGCGCGCGGCGGCTTCCAGCGAAGGGCCGACCAGCAGGATGTTCGGACGGATGCCGGCGGGGCGCCCCATGTCGAGTTTCAGGCCGAGCATCCCCGCACGGAGGGCGCGAAAATTGGCTGAATTGAGCGTCGCCTTTGAGGCGGAAGCCAGTTGCCAGAGGCCAAAGCCCGCGTTGCCGCGACCATCGACGCCGTAAACATATTCTTTCTTGTCAAACACGCGATCCGAGGTTGCCGGATCGGTCTTGCTTTGAAAGCCGAAAGGCATGCGCTGCTGCCAGATCAGCGGCTTGAGCGCGCGGGTGGTATCCATCAGGAACCAGCCCGGCCCGCCGCCCGCCTGGACGTTGGAAACGGAAACCTCGACGCCATTGGCGTCCTTGACGGGATGATCAACGTCAAAGAAATACTGGCCATCATAGCAATTGGTGGTGAAACCGGCTTTCAGCAGCCCGAACAGCAACTGATCGCGGAACAGCCCCACCGAGCGGCCCATTTCGGCG
>JAYTTW010000014.1:0-12333 GCA_043744855.1 Hyphomicrobiales bacterium
GAGGGGCGCGCCTTCGATGCGGGCGAGTACGAGATGGACAATGTTCTCGGTCAGGTCCTGCTCGCCGGCGGAGATAAAGATTTTCTGGCCGGTAAGGGCGTAGGACCCATCGGCATTCGGCACGGCTTTGGTCTTGAGCAGTCCGAGATCCGTGCCGCAATGCGGTTCGGTCAAATTCATCGTGCCAGACCATTCGCCGGTGATCATCTTCGGCAGATAGGCCTGCTTCAATTCGTCATTGGCGTGCACGGTGATGGCGGCGATGGCGCCTTGCGAGAGGCCGGGATACATTGTGAACGACATGTTCGCTGCGGCGGCGAACTCGTTGACAAGACAGCCCAAGGTGTAGGGCAAGCCTTGTCCGCCATAGCGGGGATCAGCGGAAAGTCCGACCCAGCCGCCTTCAGCAAAGGCTTTGTAAGCCTGCTTGAAACCTTTCGGTGTCGTCACACTGCCATCGGCGTTGCGCTTGCAGCCCTCCCGGTCGCCCGAAAGATTGATCGGCTGCAACACCTCTTCCGCCAGCTTTGCGGCCTCCTCGACAATGGCTGCGACGACGTCGGGGGTGGCGTCGGCAAAGCCTTCAAGATTGCCGTAACGGTCCCAGTGCAGGACATCGTTGAGCAGAAACAGCGCGTCTTCAACAGGAGCTTTGTAAACGGGCATTGGAAACTCCAGCTGTTGGAGGCGGACGCCGGTTTGGATCGTCGCGGACGTTGGCTGGCCGCCCGAAAACCGCCCCCGGTCAACTTGGTTCACATATAAACTATGTGGCCCCGCGACGCAAGGCGGTGGCGGACAACAAAACGGCCCGGAAAATCCGGACCGCGACTTTTGCCAGCTGTGCCGGGTTGATTATTGGGCGCATTCGAGCTTGCGGGAAACCCTGATCTTGCCTGATGGCAAAGTCGTTTTGCGGTTGACCCAGACGCAATCCTCATCATTTGCGCCATAAACCGAATTGATCTGTATGGCCGTGACTTGCCCGAGGGGCCGCATGGCCGGGTTCGGCGTTTCGACCGGCGAGATGCCGATGGCGGTCGCAGCCGTTCCAAAGCCCAGCGCCAGCACGCAAAGGCCGCCGGCAATCATGTGAAGCGTCTCGGATTTGCGAACCGATTGGTTGATGATGGCCATTTCAAACCCCCGATAATTGTGTGTTGCGTCTCGGCAGCCCGTGCGACTGATCCCAAAAGTAAAACCTGGTATTCCCGGTTTGGTTCCGTGCGGTCTTTCGGCATTAACTCTTTTTTAACGGTTTTTGACGCCGACGCTGTGCGGTTTCGCACAGGTCCGTCGAAGCGTTGCAAAAAAAGACCACGTCGATGACGCGGCCCTTCCGATTCTCGCCAACACCCGATCCTCGCACGCGGCGAAGGTGGGTCAGTCGCAGACCCGTACGCGGCGATAGCCAACGACGTATCCGTAACGATTGACCACCGGGCGACGTTCCAGATAACAGTCGCCGTAGTCGTTGCCGTAATAGGCTGGCGCCGAATAGGCCCCGGCCGCGCCCAGAGCCAGCGCACCCAGCGCCAGCCCGCCAACCAGCGCCGGACCGCGCCATCCGCCGCCGCCACCGCGATAATGGTTTCCGCCATAATAATTTCCGCCATAATAATTGCCGCGATAGTAGCCGCCGCGCCGATACTGTGCTTCGGCAGGTGTCAGTGTGGCGGCAAACATCGCCCCCACAGCCAACGCACCCATGCACGCGCCGATCATCTTGCGTGAAACAACGTTCATTTTTTCACTCCTTTTGAACCGGGCTTCCAGGCGGTCTCTCAGGCATGCAACTCCAAACAAACGGTGGCGTATGTGCGCTGTAACACAATCCCCGGTGAACGGATCGCTTGCATTTGACCCGGCCTGTCGGGCAAACCTGCGCAAATGGGAGACGCCGCCATCGACCTTACCGCCACAACGAACGCCGCGTTTTTTGGTTCCTCAGGCGACCTGCTCGCGGACCGGCGATTTCAATGGGCCATCGCTTCATCGGCTGCGGGCGACACTGCAGGGGCTGCCGATCTGTTGCGGCAAACCCTTGAAATTGCGCCAAAATGGGCGGCGGCCTGGTTGGCGTTGGGCGAAAACCTGTTGGCGGCTGGCGAAACCCAAGCCGCGATTCAAGCTTACCAAACTTGCGCCGCGCTCGACCCGACGAGCCGGCTTGGCGCGCCACTCAGGCTTGCGGTGGCCGGCGCACAGACCGCGCCAATGGCGGCCCCCACCGATTATGTCCGGGCGCTGTTCGACCAGTACGCAGCAAATTTCGACACGCATCTTGTCGAAGCCCTGCAATACCGGGGTCCGCAAATTCTGAGCGACGCCGTACGACGGGCTTGTGCGAGGCTCTCGCAACCGTTTGCGTTTGCGCACGGCGTCGATCTGGGTTGCGGCACCGGGCTGATGGGGACGCACTTGCGCGGCGTCGTCGCGACCCTGGATGGCGTCGACCTGTCGCCGGTCATGCTGGCGGCGGCGCGGAAATCCGGCGTTTATGGCAGTCTGCATGCCGGCGACATCGTCGACTTTCTCGCCAGTTATCCCGAGGCCAGCCTCGACCTCGTCATCGCCGCTGATGTATTCGTCTACATCGGCGACCTCCAACCAGTGTTTGCTGCGGCGGCGCGCGCCTGCGCGACCGGTGGATGCTTCGCCTTCACCAGCCAACGCAGCGACCTTGCGCCATGGAAGCTTGGCGACGATTTGCGTTACTCCCACCATGAATCACATCTGCGTGAACTTGGCTGCGCCCATGGTTTCGCGGTGACGCTGATCGAGCCGCAATCGACGCGGCGGGAGGCGGGCGCCGATGTGCCGGGACTGGTGTGTTGTCTGGCGCGTCGCTAGAGCATGACCCCGAAAAGTGGACCCCGGTTTTCGGAAACAATCATGCTCCATCAAAAACTTGGAGTGCGACGACGATTCGAAGAAGCGTCGTCGCGCGCTAGACTCCGAGCGTGGCGATGACGCGAACGAACCCCCTCCCCGCACAATTCCGCGAGTGGTTTGCGGCGCGCGGCTGGCAAGCCCGCCCGCACCAGTTGGCGTTGCTGGCGCACGCACAACGCGGTGAAAGCGCGTTGCTGATTGCGCCGACCGGAGCCGGCAAAACGCTGGCCGGTTTCCTGCCGACGCTTGTGGAGCTCTCGCAAAGAGGCCGCAAGACACGCGGCGGTCTGCACACGCTCTACATTTCGCCATTGAAGGCGCTGGCGGTTGATGTCGAACGCAACCTCGAAAAGCCCGTCGCAGAAATGCAGTTGCCGCTGCGCATCGAGACGCGCACGGGCGACACCTCCGCCTCTAAACGGCAGCGCCAGAGACGCCATCCTCCGGACGTGTTGCTGACGACGCCAGAGCAACTCGCGCTGCTTTTGGCGAGCCCGGACGCGTTCACTCTATTTGCAACCCTGCAGCGGGTGGTGCTCGACGAACTGCACGCAGTCGTCGTGTCGAAGCGCGGCGATCTGCTGGCGCTCGACCTGGCGCGGTTGCGGACAATTGCGCCACAGGCGACGTTCGTCGGCCTCTCTGCGACGGTGCGCGCGCCGGACGAGTTGCAACGGTGGCTGGTGGCGCAAAAGCCCGATGCACCGGCCCGAATGGCTGTATTGGTGCAGGCGCCGGCGGGCGCGCCAGCGGTGCTCGACATGCTGGATACGCGTGAACGTCTGCCGTGGGCCGGGCATGGCGGCGCCCACGCCATCGCAGAAATCTATGAGCGCATCCGCGCGGCGAGGATGACGCTGGTTTTCGTCAACACGCGGGCGCAAGCGGAGGCGATTTTCCAGCAGTTGTGGCGGGTCAACGACGACAGTCTCGCGATTGCGCTGCATCACGGCTCGCTCGACGCCGGGCAACGTCGCCGCGTCGAGGCGGCGATGGCGGCGGGTCAGTTGAAGGCGGTTGTGTGTACGTCGACGCTCGATCTTGGCATCGACTGGGGCGATGTCGATCTCGTCATCAACGTCGGCGCGCCGAAAGGCGCCAGTCGGTTGACGCAACGCATCGGTCGCGCCAATCACCAGCTCGACGAAAGCTCGCGCGCGCTGCTGGTGCCGGCCAACCGTTTCGAGGCGCTGGAATGCCGCGCCGCCATCGATGCGGCACGCGTCGGCGCGCAGGATGCGCCGCCCGCAAGAAGCGGCGCGCTTGACGTTTTGTGCCAGCATATTCTTGGCATGGCCTGTGCGGCGCCGCTCGACGCGGAGGCGCTTTACGCGGAAGTCGTGAGCGCCGACGTGTATGCGGGCGTGCCGCGCGAAACCTTTGACGACGCGTTGCGCTTTGTCGCCAACGGCGGCTACGCGCTGCAGACTTATGATCGCTTCGCCAAGATCAAACGGCGTCAGGATGGCTTGTGGCGCATTGCCCATCCGCGCGTGGCACAAGCCTATCGCATGAACGTCGGCACAATCGTCGAGTCGGAAATGCTGCGCGTGCGGCTGGTGCGCGGCGCCGGTCGAAGCGGCGGCGCCGCGTCCAGAGGCGGTGGGATGTTGTACTATCCGGCAAAACTCGCGACCGGAACCGGCGCACGCACGGCGCCCTACACGGGCCGCGTCACGAGCGGTGGCCGTGTGCTTGGCGAGATTGAAGAATATTTTCTGGAAATGCTGTCGCCTGGCGACACATTCCTGTTTGGCGGCGAGGTGCTGTCGCTGGTTGGCATCGTTGAGAACGAGGCGCACGTGGCGCGGGCCCACTCCGACGCGCCCAAAGTGCCGTCTTACGCCGGCGGCAAGTTTCCACTCTCGACCTATCTGGCCGAGCGCGTGCGCAAACTGTTGTCGACGCCCAAAGCCTGGAACGAACTGCCCGAACAGGTCGCCAACTGGTTGCGGCTTCAGCAAGCCAAATCGACAGTGCCGCCGTTCGACCGGCTGCTCGTCGAAACATTTGCGCGCGGTGGCAAATTCTATCTCGTCGCCTACCCGTTTGAGGGGCGGCTGGCGCATCAAACGCTTGGCATGCTTTTGACGCGCCGGCTGGAACGCTACGGCCTCAAGCCACAAGGCTTTGTCGCCAACGAATATGCGCTGGCGGTGTGGATGCTTGGTGACATCGGGTCGCGGCTGGGGCGTGGCGAACCTGACGTCGCGCAACTCTTTGACGAGGACATGCTGGGCGACGATCTTGAGGAATGGTTGCAGGAATCGGCTTTGATGAAGCGCACGTTTCGCAACTGCGCGATCATTTCGGGACTGATCGAGCGACGCTTTCCCGGCAAGGAGAAAACCGGTCGTCAGGTGACCATCTCCACCGATCTCGTTTACGACGTGCTGCGTCGCCACGAGCCTGACCACATCTTGCTGCGCGCGGCGCGCGACGACGCGATGACCGGCTTGCTCGATCTGGCGCGCCTCGCGGCCATGCTGCAAAGAGTGCGCGGCAAGATTATCCACAAGGCGCTGGAGCGCGTATCGCCGCTCGCCGTGCCGGTTCTTCTGGAAATTGGTCGCGAGCCGGTTTATGGCGAGGCGCAAGACGCGATTCTCGCGGAGGCGGCGGCAACGCTCGTCAATGAGGCGGCAGGTGGATAAGCGAATGCAGGCGACGTTTTCGCAACCTACGCAAGACGCTCCTGCTCTTGGCGGCGACTACATCGTCGTTAGCGGGCAAGCATTGCACGCGGATGCGGCAGGCGCGCTGTTGCATGAGGCGTCGCGCACGCTCATCGTCGCCGATCTGCATCTCGAAAAGGGTTCAGCCTACGCGGGTCGGCGGGTTTACTTGCCGCCCTACGACACGGCGGCGACGCTGGCCCGCCTCGCGGCTTTGGTGGCTCGGTACGCGCCTCGCTGTGTCGTCGCGCTGGGCGACTCTTTTCACGACAACGGCGGCAGCGCCCGCCTCACAGCGGCGGATCGCGACGGATTGCGCGCCCTGCAAGCCGGCCGCGAGTGGGTGTGGATTGCCGGCAACCACGACAGCGAGCCGCCGGTAGTACTGGAGGGCGTCGCCATGGCAGAACTGCGGATTGGCGGCCTGGTGCTGCGCCACGAGCCCGTCAGCGGCGCAGCACCAGGCGAAATCGCCGGGCATCTGCACCCGGTGGCGCGGGTGCGCGCCAGCATGGGAACCGTGCGGCGGCGTTGCTTCGCCAGCGATGGTGATCGTTGTGTGTTGCCAGCTTTCGGCGCGTATGCGGGCGGGCTAAACATCCACGATGTGGCGTTCGCGTCGTTGTTCGGCGCACGCTGCGTCACGGCGCATGCGCTCGGTCGGACGCGGGTTTTCGCCGTGCCAAAATCGCGCTGTCTGGGCGATTGAAGCGAGCCGCCGGATTTTTTAGAGCATGATCCCGAAAAGTGGACGCCGGTTTTCGGAAAAGATCATGCTCAATCAAAAATCTGGAGTGCGACGACGATTCGAAGAAGCGTCATCGCGCTCTAGTCGCGGCGGAAGATGGCGTTGGCGAGCCACCCGAAGAACAGCGCCAGCAAGGTTGCGACAATCGCGTAGAGGAAGCTGGCGTCGCGCGCAGCAATCGAGAACGCCTGCTCAGCCCCCGCCTTGATGACCTGAAAACTGCCCTGCTGCCGCGCCAGCAAGGCGCCATCGGCAAACAACGCGAGATCGACGTTGTATTCGCCCAGCGGCGCGCGACCGGGAATTTCGATCCGGGCCTGCACAACGTTGGGCGTGATAAAGCGAACCGCGCGCTCTTTGGACAGGAACAGACCGGTTTGGCCACGCAGTCGTTCGAGCGCACGGCGGAACTGGCCGTTTTCGTCGCCACGATTCGCGCCCTGTTCCGGTATTTGCGATTCAATGCCGATGCGCTGCTTCGTGCGCAGGCCTTCGTTGACGATCAAATCGAGCGGCCGGTTGGAAAGCACCGAGATGAACGACGGCACCGCGATGAATTTCGCCTGCTCGAGATTGAGCCAGAAAAGGCCCCACTTTTGCTTGCGCCACACAGTGACGGCGCCACGCGGCCCGCGCACGGTGATGACGACGTCGTAATCGGCGGCGCGCGGCACCGTGTTGGCGTCGCGCCCGATAACGCCGACAACAGAGACCGCAGCGCCGGTGAAATTCGAGCGAATGGCGATGCGGTCAGCGCCGAGCGACATTACCAGATCTTCGGCTGAAGCCGGCAGCGCCATGCAGGAGACCAGCGCACCGAGCGCCCTCGCCGCCCTCCCTGCCGCCCTCATCGCGCCGTCTCCGTGGGACTGGCGGAGTAGACCTCGTCAGGCTTGCGCACCAGGTCTTCGGCGATGCGCAGAGCGACAGCCAGCACCAGCAACGCGAGCAGGAAGCGGAACGTTTCCGCCCGCAGACTGGCGCCCATGCGCGCCCCAAACTGGGCGCCAAAGACGCCGCCGACAATAAGGATTGTCGATAACACAATGTCGACGGACTGGTTGGTCAGGGCGTGCAGAAAGGTGGCGGCGATCATGGAGAAAAGGATTTGAAACTGGCTCGTGCCCGCCACCAGCACTGTCGGCACGCGGAATACATAGATCATCGCCGGCACAAGGATGAAGCCACCGCCGATGCCCAGCACAGCGCCGGCGAAACCAATGAAGATCGACAACGCCAACAACGGCAGGATGCTGATGTAGAGCCCGGAGCGCTGGAAGCGCATTTTGAGCGGCAATCCCTCGTACCAGCGGTGCGCGCCGGCGCGGCGACGCCGAACGACCTTGCCGGCGCGTGCGGCGAGCGCCGTGGTGATGCTTTCCGCCAGCATCAGCGATCCGGTCGTGCCGAGCAGGATGATGTAGGAAAAGGTGATGAAGGTTTCGAGTTGGCCAGCGCGGCGTAACGAGTTGAAAAACAGCACGCCGAGAAGCGTGCCAACGAGACCGCCGGACAGCAGAAGAACGCCCATTTTGAGGTCGAGCGCTTTTCGGCGCCAATAGAAAAGCGCCGACACGGTGGATGTCGCGGTGATTTGCGCGGTTTGCGAGGCGACTGCGACCGCCGGCGGAATGCCGATGAAAATCAGCAGAGGCGTCATCAGGAAGCCGCCGCCCACGCCGAAGATGCCGGATATAAAGCCGACCGCAACACCCATGCCAAGCAACAGCAGGATTTCGACGGGCAGTTCGGCTATGGGCAGGTAGATTTGCACCGTGGGGCAATCCGGTTTCGGCAGGCGTGCGCCGACAGGTTAGCGCCGCAAATACCTGTTAGCGCAGCAAATACCTGTGCGCGCCGCTTGTGGGTATCCGGATTGACCGCCCGACGAAAGGCAAAAAAGATTACAAAGCGGTGATTTTCGCCTTGGGGTGCGCACGCGCCGCAGGGGCCTGTAACGGGGCCGGGAATGGGGCCACAATTGCGGAGGATGAGCGCTGGATCGCCTGCGCCGGCGCGGGATCCCAGCCGCCAGCCGGGGCCGCGACTTCATTGGCCGATTTCAGCGCTTGACGCGGCTTGAAGGCGGCGACCAGGGCCTTGGCGCCTGCCAACGTCTTCTGGTCGAGACGCGCGGCGATGTCCTCGCGCTTTTTGGCGGCGTCTGCATCGCCCTGCGCCATCGCCAGGCTGAACCAGGCCCACGACATCTGCAGGTTTTGTTCAACGCCCATGCCGCGTGCATAGAGGATGGCGAGGTTGTACTGGCTGTCGCGGACGCCATAGTCGGCGGCCTTGCGGAACCACGACGCGGCGGTCGAATAGTCAGGCTTGCCATCGACGCCTTCGGCCGACAGCACAGCAAGATTGTGCATGGCGCGAATGTTGCCCGCTTCCGCTGCGAGAACGTAAAGCTGACGCGCCCGTTCCAGATTGCGCTCCACCCCCATGCCGCGCTCGTAGTGCGAGCCGAGACGGTATTGGGCGGGCGGCAAATTTTTCTGCGCGGCTTTTTCGAACCATTCAACCGCCAGCTTCGAATCGCGAGCGACGCTGCGGCCTTCCGCATACCGCACGCCAAGTTCGAATTGCGCCGCGCCATCGCCACTGGCCGCGGCGATGTTCAGCGACGCGGCTTGCGTCGGCGCGGCAATGTCCTTACGCACAGGAATCGAGCCTACCGGAGTTGGATCGGTGCGCTGCGGCGTGTTTTCGGGTGTGGCCGATGCAACGCTGGTGGCGCGGCTCTCGGCGGCGGACTCGGGGCTCGCGACCGCCGTTGCAGCAGTGGGGCGCGGGATGCCCGATGCCAACCGCTGCGCCGTCTTCGGGCTGTTGATTTCGACGACTTCCGTGCGGGAGGGCGTAAGGAAACGTTTGATTTGCAGCGTTGCGGCAATGGCGACGACGCCCATGACAGCGATCAGCATGAGCCGCTTGCGCGCGACAACCATGCCGCGCAGGCGGGCCATTGCGCCCGCCGACGCTGCCTCCCCGACAGCCGCATCGGCGTCAGCGGGCTTGGGCAGCCGGGAGGCCGGCGAGCGTCGCTGGGGCGAGGACTCCGACGCCGCCTGCGCGGCGCGGCGGGCCGCCGCAATGAAGCTTGACTGGAGCGGCGCTTCGCCATCGCGCCGTGGTTCCGGCTGCGGCGCGACGGCGTTGCGTCGTCCCAGCGGCGCGCCGGCGCCCGGCTCGATGAGTTCCTCAGCGCTGGCGTCGGCGAAATCCGCATGGGCGCCGGCGGCTTTCGGTGGCGTCACATCGGGCGCGCGCGGCGGGCTCGTTGACGCCGCGCCGTTGTGGCGGACAAAGACGGGGGCCGCGCCCGACGCCAGAGGCTCTGGCCGCACCTCGGCCAGGTCATCCTCCAGTACCGCGAGCCGGTCGACGACTTTTTCGAGCGTCTCGTGGACCGCAGTAAGGGTCTGGTGCGTACGCCGGTCGGCGTCGTCCTGGGTGGAGCGGATGTCGGCCAGTTCGCGGCTGAAGGTCGCGTCCCCGCCAGCGCCGCGTTGCGGCTGCTCGCGCAAGCTTTCAACGACGGCTTCGCGGGCCGCCGTTCGCGCGGCGTTTTGCGCAATGTCGGCAGTATGGGCGCGCAAATCCTCGATGCGGTGGAACAGATCGGTGATGGTCGATTCCAGCGAAGTGAGGACGTGAGCGCTGGCGTCGCCCTTGTCGAGCCGTTCGGCCAACCGGCCAATTTGCTGCTGCAACGTCTCGGCGAATTTTGAATCCACCGGCGCCGCACCAGCCTCGAAACGGTCGGCGAGCCGCGCCATCTCCTCATGCAGCTTGGTGATCGCGACTTCGTCGCCGCGCGACTTTCCGGCGGCGTCAACCTTGTCGCCGAGACGGCTGATCTGGGTTTGCAAGGATTCGATGAGATTGAGGTCGGGCTTTGGCGCGCCGGCCAGCGACAACCGGTCCCCCAGACCGCGCACCATCTCCTCCAGACGGCGCGTGTCGGTTGCTTGCGGGACGGGACGGTCCAGCTTGCGCGCCAAATCCGCCATCATGGTTTCGAGTGGGCCGGTGTCGAGCGGCGCGAACGGCGCCGTCAACGGCGTTTGCGAGGCGACAGAATGCTGGATGCGGTCGATCCGCTGCGCCAGTTCATCAAACTGTTCGATGGCGTTTGACTGCGAAACGGCGTCGTCGATTTTGCGGCCGAGCGTTTCGATCTTGCGCTCGATCGCGCCAAAATTATTCAGCTGATCGCGAATCTCGCCAATGCCGCGCATGACGCCTGGATCGGGGGATGCGGAAGCGCCCTCGTGGGAAAGCCGCTCCACCTGCGCGCTCAATCCGGCGATCTGGCTTTCGATGATTTCGGTGGGTTGCGGACGCGCAATGGCGCGATTGAGCAACTCGCGCATTTCCTGGGTTTGCGCATGAATCTCGCGCAACGCTTTTGTATCGAGTCCCGGACCGCGAACGCCGTCGACCTTTTCGGACAAGGCGTGGATTTCTTTTTCCATCGCAGCGATTTGTTCACTCGAATTCGACGCGGCGAGCGCGCTTTTCACGTCGCTCGCGAGCTGCTCGATGGGGCGCAGAATGGTTTCATGCACGCCGACCTGACGCGACGCATCGATGCGCGAACCCAGATCCTGAATCGCCTGCTCGATGGCGGAAACGCGGTCGCGCGGAGCCAGATCGCGCATGCCCTTCGTCATGTCCGCCATTTCACGACGCAATTGTTCAACGCCGTTGATTTCAGGCGCTGCGGGTTTCGCCGCTGTTTGCGCGCGGGCGCGGAACTCGCGGCGGGTTTCCTCGAGGGCTTGGGTGAGAATGGAAATGTCTTTGTGGATGACGTTGATATCCGGACCGCGAAACTCCGCTGGCGTGGATGGCGCACGGGCGACCGGCTCAGCGACAGGGGACGCAGCGTTCAAGGGCCGCGCGCCAGAGGCCGATTCAAGCGCCCGCTGCCGGCGGGTGATTTGTTCGATGGCGTCGCCAAGCGAAGCGCGCGGCACCGCCTGCAATTTCGGCGCGGATGGGCTGCGGGCAAAGTTGCGCGGTGGGACGCCGCCGCCGACGGCTTGCCTCACTTGCGTCGCTTCGGGGGCCGTCTCAATTCCTTCGAGAATGCGATTGATCTTGCTTTCGAGGCGGCTCACATCGCTGATGGTTTCCGTTCCCCGCGCGGGTTTTGCAGCGAGCGAAGCCGCCATCTCGGCGATTTTGAGTTCCAGAGACTTGAGCGAATGAGCTGCACTGTCGTCCTTGCGACGCGACAAGGCGTCCAGACGCGCTTCGATGTTGGCGAGAACATCCGGCGCGGGCTCGTCATCTTGAGGCGAAGCCGCGTCGCCATGGTTGCGCGGATCATGGTTGCGCGGATCATGGCTGCCCGGATCGAAGCGACGAGCGCCTTGACGAACGGCACGTGGCGCGGGAGGCGGGGTCTCCTCGCGCGGCGGCTCGGCGAGGCGCGTTTCGATCTCTTCGAGGCGGCGCGCAACTCTTGAAAGCGCGGTGGCGGTGCGATCATTGGATGTGCGGGCGCGATGCTCAAAGCGATGAATGGCTTCATCCAGCGCAAAATCCGGGTCGGCCAACGCAACACGCTGGCGACGGCCGCGACGCGGCGCAGGCGTTTCGTCGTCGGCGTCTTCTGTTTCGAAGCGTTCCATGCGAGCCGAACGCACAGGCGCCGACTGGCTGCGCCGACGCGCCGAAAAAACTTCAGCGTCCGCCTCGTCATCGCGACGCGCGCCACGGCCGCGCGGCGATTGCGACATCTGCGCCAGACGCGCCGTCACCGCCTCCAGCCGATCTGATTCGTCGAAATCATCGACGGAGACGCCGAGCTCGGTCGCCTGATCTGCAATGATGCTGTTCAGCCACTCGCCGAGTGACATTCCGGAGCGTCGGGCCGCCTCCACTGCGGCGGCGCGAGCGTCGAAATCGACGCCTTTGATGCTCCAGGGAACAGCTTTGTTCATTTTGCTTCCACCGGGGCGAGACGACCCCATTCGTGAGCCAGAACGCGGCGAAACC
>JAYTTW010000015.1:0-12306 GCA_043744855.1 Hyphomicrobiales bacterium
CCAACCATATCGGCCCGCGCGGCGAGCGCAGCCTCAAGAGCCGCAGGGGTGTAGAGGCCGCAAATTTTTACAATGGGTGCAGGCAAGGCGCTGCGTCTCCTCGACAAGGCTTAAGCAGTTTCACCCTGCAATCCCGGCCTACCCTGTCAGGCGGCGTTGCGGACTGGCGGCGCGAGGGCCGGCAGGACAGCCGCGACGTGCGCCCGCAAACTCTCGTTTTCAGCGGCGACGCGCAGCGTTTCCGCGCGGGCGGCCCGGGCGGCGCGGCGGTGCTTCCCCTGACCCAACCAAACGATAAAGCCGCCGACGATCAGCCCCAGGGCCAGGCACACCAGCATGACGAAAAACAACGGAGCTTCGAAGCGCAAGCCGCCAATATCGGTACCGAACGGGTCCAGCACCACCGGCACGCTCTGCCGGTTGAACAGGGCGAACAATCCAAGCACGATCGCAACCGGCACAGCGAGCAACCATTTGAAAAAAGTTTTCATAATAGAATCCGATGCACGACCGGGGCTCGAGACCTGCCGGCCTCCATTCCGGTAAAGCCGGGGCCGGGAAGATTCAAACCCTTTCGAACCTGCCGCAGGCCAGCGGCAGGGTCAGGCCTTATGATTTTCGTTCAGTCGCTTGCGCATTTCTTTGCCGGTCTTGAAGAAGGGCACGCGCTTGCCAACCACCGATACCTGCTCTCCGGTTCGGGGATTGCGGCCCTCCCGGGGATCGCGTTGCTTGACGGAAAACGAGCCAAACCCCCGTAGTTCGACCCTTCCCCCATCTTCCAGGGCGCTGGTGATTTCCTCGAGGATGGCATTCACGATCTTTTCGACGTCGCGCATATACAGATGCGGGAAACGTTCGGCAATCCTTTCGACTAGTTCGGACTTGATCATGGCCGTTCCTCGCCGCGCAAAACAATTATCTCAAAATAGAGGCGACTTTAAATAATTGTCACTCAATCACTCCTGATTGCCAAATTGCCACCAGCCCGTCAAGCGAACTGCGCTCGCTGGCGGACTGGGCTTGCGCCAAACCCCTGGCAATACCCTCAAATCCCAGCCAACTCGCGACATTTGCGGCAAAGCTGAACCCGCCCAGACCGCGTGAAGTTCGCGGCGCCCAGTCCAGCACCCGCAAGCCCTTGGCGACGCCGCGCTCCGCCTCCAGCCACTCGATCGCCTGACGCTCGTCGCCGATGCCGTCGATGAGTTTCAGCGGCGCCGCCTGGCGCCCGGTGAACACCCGACCGTCCGCGACTATCTGAAGTTCCGCATCGCTCATGCCGCGCCGCTCTTTAACGAGGTCCCGAAACCACGCGTAGGAATCGGCGATGATCGCCTGCAGGGCCGCCCGCGCCTCCGGGCTTGTCGGACCGAGGCCGTTGGGGGCTGCCTTCAAGGGCGACGACTTCACTTCTTCGACCTCGACGCCAACATGATCGAGAAGCTTGCCAACGTTGGGAATCTGCACGAGCACTCCGATCGAGCCAATGAGCGATGTCTGCTGCGCATAGACACGATCAGCAGCAATGGCGGCGATGTAGCCGCCCGAGGCCGCCATGCCGCGGACCACGGCGACAACCGGCTTTCGCGAATTGAGCTTGCGGATGGCCCCGTATAGACGTTCCGCGCCAGCCGTCGTGCCACCCGGACTTTCGATGGTCAGCAACACGGCCTTTGCGTTGGAGCGTTCGATGTCCCCCAACACCCGCACGGTCGCGTCGCTGCCGGTGATGACGCCGGAAATCGCCACGCGGGCGATATGTTCGCGGGAAGCGCTGAAGCCGCCGGCGCGCCACGCGAGGAGTGCAATGGCGAGTATGGCGAAGAGCGCCGCGAGCGCCCGCCAGTAGGTGAGCCGACGTCGGAGCCGGCGCCGTTCGGCGAGATAAGGTGCGTTGAGGTCGTAGTACGACATTTGAAAAACCTCCAGCGTGGCTGCCCACGGGCGCGCCGCACATTACACGAACGCATGACGCGATGCTTTGGTGCAATTTGTCTGGCTAAATTTCGTTTCGCTACAATTTGTCTGGCTACAATTGCAAACGCCCGCGCCGGGAAGACGCGGGCGTTAGGTTATCACATGAGGCGAGGTTATTCGCCGGACTTGGGTTTCGCCTTGGCCTTCAGGGCGGCGCCGAGAATGTCGCCAAGCGAGGCGCCCGAATCAGCCGAGCCGTATTGTGCGATGGCTTCCTTCTCCTCGGCGACTTCCAGCGCCTTGATGGAGACCGAAACCTTGCGCGCCTTGCGGTCGAACAGGGTGATGCGCGCATCGAACTTTTCGCCCACCGCAAACCTTTCGGTGCGCTGGTCGCCGCGGTCGCGCGCCAGTTCGTTGCGCTTGATGAAGGCCGTGAGATCCGTGCCGGTGATCTTGACCTCAAGACCGCCTTCCTTGACCTCAACAATTTCACAGGTGACGACCGAGCCCTTGCGCATGTCGGATTCGCCCTCGACCTTGCCGCCGAACGGGTCGGCGCCGAGTTGCTTGACGCCAAGTGAAATGCGTTCTTTCTCGACATCGACGTCGAGAACCTGCGCCTTCACCATGTCGCCCTTCTTGTAGTCCTCGATGGCCTGCTCGCCTGGACGCTTCCAGTCGAGGTCTGAGAGATGCACCATGCCGTCGACATCCCCGTCGAGGCCGATGAACAAGCCAAATTCCGTCTTGTTCTTGACTTCGCCTTCAACGATGGAGCCGACCGTGTGCTTCTCGGCGAAGGCTTCCCACGGATTTTGCAGGGTCTGTTTGAGGCCGAGCGAAATGCGCCGCTTCGACTGGTCGACCTCAAGCACCTGCACGTCAACCTCTTGCGATGTCGCAACGATCTTGCCGGGGTGTACGTTCTTTTTCGTCCACGACATCTCGGAGACATGGATGAGGCCTTCGATGCCGGGTTCCAGTTCGACGAATGCGCCGTAGTCGGTGATGTTGGTGACGCGGCCGTGCAGGCGGGCGTGCAACGGGTACTTCGCCTCGATGCCCTGCCACGGATCGTCCAGCAACTGCTTCATGCCAAGCGAGATGCGATGCGTTTCGTGATTGATCTTGATGATCTTGACCTTCACCGTCTGGCCGATGCTCAGCACTTCGGAAGGATGGTTGACGCGGCGCCACGCCACGTCCGTGACGTGCAACAGACCGTCAATACCACCGAGATCAACGAACGCGCCGTAGTCGGTGATGTTCTTGACGACGCCATCGATGACCTGGCCTTCCTCGAGGTTGGCGACGATCTCGTGACGTTGCTCGGCGCGGCTCTCCTCGAGCACGGTGCGGCGGGACACGACAATGTTGCCGCGGCGGCGATCCATTTTCAGGATTTCGAAGGGTTGTGTAACATTCATCAGCGGCGTTACGTCGCGCACCGGGCGAATATCGACCTGCGAGCGCGGCAGAAACGCCACGGCGCCGTCGAGGTCCACCGTGAAGCCGCCCTTGACCTGGTTGAAAATGACCCCGTCAACCTTTTCCTTGGCCTCGAAGGCCCTTTCGAGCTTGACCCAGCTCTCCTCGCGACGCGCCTTGTCGCGCGAGATGACCGCCTCGCCCAAAGCATTTTCGACGCGCTCCAGGTACACCTCGACGATGTCGCCGACCTTGAGTGGCTGATCGCGACCCGGCCCGGCGAACTCCTTGAGGGCGACGCGGCCTTCGACCTTCAGGCCGATGTCAATAACGGCCATGTCTTTTTCGATGCCGACGACGGTGCCTTTGACGACGGTTCCTTCGAAGGCCTCGTTCTCGCCGTAACTCTCGGTAAGCAATGCGGCGAAATCCTCACGCGACGGCGTGAGGCTGTTTTGCGAAACGGACATTGAATCTCCTGATGGGCCCCTTGGGGCTCGCGCCGGCGGGTTTGAGTTGACGGGGTTTTCTGCCGCTGGCAGGCGCTGCATTTTGCAGCGTCCCCACACTTGCCAGCCCGCGCGACCAACGCCGCGTCGAAACCGGTAAGGGAAGGCCGGCGGAACCGGCGACAGAAAACGGTTTTTTGCCGGAAAACCGTAGCATTCCAGCGCGGCTGCTGTAGCAGGGAAGTCAAATTGCAGCAAGTCGCAGGGGACGACAGCCAGTTTGCGGCGATGGTCCCGGTCTCAAGATCGCAGCAAGGCGATCATCGGCGTCCGAACGTTTCGTCGAACGAATAGCCCGAGCCGCGAACCGTGCGCAGCGGGTCGGTCTGGCGGCTGCGCGTGATGGCTTTCCGCAACCGGCCAACGTGCACGTCGACCGTCCGCTCGTCGATTTCCGCCGCCATGCCCCAGACCGAATCCAGCAGCTGCGCACGCGAATAGACGCGGCCAGGCTTTTCCATCAGGAATTCAAGCAGTCGGAATTCCGTCGGGCCGAGATGAATTTCCCGGCCGGCGCGAAACACCCGGCGCGTTTCGCGATCAAGTTCAATATCCCCGTGCATGAGGCGGTTGGCCATGCGCTCGGGGCTGGCGCGCCGCAGCAACGCCTGCACACGCGCCACCACTTCGGGCACCGAGAACGGCTTGACGACGTAATCATCAGCGCCCAGCGCCAAACCGCGGATGCGCTCTTTCTCCTCGCCGCGCGCCGTCAGCATGATGATTGGCAGCGTCCGGGTCGCCTCGCGCGCCCGCAGGCGGCGGCAGATCTCGAGGCCGGAAACGCCTGGCAACATCCAGTCAAGCAGCAGCAGATCCGGCGGCTCTTCGCCAAGCCGCAGTTCCGCCTCGTCGCCACGTTCGATTCGTTCGACACTGAAGCCCGCCGCCTCGAGATTGTAGGCGAGCATGAGAGCGATGGCGGGTTCGTCCTCGACGATCATCACGCGCGGCGCCTGATTTGCGCTCTTGGCGGGTGAGGCGATGGATCGCATGTCGTTCATCAAGTGACCCCGTTTCGAAAGCCGGCTCAGGAATGGGTTGCGGCGACTGGCAGCATGCCGCCTTTGGGTCGGTCCATTGGCATGGGCTCCCCCGTCACGATATAATGCACGGTCTCGGCGATGTTGGTTGCGTGATCGCCAATCCGTTCGATGTTTTTGGCGCAAAACATCAAGTGCGTGCAAAACGATATATTGCGCGGATCCTCCATCATGAAAGTCAGGAGATCGCGGAACAGCAGATCGTCGAGCGCATCAACTTCAGCATCGCTCCGCCACACTGCGTCGGCGCGCTCAAGATCGAGCCGCGCGTAGGCGTCAAGCACGTCCTTCAATTGTGTCGAAACGATTTCACCCATCCGCTTCAGCCCCAACACAGCGCGCGGCACGCGCGGGTCGTCAGCAACCTGGATGGAGCGTTTGGCGATATTTTTCGCCATGTCGCCAATGCGCTCGAGATCCGTGGCGATGTGGATGCAGGCCAGCAGCGCGCGCAAATCCACGGCGACGGGCTGGCGCCGGGCTATCGTCACGACGACGCGTTCCTCGATTTCCCGCTGCAACCTGTCGAGCCGCGTATCCGTCGCGACGGTTTCGCGCGCCAGGTCAGCGTCGAGACGGATCAACGCGTCGAGCGAATCAGCGAGCATCTGTTCGGCGATGCCGCCCATTTCGGCGATCTTGCTTCCGACCGACGCCAACTCGTCGTCGAAAGCCTTGGTTGTATGCTGCGACATCGGATGCTCCAATAACTCGTCAGGGACGATTGCCTTGCCGCCTGCCACGCGCTTGCGTCGCCGGCGTCGTCATCGCAATCAGCCGAAACGGCCGGTAATGTAATCCTGCGTCTGCTTGACCTTCGGCCGCATGAAAATATTCGTCGTCTCATCGAATTCCACGAGCTCACCGAGGTACATGAACGCTGTGTACTCGGATACCCGCACCGCCTGCTGCATGTTGTGCGTGACGATGATGATCGTATATTTTTCTTTCAGTTCGGTAATCAACTCTTCGATCTTGGCGGTCGAAATCGGGTCGAGCGCGGAGCACGGCTCGTCGAGCAGGATAACCTCGGGCTTGATCGCCACCGAGCGAGCGATGCAAAGTCGCTGCTGCTGCCCGCCGGATAAGGACATGCCGCTGGCGCCGAGCTTGTCCTTTACCTCATTCCACAGCGCCGCACTACGCAGCGCGGTCTCCACGCGCGCATCCATTTCGCTCTTGGGCAGGCTTTCGTAAAGCCTGATGCCGAAAGCGATGTTGTCGTAGATGGTCATCGGAAACGGCGTCGGCTTCTGGAACACCATGCCGACACGCGCGCGCAGCAAGTTTACATCCACACCCGGATCGAGAATGTTTTCGCCGTCGAGAATCACCTCGCCCTCGGCGCGTTGATTGGGATAAAGCTGGAAAATACGGTTCATTACGCGAAGCAAGGTCGATTTACCGCACCCCGACGGGCCGATAAACGCCGTCACCTTGTTGGCGAACAGCGACGCAGTGATGGATTTCAGCGCCCGCGACTGGCCGTAGTAGAAATCGAGATTCCGGATGTCGATCTTGACCGGCAGTTTGGAGTTTGTGGCCGCCTTGGCTGCGATGGCAGGCGATAACTCATTCACGATTTGCTCCTTTCCGCGCCGAGAACGCGCGCCCCTATGTTGAGCGCCAGCACCGCCAGAGTGATGAGCAGCGCGCCGCTCCATGCCAGCTGCTTCCAGTAGGCGTAGGGGCTCTGTACGAAGTTGTTGATGGTGACCGGCAGGTTCGCCATCGGCGTGCGCAGGTCGAGATTCCAGAATTGGTTGCTCAGCGAGGTGAACAACAACGGCGCGGTCTCGCCCGCCACGCGCGCCGCCGCCAGCAGGATGCCAGTGACGATGCCAGCGCGCGCCGCCTTGTAGGCGATGCGGCGGATCATCATCGAACGCGGCATGCCCAGCGCGCAAGCCGCCTCGCGCAACGGTGTCGGCACGAGATTGAGCATGTCCTCCGTCGTGCGCACAACGATGGGAATGGCGATAACCGTCAGCGCCAGCGCTCCTGCGAACCCGGAAAATCCGCCCATCGGGACAACAATCGCGCCGTAAACAAACAGGCCGATGATAATCGATGGCGCGCTCAACAGGATATCGTTGATGAAGCGGATAACATCGCTGATCTTGTCATGTTTGCCATATTCCGCCAGCCATGTGGCTGCAAACATACCGATCGGCGCGCCGAGTGCGACGCCAATGCCGGCCATCATCAGCGAGCCGACAATCGCGTTGGCGAGACCGCCCTCTTCAGAACCTGGCGGCGGCGTCGTCTGCGTAAAGATTGCGAAACTCAGCCCGGTGACGCCGTTCCACAATAGCGTCGACAGAATGAGGGCGAGCCAGACGACGCCCAGTGTTGTCGAGGCATAGCAAAGCCCGGTGATGATAACGTCTTTGCGACGGCGTCCCGCATAGCGCGATGTGGGGCTCATGTTCCCGCCTTTCGGGCGACGCGGGCAAGCATCACGCGGGCGCAGGCGAGCACGATCAAAGTCAATGTGAACAGGATCAGGCCGAGCAGGATGAGCGCCGACTGATGCAACCCTGAACTCTCCGCGAACTCGCTTGCGATGGCGGCGGAAATCGTCGTTCCCGGCGCAAACAACGAACTCGAAATGCGGAACGAGTTGCCGATGATGAATGTCACCGCCATTGTTTCGCCGAGCGCGCGACCGAGCGCCAGCATGACGCCGCCGATAACGCCGACCCGGGCGTAGGGGATCACCACGTTGCGCATGACTTCCCAGGTTGTACAGCCAAGTCCGTAGGCGGATTCTTTCAACATCGGTGGCACGCTGGTGAAAACGTCGCGGGCGATCGCTGTAATAAAAGGCAGGACCATGATGGCGAGCACCAAGGCCGCGTTGAAGAGGCTGAGATTGCTCGGCGGTCCCTCGAAAACGTGATTGAGAACCGGCACGTATTCAAACAGCGAGATCAACGCCGGCTGGAACGTTTCGGCCAGAAACGGGCCGAGAACGAAGAAGCCCCACATGCCGTAGATAATGGACGGCACACCGGCCAGCAGCTCAATCGCCATGGCGATGGGTTGGCGCAACGGTTGCGGGCAAAGTTCGGTCAGGAATATCGCGATGCCGAGGCCAATCGGAACGGCGATCAACATCGCGATGAAGGATGTCAGCACGGTGCCGTAGAGTGGGCCGAGCGCGCCCAGCACCGGGGTTGGCTGGAGTTGCGGCGCCCACCGTTGCGTCCACAAAAACTGCCAGCCGAAGGTCTGCATGGCGGGCCAGGCGCCGACAATGAGCGTCAGGAGGATGCCGGCGAGCAGGCCGAGTACGGCGAGTGCTGCAATTCGGGTAATCCAGAAAAAAAGCAAATCATCGCGGCGAAAGGCGGCGAGCGCCCGCGCCCGGCTTACATCCTCGACATTTTCAACCGCAACGCCCGACATCACCAAGTCGCTCACAATCGCCCCGCACGATTCAATCTTGTTTCAACATGTAACGCACACTGCGAAAAATGGGGGAGAGGTTTGCGCCTCTCCCCGGTTATTTACTTGGACTTGACGTCTTTTTCCCACATCGTCTTGATCAGGGCGACGACGCTGGTCGGCATCGGCACGTAGTCAAGCTCTTCCGCCATTTTGCCGCCCTTGTCGAACGACCAGCCGAAGAACTTCAACGCTGCGGCGGCAGCCGCTTTGTCGGCAGGTTCCTTGTACATCAGGATGAACGTCGCAGCGGTGATCGGCCAGGAAGCGTCGCCCGGCTGATCGGTCAATATCTGGTAGAACCCCGGCGCGTGCGCCCAGTCCGCGTTGGCGGCGGCGGCCTGGAACGCTGCGCTGTCCGGACGCACGGTCTTGCCAGCTTTGTTGACCAGCGCCGTGTAGGTCAGCTTGCTTTGCTTGGCGTAGGCGTATTCGACGAAACCAATCGAGTTTTTGGTCTGCGCGACGTTGCCGGCAACGCCTTCATTGCCCTTGGCGCCGACGCCGGCAGGCCACTCTGGCGCCGTGCCGGAACCGACTTTTGACTTCCAGTCGGCGCTCACCTTGGAAAGGTAATCAGTGAAGTTGAACGAGGTGCCCGAACCGTCTGAACGACGCACGACAGTGATGGCTGCACCCGGCAATTTGACGTTCGGGTTCAGCTTCGTCAGCGCCGCGTCGTCCCACTTCTTGATATTGCCGAGATAGATGTTGGCGAGCGTCGGCCCATCGATGATGAGTTCGCCGGGCTTGACGCCTTCCAGGTTGACGATCGGCACAATGGCGCCCATCACCATCGGCCATTGCACCATGCCGTCCTTGGTCAGCGCTTCAGCGGTCAGCGGCATGTCGGTCGCGCCGAACGTCACCGTCTTGGACTGGATTTGCTTGATGCCGGCGCCCGAGCCGATGGACTGGTAATTCAATGAATCGCCGGTCTCTTTCTTGTAGGCGTCAGCCCATTTCGAATAAACCGGAAACGGAAACGTGGCCCCGGCGCCGGTGATTTCTGCAGCCTGAAGGACCGGGCTCGTCATGGCGGCAATGGCCGACACAAGAGCCGCGCCGAAAACTGATTTGATTGTCATGCAACATCCTTTCACGATTTGCGAACAACTACGGCGCAGGCCGATAGCGCTCGCCGTGCAACGCTGTGTCTAACCACCCAACGCTGCCGTCGTAAGACATTTCCATGACATTTAAGTGACAATGTAAGTCTATGAAATAGAAATGCTATTTCACGTTTTTGGAAAGTGCGTCAAAAACATTGATCCTTGGCCGGGCTGACTGTCGATCTGCAACCGGCCTCGATGCCGTGCGACAATGTGTTTGACGATCGCCAGCCCGAGGCCGGTGCCTCCACGCGCCCGGCTTTTTGGCGCATCGACGCGATAAAACCGCTCGGTAAGACGCGGCAGATGCTCCGCCGCGATGCCAGGTCCATTGTCGCGCACACATAGTTGTGTGCCATTGGGCGTGCTTTCGATGCTGACGATCACCCGCGGCTCCCGCCCGCCGTCGGCGGAATACTTGATGGCGTTTTCCACCAGATTTTCGACGAGCCGCGCCAACTCGTCCGCCTCGCCATGAATTTCAGCCATGTCCGGCGCATGCACCTCCACAGCGACTCCCGCCTCGCGGGCAAGCGGTTCCAGCGCATCGACAATGCGGCGAACCACCGGGGCAAGGTTTACCGTCGATTGCGGCTTCAGGTGTTCGCTGAGTTCGATGCGCGACAGCGACAGCAGATCATCGACAAGCCGCGCCATGCGCCTGGATTGTTCACCCATGATCTGCAGAAATTTGTCGCGCGCCGCCTCATCGTGACGCGCTGGCCCCTGCAGGGTTTCGATGAAACCCAGCAACGTCGTCAGCGGCGTGCGCAACTCGTGGCTGGCGTTGGCGATAAAGTTGACGCGCATCTGCTCGACGCGTCGGGCCTCTGTCACGTCGAGCAGTTCGAGTACGGCGAAATGGCGTGGGCCGAGCGCAAACGGCGAGATGGCGATTTCGAACAGCCGTTCCACTGGCGAGCGTTCCCGCCAGATGACGGATTGCCGCTCGCCGCCGGCGAGGACCGCCGCGACCGAATCGAGCACATTCGGCGCGCGAATGGCGAACGCCAGCGCATCGCCGTCGCGCAGGCCTAGGAAAATCTCCCGCGCCGGCGCATTGGCGCGCACCACCCGTGGCAGGCTATCGACCAGCATTACCGGGCCGCTCAGCGAATCGATCAGCGCGTTGATGGGTTCAAGCGCATCTGCGCGAAGGCCCTGGCCCGACGTAAACTCGACCATGGACCATGTCCTTCGTTGCTGCCGTTGCGTCATTCTTGGCGGCTGCCGATGTTACGCGCGCGCGGTCGCCATGGCGAATGATCGCCAGACGACGCGTGAAACTCGCGGCCGTGCCCAAACCATTGCATGCACATCGGCGCGACAAGGCGATGACATCTGGCCAGCGTCAGGTGGCCTCAACTTCGCAAGCCCGGCGCCTCGCGCCCGGTGCGCGCCACATATTCGGTGTAACCGCCACCGAATTTCTCAACACCTTCTGGTGTTACTTCGAGAACGCGGTTCGACAAAGCCGCCAGAAAATGCCGGTCATGCGAGACGAACAGCATGGCGCCTTCGTATTGCGCCAGCGCGGCGATCAGCATTTCCTTGGTCACGAGGTCAAGGTGGTTGGTCGGCTCGTCGAGCACCAGAAAATTCGGCGGATCATAGAGCATCTGCGCCATCACCAGCCGGGCCTTCTCGCCGCCCGAAAGCACGCGGCACTTCTTTTCAATGTCGTCGCCGGAAAAACCAAAGCAGCCCGCCAGCGCCCGCAACGAGCCTTGGCCGGCTTGCGGAAACGCCGACACCAGCGATTCAAATACGCTTTGATCGCCATCGAGCAATTCCATCGCGTGCTGGGCGAAGTAGCCCATCTTGACGCTCGACCCGAGGCTCACATCGCCGCCATCAGGTATTGTTGCGCCGGCGATCAGTTTCAACAGCGTCGATTTGCCGGCGCCATTGACGCCCATGACGCACCACCGCTCGCGGCGGCGTATCTGGAAGTCGAGCGCTTCGTAGATGGGCCGGGCGCCATAACCTTTGCTCACCGCCTTAAGGCTCGCCACATCTTCGCCCGAGCGCGGCGCCGAGGGAAACTCGAACCGCACGCTCACCCGCCGCCGGGGCGGCTCGACGCGCTCGATCTTGTCGAGCTTTTTGACACGGCTCTGCACCTGCGATGCATGCGAGGCGCGCGCCTTGAAGCGCTCGATAAACTTGATTTCTTTCGCCAGCATCGCCTGCTGGCGCTCGAACTGGGCCTGCTGCTGCCTTTCGTTGAGCAGCCGCTGCTGCTCGTAGAATTCGTAATCGCCGGAGTAGGCCGTCAAGGATCCGGCGTCGATCTCGATGATTTTCGTGACGATGCGGTTCATGAATTCCCGATCATGCGACGTCATCAGCAGCGCGCCGTCGTAACCGCGCAAAAACTGTTCCAGCCAGATCAGGCTTTCAATGTCGAGATGATTGCTCGGCTCGTCGAGCAGCATGGCGTCGGGCCGCATCAACAAAATGCGCGCCAGCGCGACGCGCATTTTCCAACCGCCAGAGAGCCCGCCGACGTCGCCGTCCATCATTTCCTGTGTGAACGAAAGGCCGGCCAGCACCTCCCGCGCACGCCCTTCCAGCGCATAGCCGTCGAGTTCTTCGTAACGGGCCTGCGCCTCGCCGTAGTGTTCGATGATCGCGTCCATGTCGTCGGCCCGCGCCGGGTCAACCATGGCGGCTTCAAGGCCGCGCAGCGCAGCCGCGACTTCGCTGACCGGACCGGCGCCGTCCATCACCTCAGCCACGGCGCTGCGGCCGGCCATGTCGCCGACATCCTGACTGAAGTAACCGATCGTGACGCCGCGCTCGACGGAAACCTGACCTTCGTCGGGCTCTTCCTCGCCG
>JAYTTW010000016.1:0-12277 GCA_043744855.1 Hyphomicrobiales bacterium
CCATTGCGGCGAGTTGGGCGCCGCCATCTGCGCAGCGAGCATATAGCGCATCTCGTCGTGGAAGGCGTGAGCGTCCTCCTCGCTGTCGAAATATTTGCCTTTCCAGCCCCAGTAGGTCCAGGTTCCCGCCAGCCGGTCAAACACGTCGGTTGACGAGCGCTCGGAGCCGTAACGCTCCGCCTTGGGCAACGCTTCCAGCGCCGCGCGGTCGGCCACCGAACGCCACAGGAAAGACGGCACATCGTTTTCCTCGACCTTCTTCAGTCTGGCGGGGACGCCGGCTTTGCGGAAGTATTTTTGCGCGATGACATCGGCGGCCACCTGACTCCAGTTGGCGGGAACATCAATGTTATCCTGGAGGAAAACCACGGACCCGTCGGGATTGCGGATTTCACTTTTGGCCTTGCGGAATTCGATCGCCGAATAGGGCGACTGACCGGATTTGGTGTGACGACGTTCGATCCGCATTTCAAACTTCCCCTTGAGCGCCCATCATCCTAGCGCACCCGCCGCTGAACGGCCCTGTGCCCGCCAGATTTTCCCCTGAATTCACACGTCCTGAGGCCGCGCATTTCGTGTTGCGCTGATCCCTCGGCCTCTGCTTTCCAAGAAAGATATCTTGGCGCCAACGGGGTTTTTCGTCAAGGTGTTGTGTGGCGACGAGTCCGAAACACAAAATATAGTAACATCGCGACAAATTGACGATTTGGCTGGGAAATTAAGGCGAAGTGTCTGACGGGTCGCCTTATTTGGCAAGGCCCATTTTGGCGCCAGTTGCCGTGACCGTGCCGAAACGCCAAAAAATTCTTGATGGTGAGCCCACAAAGACCTCATTTTCTCACGCGTGGTGCGGGTGAGTTTACAAAAGAACAACCAGAAATAGGTGACCGTAGCGGATTTGGCCGGCGGGCCGGCCCGGCCTGGCAGAAAATCGAGGCGACCCGCGAATCGTTGCCTCGCGAGGGCGCGACCTCTCCGCCAAGCGACCGACACGCAAAGCGACCGACGCTGGACACCGGCTTTCGCCGTCGCCATAGTCGGCGCGCTTTCAACTGGAAACCTCGCCGTGCTCAAGTGGCTTACGCAGTTCTTCACATGGTGGAACGGCCAAACGCTGAACACGCGCTTTCATACATGGCGGCATGGCGAGCTTGTTGGCCATGACGACGCCGGCAACGCGTATTATCGCGGCCGCGGCGGACGCATTGATCCGGCCCTCGGTTTTGAGCGTCGCTGGGTAATCTTTGCCGGATATGCGGAAGGCTCCGCTGTCCCGCCGGGCTGGTATGGCTGGTTGCATCACACCGTCGACACGCCGCCGACCCTGGAAGCCTACGCGCCGCGTGACTGGCAAAAACCGCATCTTGAAAATCGTACGGGCACGCCCGATGCATGGCGACCGGCAGGTTCGACGTTGCGGGAAGGCGTGCGGCCCGCCGCGACGGGCGATTATCAGGCGTGGACGCCGGGGAAGTAGGATTTTTGCGGCCTGCGCTAATTGCCGTCGCAACGATCCATCGCAAAATGCTGTTCATTGATGGCGAAGAAGTTGGCCATTGAGGCGCGAACGGCGGGCTCCAGCTTGGCCGGGGGGTCGCGCCAGCTGGCGCCATCGGCGCCGCGCAGATCGACCAGACGGATTTGCCCGGCGCCAAGCGTAAAGCGCATCTCGAATTCGTCGGCTGGATGTTCGGCCAGGCCGGCGACGACGAGGTTGAATTTGCCGGCGTCGAGCAGAAACTTGCGAATGACAAAGTACTGCTTGCGCGAGCCGTCGGCATTAAGCCGGTGGACGCCGAGCGGGCTGAACACGGCATAGCGCGTCTCGCAGGAGCTGGCGCGGTTGACCATGCGCCATGCGCCCTGCAATTGCGCGACGGGCGCGGGATCCAGCGGCTCCTCGACCTTGTTGCCGCAAGCGGTCAAGGACAGGCACGCGCACAGACACGCGGATCCCACGTAAACGAAACTGGCCCAGCGCATTGGCGCTCCACTTGATTGCCGGTGGCGGAACTCTGCCGGGCAAAGCTTAACAATCGGGGCGGCGGCGCGAACGCTCATCTTTTGGCCGGAATTGCCGGCGATAAGGCGGGTGTGGGCAATGGCGGTCGTCGCTCTCGCATAAATTTTGCAGGCGCGCCGCGTAAATTTTGCAGGCGCGCCGCGTAAATTTGAAGGCGCGCCGCGTGGATTTTGAAGGCGCAAGGCAAATGTGGTATCGGCAAGCCATGCCCGCATTTTCCCGTAACCGAATCCCGCATGCCCGATTCCCGGCTTTGTTGCTGGCTGCGGCAGGCTGGCTCGTGACTGGCGCCGGCGCCGCGCTGGCCGACAAGATCGCGCACCCCACTGCGGTCTTCGCCGGCCTCGACAAAATCACCGGGCGCATCATCAATTTCGATGTCGCGAAAGACGAGACCGTTCAGTTCGGCTCGTTGCAGGTGACGCCGCGCGCCTGCAATACGCGACCGCCGACCGAAGCGCCGCTGACTGATGGTTTCGTCGAAGTCGATGAAGTCCAGGTGAGCAACGATAACAAGCGGATATTTTCAGGCTGGATGTTTGCCGCCAGTCCCGGTCTCAACGGCATCGAACATCCCGTCTATGACGTCTGGCTGACCGACTGCAAAGGCGGCGATACGGTAACCAAAGAAGTCGCCTCGCTGCCCAAAGAAAACGTGCTGGACACACCGGCGCGCCTGGCTCCGGGGGTGGCGCCCGCGCAGAAACGCGAGGTTCGCAAGCCCGCGGTCAATGGAGCGCCCTCGGCTGCCCAGCAGCTTGGCGCGCCGTTCGACACTCGCCCGCCAGTAGCTGCCGCACAGCAACCCCGGCGATCCCCCACGCAAAGCTTTTTCCCAACGTTCGCCAATCCCGGCGATGCCAGGGACCGTGCCGTCGAACGGGCGTTTCAACGGGATTGATACACCGAATCATACCGTTAAACGAAAATATGTAGTATTAGGGTGAGGTTATTTTCGCCATTGCCGAGGCCAGCGCCTGGCTTCCGCTGACTGGCTCGCCACGTTTCCAGACGTAAAAGTCAGCCGGTTCGCCAATCGCCGCGTCGAGCCTCTGATGGTAGGTGTCGCGCGGAATTTCGATCGCGCCAAGGGACGCCAGATGTGGCGTCAGGTATTGCGCATCGAGCAAGCGGAAGCCGCCGGCGCGCAGGCGCCCGACGAGATGCACCAGCGCCACCTTGGAGGTGTCGCTCTCGCGGTGAAACATGCTCTCGCCAAAAAACGCGGAGCCCATCGCCAGCCCATACAGACCGCCGGCGAGGCCGTTGCTGCCATACACCTCGACGGTATGGGCGAAGCCGCGATCAAACAGGTCGCGATACAGTCGACGGATGCGGGCGTTGATCCAGGTCTGCGGCCGGTCCTCCCTGCCGCTGCCGGCGCAGGCGTCGATGACCGCATCAAAATCGCGATCCACAGCCACCTCGTAGTGATCGCAGCGGACAAGGCGCGCCAGCTTGCGCGACACCACCAGCCCGTCGAGCGGGAAAACGCCGCGCATTTCCGGGTCGACCCAGAACAGGGTGGGGTCATTGGCGTCCTCGGCCATCGGGAACATGCCGATGGAGTAGGCGCGCAACAGGAGTTGCGGCGTGATTTCATAGGGGTCGATGGCGCCGGACATGGTGTAAATTTGCGGATGGCGCCGATTAACGTCAAGGCCGATTTCGCTTTGCAGGAGAAAATACCGGCCGGATCGGGTTCGGGAAAGTCATTCAAACTTGCCGCGATACAGGCTATTGCAGATCGTGGGGTGCAGCGGAGATTTCATGGACGCCGATTTGAACGCTCGCCTGTTGCCGCAGGCCCGTCTGCGCCTGGCCATCGCCGTGAGCGCTGCGCCCGGCGCCTTTTGGGCGTCGCGCGATGCCGCCGGTAAACCGTTTGGCGTCAGCGTCGATCTCGGGCTGGCGCTGGCGCACCGATTGGGCGCGCCGCTCGAGCTTGTGGAGTTCGTCAATTCGAGCGCCATCACGGCGGCGGCAAATGCCGGCCGATGGGACGTGACGTTCATTCCCATGGATGATGAACGCGCCCGAAAAATAGATTTCGGCCCGGTCTACAACATCGCGGAATCAACGTTTCTGGTGCGCCCTGGCGCGCCGTTCGCGAGCCTTGCGCAGGTCGACCGCGCCGGGGTGCGCATCGCCGCCGTCGCCGACACGACGACCTTGCGCGCCTGCGCCCAATGGGCGAAGCAGACGCCGGTGCACGGCTTCGCGGGCATCGACGAGATCGTCGCCAAAATGCGGGCTGGCGAAATCGACGCCTTCGCCATGAGCCGCGATGGGCTGACAAGCCTGGCTGCGGCGCTGCCGGGGTCGCGCGTGCTCGACGGGCAATTCTTCGGCGCCAAAACCGCTGTCGCCACGCCCCACGGCCGGCCCGAACTGCTCGCGGCAGCCAGCGCTTTCATCAACGACTGCAAGCGGGACGGAAAAGTGCGCGAAATTTTTGACGCCAACGGAATGGCGAACAGTCCCGTAGCGCCGTAAAAATCAGTCGGCTTTCATGCCGCCGGCTTGCAGGAATTTTTCCAGCCAGTGGATGTCGTAGGAGCCATTCTGGATGTCGGCATTCTGGACGAGCGTGCGAAACAGCGGCAATGTCGTCTCGATGCCATCGACGATGAATTCGTCGAGCGCCCGGCGCAGGCGCAACATCGCTTCCGTGCGCGTGCGTCCGTGCACGATGAGTTTGCCCACCAGCGAATCGTAATTGGGCGGGATGTTGTAGCCCTGGTACACAGCGGAATCGACGCGCACGCCAAGACCGCCGGGCGGGTGATAGTAGGTGATTTTTCCCGGCGAGGGCCGGAAGGTCTCAGGGTTTTCCGCGTTGATGCGACACTCGATGGCGTGGCCGGAAAATTTTACGTCTTCCTGCCGCAACGAGAGCGGCGCGCCGGCGGCAAGGCGGATTTGCTCATTGACGAGATCGATGCCGGTGATCATCTCGGTGACGGGATGTTCGACCTGAATGCGCGTGTTCATTTCGATGAAGAAAAACTCGCCGTTCTCGTAGAGGAACTCAACGGTGCCGGCGCTGAGATACTGCAACTCGCGCATGGCGCGCGCCACGGTTTCGCCAATGCCGGCGCCCTGCTCGCCGTTGAGCGCCGGGGAGGGGCTTTCCTCCATGACTTTCTGATGGCGGCGTTGCAGCGAACAATCGCGTTCGCCCAGATGAATGGCGGCGCCGCGACCGTCGCCCAAAACCTGAACCTCGATATGGCGAGGCTTTTCCAGATATTTTTCGAGATAAACAGCGTCGTCGCCGAAAGCGGCTTTGGCCTCGGTACGCGCCATCGACAGGGCTTGGGAGAGTTCCTGGGCCGAGCGCGCCACCTTCATGCCGCGGCCGCCGCCGCCAGCTGCGGCTTTGACGAGGACGGGAAAGCCGATGTCGCGAGCCACTCGCATGGCTTCATCATCATCGGTAATGCCGCCATCGGAGCCGGGAACGCAGGGTATACCCAGTCGTCGCGCTGTCCGCTTCGCCTCGATCTTGTCGCCCATGATACGGATATGCTCGGGCTTTGGCCCGATGAAGGTGATGTTGTGCTCGCCGCAAATTTCGGCGAAGCGGGCGTTTTCTGACAGGAACCCATAGCCGGGATGCAGCGCGTCAGCGCCGGTGATCTCGCAGGCGGAAAGAAGGGCGGGGATGTTCAGATAGCTTTCGCGCGCTGGCGGCGGGCCGATGCAGACGGTCTCATCGGCAAGTTTGACGTGCATCGCCTCGCGGTCGGCTGTCGAATGCACCGCGACGGTGGCGATGCCAAGTTCCTTGGCGGCGCGCAGAATTCGCAGGGCGATCTCGCCGCGGTTGGCGATCAGGATCTTGTCGAACATGCCGTGGCTTCCCGGTTGCCGCTATTCAATGATGAGCAACGCTTCGCCGTATTCAACCGGCTGGCCGTCGGCGACCAGCAGGGCGATGACAACGCCGCCGCGCGGCGCGACGATTTCGTTAAACGTCTTCATCGCTTCCACAAGCAATATCTTGTCACCGGCTTTCACCGTGGCGCCGACTTCGACAAACGCCTTGGCGTCCGGCGAGGGACGCAGGTATGCGGTGCCAACCATCGGCGATTTTACCGTACCTGGATGCTCGGCGACTGGCGCGGCGATGACTGGCGCAACCAAGGTCGAGGATGCCGGCGCGGGGGTCGTGGCGAGCGGGGCGGCAAACACCTGCGGCGCGGCGACGGCGATGTGGCGGGCGACGCGGACATGGATTCCCGCCTGTTCGACGACAACTTCCGAAAGGTCATGACGCCTGGCGATTTCGGCGAGTTGCTCGACCAGCGCGGCAGCAGAATTCGTCGGCGCTTTCGCAGCTTTGCCCGCAACCGGCTGGCGCGCGGCGCCTCTGGGTGATTTCTGCTTCGCCATCTCTGTCACTTCTGCTGTTGCACCGGCTCGGCCATCAACGCCAGCAGAGCCAGTTCGTAGGATTTTGCGCCGAAGCCGAGAATGACGCCAGCGACAACTGGCGAAATCAACGAATGGTGGCGAAAGCTTTCGCGCGCGTGGACGTTCGACAAGTGCACTTCAATCACCCGCGCCCGGCTGCCGGTGATGGCGTCGCGCAGGGCGATGGAGGTGTGCGTGTAAGCGCCGGCATTGAGGATGACACCGGCGTTGGCCGCGCCGGCTTCCTGAATCCAGGTGACCAGGTCGCCCTCGTGATTGGACTGGCGGAACCGCAGTTCGCCAATCCGGCCGGCCGATATCTTGCGCAGGCGGGCCTCGATCTCGTCGAGACTCTGGGTGCCGTAAATGGCCGGCTCGCGGTCGCCCAGAAGATTGAGGTTGGGGCCGTTGAGGACATGAATGGATGACATGCGCCGTTGATTCCGTTGTCGCGCCCGAGCGCCGACGTAGCGCTCCTTAGACGCATTGCGTGGGCATGGGAAGTCTGCCGAGCTTTGCAGGCGCAAGCCGCAATGCTAGAGGGCTTTCCAATCCGCCGGTTAATGCCGCTTGGCCTGCAAACGCCTTAGGCGCCTTCGATCAACAGGAGACACGCTCATGGCAAGCCGCCCCCATCCGCTCGTCGCTGGCAACTGGAAAATGCACGGCGGGCGCGCTGCGTTGGCGGAAATTACAGCGATGGCCGAGGGTTATGACGCCGCGCTGGCGGACCGCGTGGAACTGCTTGTTTGCCCGCCGGCGACCCTGTTGGCGGTCGCCGCAGCGCTGCCGGGCGCGGCGCGGATCCGCCTTGGCGCGCAGGATTGTCACGCAAACCAGAGCGGCCCCCATACCGGCGATCTCTCGGCTGAGATGATCGCCGATGCCGGCGCGAAATACGTCATTACAGGCCATTCCGAGCGCCGCGCCGATCATGACGAAAGCGATGCTGTGGTTTGCGCCAAGGCGCGGGCGGCGCAGCGGGCGGGTCTCGTCGCCATCGTTTGTTGCGGGGAAACAGAGAGCCAGCGAAAATCCGGCAAGACGCTTGAGGTGGTGGGGGGTCAGCTCGACGGCTCGATTCCTGACGGCGCAACAGCGGCGACGCTGGTTGTCGCCTATGAACCGGTGTGGGCGATTGGCACGGGGCTGACACCGACCCTCGCCGATGTGGCTGAAGTTCACGCATTTATCCGCCAGCGTCTCGAAAGACGGTTGGGTGTCGGGGCGAGCGGCGTGCGTCTTCTGTACGGTGGCTCGGTAAAGCCTTCCAATGCCGTGGAACTGATGGGCGTCGCCAACGTCGATGGGGCGCTCGTCGGCGGCGCCAGCCTGAAAGCGGTGGATTTCCTGGGCATCGCTGCCGCGTACAGGTGAGGCTTCCGTCTGGTTGCATGCCCGGGGATTGCATTCTACGCTGGCTATAATGAGGTTGGCCACGCATCCGCCAGCCAATAGTCTGCGGCTATTTAAATCTCGCCAACGGAGGAAGTCAGCATGATCGACACGCTGCGACGCCGTACCTTCCTCCAGTCCGCCGCGCTTGGAGCCATCGCTGCAAGCGCGACCGGCAGCGCCCGCGCGCAGGCGCTTATCACCGCCTCGCCAGCCGTCGTAACAGGCCGCGAGTACTGGGCGCAAAAGGGCGAAGTAAAACTCTACATGTGGCGCAAACGCGTTGAAAACAATGCAGCATCAAAGCCGGTCATGTTTTTGGTGCATGGGTCGTCGTTTTCCGGACGCGGCGGCTACGACTTGCAAGTGCCGGGTTATCCCGACTATTCGGTCATGGATTACTTCGCGCGCGCTGGCTACGACGTGTGGACGATGGATCATGAGAACTACGGCAAATCGAGCCGTAACACCGGCACGAATTCCGGCATCCTCCAGGGGGTTGCCGATCTCGAAGCTGGAGTGGCGGTGGTTCTGCGCGAAACCGGCGCGAAGAAAATTTTCATGCGCGGACAATCCTCGGGCGCGATCCGCCTCGGCGCGTTTGCCATGAAACATCCTGAGGTCATGGACAAGATCATTCTCGACGCCTTCACGTGGACCGGCGAGGGGGCGCCCGAAATCATGCGCCGGCGCGCCGCCGCCGCTACCTACCGCGCCAATCTGACGCGACCGATGGACCGGCAAAGCTTCATCAACATATTTTCACGCGACGATCCCTCGACGTTCGACATGCCGGTGGCGATCGCGCTGGCCGACTATGAGGCGGCGCTTGGCGACAGCGCGCCGAACGGCACGTATCTCGACATGGGCGTCAATCTGCCACTGGTCGACCCCACCAAAATCTCGTGTCCGGTCCTGATGATGCGGGCTGAGCACGACGGCAATTCGACGGAGCCCGAGCTCATCGAGTTCTTCACCAAACTGCCCAACAAAGAGAAGCAGTTCGTCATGTTGCGCGGTTCGGCGCACCTGTCGATGCTTGGCAAGGGTCGCCATCGCGCCTGGCTGGTGACGCATTCCTTTTTCAGCCTGCCAGCGCCAAGCGCAGCATAGGCCGTCGCGTATTTCCGGGCTCAATCGCGCTGGCGAAGCGGATGACCTTCGCGTGACAACATCCGGCGCGCGTCGTCGATCCGCGCTCCCAGGCGCTGGTTGGCGGCGGCTTCGTCAGGCATGGCGATAGTGATGTCGCTTTGCAGCGACCAGCCTCGCGACTGTCCGTGTCGGTTGACACGGCCTTGCCGCCCCGGGATAGAAAATCGTTAACCAATAATTTGGCATACTGCCTGTTTCCAGGGCATTGCCTGTCGCGCCAACGTCAAATAAGCGTCACCCGAGACTATTCCGAGGCGTCCATGATTCCGGCCAAACCGCAGATCAAGCCTGCCGATCCACGTTTTTCCTGCGGCCCGACGGCCAAATATCCCGGCTGGGACCCGGCAGCCTTTGATCGCAGTTGCATCGGTCGCTCGCATCGCTCCGCTGAAGCGCGGCTCAAGATAGCCGAAGTCAACGAACGGACGCGAAAACTGCTCCGGTTGCCTGGGGATTATCGCATCGGGATCACCGCCGGTTCCGACACGGGCGCCGTCGAAATGGCGTTGTGGTCGCTGCTTGGCGCGCGCCCCGTCGATGTCTTCGGCTGGGAGGCCTTTGGTCTCGATTGGGTCGTCGATACGGTGGAGGAATTGAAGGCGCCGGGGGCCCGCGCGTTTGTGCCGGCTTACGGCGAACTGCCTGACTTCAAACAATACAACCCCAAGCACGACTGCGTTTTCACATGGAACGGCACCGCCTCCGGGGTGCGGGTGAAGGACGCCGACTGGATCCCGGGGGACCGCCAAGGTCTCACCATCTGCGACGCCACCTCTGCGGTGTTTGTAATGGACCTGCCGTGGCACAAACTCGATGTCGTGACTTATTCTTGGCAAAAAGTCCTCGGCAGCGAGCCGCAGCATGGCACCATCATCATGAGCCCGCGCGCCATCGAGCGGCTATCAAGTCACATCCCGACGTGGCCGGTCCCCAAATTGTATCGCCTGGCTCACAAGGGCGTGCCGAATCTGGCGTTTTTTGAAACCGAAGTCATCAATACCCCCTCAATGTTGTGCATTGAGGATGTTCTGGGGGCATTGCGCTGGGCCGAGAGCATTGGCGGCACCAACGCCATGGCGGCGCGCACCCAAAAATCATTCGCGCACATCGAGGCGTGGGTGGCGCGTACCCCGTGGATCGATTTTCTTGCCCGCGATCCGGCGACGCGCTCGCCGACCTCCGTGTGCCTCGTTTATGCGGACCCCACCTATCTCGCCCTGAGTCCACAGGCGCGCGCGGATTTTGCGGGCCGCGTCAACGCTTTACTTGCGGCGGAGCGTGTGGCGTTCGATGCCGGCGCCTATAAGGACGCGCCTCCCGGCATACGCATCTGGTGCGGCGCGACGGTCGAACCCGGGAACGTGGCGGCGTTGCTGCCGTGGATCGACTGGGCCTATGCGACGGTGCGGGCAGAACTGAAAATAGCCGCTTGAAACCGGCGGCTTGGCGCGGCTGTTGGGCGAGCCCGCCTCCCGGATACACCAGCAACGTCAGTGAGACACGTCCCCCGGTTGTTTTCGCCGGGGTTCCCAACCCGGCGCCATTGGTGTATGAGCCGCGACCATGCAAACCGTCATCATCGCCATCCACCTGATTGTCGTCGTCGCGCTTGTCGGCGTTGTTCTGTTGCAACGCTCGGAGGGCGGCGCGCTGGGAGTGGGCGGCGGCGGCGGTTTTATGACCGGGCGAGGGCAGGCCAACGCGCTGACCCGCGCCACCGCTGTACTGGCGGCGATATTCTTCCTGACGAGCCTGTCCCTGACCGTGCTCGCCAACATGGGGCGGCAGCCCAAATCGATCTTTGACGGCGTGACGCCGGCAGGTCAGTCGACGCCGGGATCGCCGGGCGCGCCGGCTGGCAGCTTGCTCGACCAGCTGAAACAGCTCGAACAGCAAAAGGGCGGGGCGCCTGCAAGCCCGGTTGTGCCGGCCGCGCCGACCGCGCCGGAGCCGCCACGTCAGTAAGGCTCGCGGAGAGCCGTTTGCACAAATCAGGTGTGGACTGACGCCCAGGGCGCGAAATTGGCGTTGGCGAATCGCTGGCGCCTGGTTAGGTCTGTAACCCCATGGCGCGGTTCATTTTCATCACCGGCGGCGTGGTCTCCTCCCTCGGCAAGGGTTTGGCCTCAGCCGCTCTCGGAGCGCTTTTGCAGGCGCGCGGCTATACGGTGCGGCTGCGCAAGCTCGACCCCTATTTGAACGTCGATCCCGGCACCATGAGCCCGACGCAACACGGTGAAGTGTTCGTCACCGACGACGGCGCCGAGACCGATCTTGATCTCGGACATTACGAACGCTTCACCGGGCGTCCGGCGACCCGGCAGGACAACATCACGACCGGTCGCATCTATCAGGAGATCATCGCCAAGGAGCGGCGCGGCGATTATCTCGGCGGCACGGTGCAGGTCATTCCCCACGTCACCAACCACATCAAGGAATTCGTCCTCGACGGCAACGAGGGCTACGATTTCGTGCTGGTCGAAATCGGCGGCACGGTCGGCGACATCGAGGGGCTGCCATTCTTCGAGGCGATCCGCCAGTTGGGCAACGATCTGCCGCGCAACCACGCCCTCTATGTGCATCTGACCCTGTTGCCGTTCATCCCGACCGCCGGTGAACTCAAAACCAAGCCGACGCAACACTCGGTCAAGGAATTGCGCTCCATCGGCATCGCGCCCAACATCCTGCTGTGCCGTACCGACCGCGAAATTCCGCGTGAGGAAAAACGCAAGCTCGGGCTGTTCTGCAACGTTCGCGAAAGCGCCGTCATCGAGGCGCGCGATGTCGGCTCGATCTATGACGTGCCGCGCGCCTATCATGATGCGGGCCTTGACCGCGAAGTGCTGGCGGCGTTCGGAATCGAGCCGGCGCCGAAGCCCGATATGACCCGATGGACGGCGGTCAGCGAACGCACGCACAATCCGGAGGGCGAAGTGACCATCGCCATTGTCGGCAAATACACCGGCTTGAAAGACGCCTACAAATCTCTGACGGAGGCGTTGACGCACGGCGGCCTCGCCAATCGGGTGAAGGTGAATCTCGACTGGATTGAGAGCGAGGTTTTCGAGCAAGGCGATCCGGCGCCGCATCTTGAACACGTGCACGGCATTCTGGTGCCAGGTGGTTTTGGTCAACGCGGCGCCGAAGGCAAGATCAACGCGGCGCGTTTTGCCCGCGAAAGGCGGGTGCCGTATTTCGGCATCTGTTTTGGCATGCAGATGGCGGTTATCGAGGCGGCGCGCTCGCTGGCGGGAATAGCTGGCGCCAACTCAACCGAGTTTGGCC
>JAYTTW010000017.1:0-12269 GCA_043744855.1 Hyphomicrobiales bacterium
TCGTCTGTCCTGCTGGGCGAGCGGATCGGCGCATCGCGAGCGGCCGCAGTAGGGCTGGGATTTTTCGGTGTGCTGATCATGTTGGTTGAGCATCTCGGCGATGGCAGGGGGCGCAACCCCTTCGCCTACATCGGCGTCATCACCGGATTGCTCGCGGCTTTTTTTGTCGCCATCGCGATGATCCAGACGCGCCGGTTGACGCGCACCGAGCATACCGGCGCCATCGTCTTTTATTTTCAGGTGGTGGCCAGCCTTGCGGGTCTGGCGTGGTGCGGCGTGGCGTTCGTCTGGCCGGACGCAGCGCCCCTCGCTGGCTTCATGCGCCAGCAAGTCTGGGTGACGCCAGGCTGGCGCGACGTCGCCATGATGTGCGTCGCGGGCCTGTGTGGCGGGGGCGGACAAATCTTGATGACAAAGGCTTACAGCTTTGCTGACGCGTCGATTATTGCCAGCTTTGAATATGTTTCGATGCTCTGGGTCGTCGCGCTCGGCATCCTGTTCTTCAATGAATATCCGTCGTTTTATGTGCTGATTGGCGCTGCCGTCGTGGTCTGCGCCGGGGTGCTGCTGATCGCCGGAGAGCGGCGACGCAAACCTGCTCGGGCGAGCTAAGCCCCAGTACGATTTCGTTCGATATTCCAAACGGGTTGGGCTAATCAGGGCGTCTAGTACCCGGAATTAAAGATTCCGGGTACGTCGTTTGGTTGAAGTATCCACTTAATCATCTCCAGAAAGCGCGTCACTGAGTGACTCACTTTCTTCCGATGGTGGATACTAGCGGGAATATCAAAACGATGGGCGTTGAAGGCAAAGACCGGGTCAAAGTTATGGAGGCCGGCGCGCACGCGCTGTCGGGACAACTCGGCCGCGCCGTGCAGACCTTGCGCAAAGCCTACAATCTGTCTTTGTCGGAACTTTCCGAACAGTCTGGCGTCGCCAAATCCATTATCAGCCAGATCGAGCGCAACGAGACCAATCCAACACTGGCGACGATCTGGCGGCTTTCGCAAGCGCTGGATGTTTCGATCGAGCGCGTCTTGCAAGGCACGCGGGATGAGTCCTTCATCGAGAAATCGACACGCAACGCGACGCCCATTCTGATCTCCGACGACGGCAAGTGTCGTCTGTCGATCATCGGCTGGATCAAAACCGTCGAGTGGTTGCAATGGTACGATTTTGAGGCCGAGCCGGGCGGAGTGCTGGCTTCCGAGCCGCATCTGCACGGTTCGGTCGAGTGCCTCTCGGTGCTTGACGGCGAACTTGAGGTAGAGATTGGCGGCGTCATCGAGACGGCGCACGCTGGCGACACCCTGCGTTACCGTGGCGACCGTCCGCACGTCATTCGCAATGTCTCGAAGAAAACCGCACGCGCCGCGATGGTGTGCATCCTTCGCGCCGCCGTGATGGAGTAGCGGCTTTAGCGCGCGGAGTATTCCGGCACTTTAGGCTTGGCGCCGAATATCAACTGCTGCGGATTTTTCTCAAGTGACTGAACGGTGCGGTTGACTTCGTCGAGCGCGCGCCGGGCATCGCTCGCCAGTGCATCGTACTGGCGCAACACCGGGCCCGTCGCCCGGTTCAGTCCGGCCGTCAGGCCCTTGGTGCGAGCATCGAGGTTATCGGCGAGCTTGCGAAACGATTTCGCTGTTGCGGAAACGTTGCGCGCGGCGTCATTGATGTCATCGAGCGCGCCTTTGTTTTCGCCATTGCCGAGAAAGCCCTGTGCGCTGGTCAAGACGCCATCAATCTTGTCGGCGGCCTTCGACAACTTGGCAGCGAGTTCGCGCGTATCTTTGAGGGCTGCGTCGATGTTGCCGGCGTTTTTATCCAGGGCGTCAACGAATGGCTTCAGCCCGCGCGCGACCTCCGTAACGCTCGCCACGAGTTCCTTGAGGTTTCCGGAACTGTCGGCGAGGCCGCCCGAAAACGTCTCGATGTTTTTGAGAGTTGTGGTGATGGAGGGACCGTTGTCGGCCAGCATGCTGTCGGCGCGCGCCAGGATGCTGTCGACTTTACCCGACAAGCTCTGCAAGGTTTCGAGGACGTTCTGGAAATCGGATCGCTCGGCGTAAATTGTCGGCAGCGCGCCGTCGTCGCCCTTCTGGACTTCCGGCGAAGCGGACGAACCACCTGTTAACGCCACCGAGGCGACGCCTGTGAGGCCCTGGTATTCGAGCCGCGCTTTGGTGTCGTTCTTTACCGGCGTGCGCTGATCGATGACAATGATTGCGTTAACGATGCGCGGATCGTCGGCGAGATCAATGGCGGTGACTTCGCCCACTCTCAAACCGTTGAACAACACCAGCGCGCCGCGAGACAAGCCCGATACGGAACTGGTAAACACCACCCGGTAGCTCTTTTGCTTCGAGCCTTTGTCGTTGTTGGCGAACCAAAACACAAAGCCGAAGGCTGCGGCGATGACCGCCAGCGTAAAGCCGCCGATAAGGGCAAAATGCGCCCGGGTTTCCATGGCCTGCTCCTGTTAGAGCGCGATGACGCTTCTTCGAATCGTCGTCGCACTCCAGGTTTTTGCTTGAGCATGATCTTTTCCGAAAACCGGCGTTCCCTTTTCGGGATCATGCTCTACGCGCCCATTAGTCCATGATTTGCGGCGGATTCAAGGGCTGGCATGAGGCCTGTGCAAATCCTCCGCCGGATCGGCGCGATCCCCAGGCTGGGGTGCGGCGTTGGGTGGCGCCGCAGCCTCCCGGTCCGGCGGCTGCATCCGCTGCGCCCGCTTGCCGTGAAAATAAGATTTCAACCACGGATGGTCGTTCGCCAACAACTGCGCGACACTGCCGACCGCAATCACCTTCCGGTCGGCCAACGCTGCTACCCGGTCACAAATGGAATACAGGCTGTCGAGATCATGGGTGACCATGAATACCGTAAGACCGAGGGTTTTTTGAAGTGTGGCGATGAGTTCATCGAACTCCGCTGCGCCGATGGGGTCGAGGCCTGAAGTCGGCTCGTCCAGAAAAAGAATCTCCGGGTCGAGCGAGAGGGCGCGGGCGAGCGCGGCTCGTTTGATCATGCCGCCGGACAGTTCGGCGGGATATTTGTCGGCGGCGTCGCGGGGCAGGCCAACCATTTCCGTTTTGAGCAGCGCCAGTTCATCCATCAATTCAGGGGAAATTTTGAGGTATTCGCGCATCGGCACTTGTATGTTCTGGCGAACCGTCAGCCCGGAAAAAAGCGCACCGTGCTGAAACAGGACGCCCCAGCGTTGCTCGAGCGCGCGATATTCATTGGCCGGCAAACTGGCGACGTCCTTGCCGAAAACCTTAATTGAGCCGGCGCGCTTTTTTATCAGGCCCAGAATGGCGCGCGTGAGGACGGATTTGCCGGTGCCCGAGCCGCCGACAAACCCCATCACCTCGCCGCGATAGACGTCGAGGTCGAGGCCTTCAAGGATGGTTTTCGAGCCGAAGCCGACGTCGAGATTGCGCACGGCTATGACGACTTCTGGCTCGCCGGTGCGGCCGCCGAGGGGTCGTTGGGCTGGCTGAGGCTCAGGCGCGAGGGTTGGCGCAGCCATTGGCGCGATGTCTCCTAATAATCGATGGCGGCGAAAAACATGGCGAACATGCCATCGACCAGTATGACCATGAAGATCGATTTCACGACGGATTGAGTGACCTGTCGGCCAAGTGATTCAGCCGAGCCCTGGACGGAAAGGCCCTCCAGCGATGCGACGATGGCGATGACGAGCGCCATGAACGGCGCTTTTATAATGCCGACGAGAAAGGTATTGAGCGCAATCGCGTCGCGCAATCGCGCCATGTAGATTTCGGGGCTGATGCCGCCGTACATCCACACCGTCAGCAGGCCGCCGAAAATCGCCGACATGTCGGCCAGAAAGGTCAGCAACGGAAGCGAGATCAGCAGCGCCAGAACGCGTGGCACCACGAGCACCTCAACCGGGTCAAGGCCCATGACGCGCAGGGCGTCGATTTCCTCGCGCATTTTCATGGAGCCGAGTTCAGCGGTAATGGCCGATCCCGAGCGGCCAGCGATCATGATCGAAGTAAGCAACACCGCCAGCTCGCGCAGCACAAGAATGCCGATGAGATCGACGGCGAAAGTCGCCGCGCCGAAGCGCTTCAGCTGAAACAAGCCTTGCTGCGCGACAATGCAACCGACGAGAAAGTTGATCAACGCGATGATGGGGATGGATCGAAAGCCGAAACTTTCGATGTGATAGACCAGAGAGGTCAGGCGAAAGCGCGCTGGCCTGACCGCCAGCCGAAACAGCCCGGCCATAATCTCGCCAAAGAAAGCCACCCCGGTGGCGACATCGCGCGCCGCCAATGTCATGGACTCGCCGATGTCGACGAGCATGTCGATCAGGGCAAAGCCGCGCGTCGGCGGCGGCGTCTCAAAATCCCGGAAATGGGCTTCCTCGAGCAGGGTGGCGTGCTCGGCGCGCGCCCCTTCAAATTGCGCCTTGCCGCCGGAATTGTTGATAGTGGTGCGACAGCGGTCGATTAGCCACGCGCCGGCAGTATCCATCGCTTCGATGCCGGAAAGCTCAATCTTGACGGCGGTGGCGGAAGCCGCAGCTTTGATAATTTCACCCGAGCACGTCTCCAGCGCCGGCTCGCTCAACAGCCAGCGACCGGCGAGGCGCAGGTGTAGCGCGCTGGCGTCGTCGTCGGCTGAAAAGCTGGGTTCTGCCATGGCTGCGCGGTCGTCCCGGCCCGCCAGCGGGCTGGCTCAACGGGTCATAAAGGCGCGGGCGGCGCAAGTCGAGCGCTGCGCTGTTGCATTGGGCGCAGCGATATTGGGATTCCAAATAAGCGGCGCTGCCCGCCAATCGAGGCTTGCGCTTTGGCGGCGCGTGTTGTTTGAAGGTTCTCCATCCCGCACGGCGCCGTGCAAGCGTCGGTCGAGTGATCATTTCGGAGCAAGCCTTGAAGACGCTGATGTTCGGCGCAGGTCGCCCGGCGCCGGAGCGGGACCAGCGGCGTTTTGGACGCGGGCTGCTTGTCGGTGCTTGTATGGCGCTGTCGGGATGCAGCGCGAGCCCAGCCCTGCAAAGCTTCGATCTTTCCTCGCCTGTCGGGGGTTATGGCGCGGGTGCAGCGCGCGGTTTGCTGGTCATCGCGGAGCCGCAAGCCACAGCGCCGACGGATGGCGACCGCATCGTTGTGCGCCCGACGCCCGATACGCTCGCGACTTTGGCCGGGGCGCAATGGGTTGAGCGCCTGCCGCGATTATTGCAGACACGAATGGTGCAGGCGTTTGAAAACGCGCGGCTGGTAAAGTCGGTCGGGCGGCCCGAGAACCGTATTCAAGCCGACTTCTCGCTAAGCTCAGAAATTCGCCGGTTTGAAATAGATGTTGGCGGCGGCGAAGCTGTTGTGGAAATTTCGACAAAGCTTGTGGCGGAGAAAAGCGGACGCATCGTCGCGGCGCAGATTTTCAGCAGCCGTGTACCCTTTTCCAACCAAGCTCTTGCAAGTGCTGGCAGCGGCGCTGAAGCTGCGCTGTCGCTCGATGCCGCGCTCGCCGGCGCACTGCGGCAGATCGTCGGCTGGACGACGCAGCGCATGTAAACGGGCGGCGCTGCGCTTCGGCGCTGTGGCTACTCGAACCGTCCCGACGCGTGCGCCAGCATGCTGTACACCTTGCCGGATTCTGACGTCAGGTAGGCGCGTAGGCGCGTTCCGTCGCGATCTTCACGAGCGACATCGGTGAGGATGCGCTCAAACTCTTGCGTGTAGCGCTCGACGGTTGAACGGAAATCGCCATCGGCGACAAAGCGGCGCCGAATTTCGTCGAAGGCCTGCAAACCCTGCGGCGTATAGAGGCGACGCGTGAACGCCTGCCGTTCGCCCTTGTAGTAGGCCTCCCACGCGTCGGCTGCGGCGTCATGATCGACCATGCGGGAGATTTCGGCTGAAATCGAGTCGACGGACTGGGGCGCGCGACGTGCCGGCGCCGGCGCTGCAGCGGCAACAGGCGGAGACAGGGGGGGCGGCAAGGCATCGTCATCGCGCGACGCGCGGGCCAGTAGATCAGATAGCCAGCGGGGTCCGCGTTCCCCCGGATTTGCGACGGGAGGAAGCGGGCGACGCTGGGGCGCGGACGCCTCTTGAAAGTTGCGCGACGGCGCAGACGCCTCTTGAAAGTTACGCTGCGGCGCGGACCCCTCCTGGAAGTTACGCGACGGCGCAGGCGCCTCCTGGAAGTTACGCGACGCGGGACGCTGAAAGTTTTCTGGCGCGTTCTGCGGCGCGCTGCGGGTAATTTCCGCCACGCGACGGGTTTCGGCAGGTGGCGACGAAACGGCTTCAACCACGTCGTAGGGCCGGCCGGTGCGGGCGACGATGTCGGTCAAGTCATTCAGCGCCTTCATCTGCTCGCCAATGACGCGGCGCATCGCAGCCGTCTGCTCAGCGGTTTCGCGCGGCAGTTCCACAGCGCCGCGACGCAACTCCTGACGCGTCGTTTCGAGTTCGCGCTGGATGTCGGCCGTCATGGCGCGCATTTCAGTGCTGGTCTCGTGGAAGCGCTCGGTCGATTGAGTGAAGATGTCATTCATTTCGGCGCTGGCTTGCTCGTAAGCGGCGCGAAGCGCTGCGGCGGTGCGTTCGCGCTCCTGACTGGTCGCGTCGCGCACATCGGCGAAACGCTTTTCGACGAGGCCGGCGACCTCGTTTGTCGATTGCGTCAGCAACGAGCCGATGTCGCCGGCGCGGGCTTCGGCGGCCTTGAACGATTTGTCGATCTGCGCGGCGACGCCATCCATGTTGTGCTGGAAATGCTCGACGCGGCCTTCGAGCGCCGCCAGTGTGTCGTCGATGGAGGCGTTGCGGTTGGCGAGCGACGCATCGAAGCTGGCGTGCGTGCGGTTGAGTTCGCCTACGGCGCCAAGCAGCGACGTATTGTGCGCGTCGAGATTTTCATGCAGGTGCGAAACGCCTTTGACCGCGTTGGCGGCGGTCTGGGACAGCGACGCCACCTGGGTCGTGATTGCGGCGACGCCAGCCTGAAAGTCGCGCACGCGGTCGGCCAGCGCAGTGTCGATGGCGCCGAGATTGATGGCGGCGCCGTCGAGCACGTGCTGCAAATTGGCATTGGCGTGTCCGAGCCGATCCAGAACGTCGGCCACGTCGTTGCCCACCTTCTCGTTGGTTTCAACCATCAGGTGGACGGAATTCGCCGCCTCCGCACTGACCGTGTCGCGCAGGCGCTGACCGGACTCTTCGATGGCCTGGGTAAGCCGCGCCTGCTGTTGCGTGAAGTTTCCAACAATGGCGTCGCCGCGCCGATCAATCTCACCGGTGACGTTCTCACCGACGCGCGCGATGTGGTCCGCCACGGCGCCGCCGCGTTCATCCACATGCCCGGCGAGACGGCTGATTTCGTCAGCGATGGCCTCGCCGCGCAGGCTGATTTGTTCGCCGATGCGGGTAATCTCTTCGACGACGGCGCTGCCGCGCTGGCTGAGCAAATCGACCAGCAGCGGTCCCTTGGTGTCGAAGACTTCGTGCAGGTCACCCGACCTTGCGGCCAAGGTTTCGTGCAGGAATTGCGCGCGATTGCTTAGCGTGTCGTGCAATTCCTTCGAGCGGTCGGCAAGCGTGTCGTGCAATTGGCGGGCGCTGGCGTTGACGGTCTGGTTGACGTACTTGCCAGCCGTCTCAAGAGCGAGTTGCAGCTCGTGCGAACGGTTGGCGAGGGTTTCGACCAGCCGGGCGCCGGCGTTCTCGAGGGTGTCCTGAATGGCGTCGGTGCGCAGCGCGAGGGTTTGGTCGATCTCGGCCAATCGGGCGCCAAGCGTCGCATCGACCGCCGCAGGATCGAGGGCGCCATGCAGATCGCTTACGCCATCGCCGATGGTCTTGGCGATCTGCTGGGCGGAGCGCGCCAGGGTGTCGCTGAGGGCGGCCGAGCGCTGGTCGAGGCCAGTCTCAATGCGCAGCAGCAGCGTGTGGATTTGCTCGGAAACTGCGAGCGAGCGCGATTTGGTGCGATTGTCGAACTCGTCGATTTGGGCATCCATCAAGTCCGCTGTCGCACGCGCGTTCTCGGCGAGGCGCTCGTTGAAAGCGTTGCCGTGCGAGTTGAACACCGCTTCAACAGCGTTGAGTTTCGCGCCGATGTCACCGGTGAAGCGATCCGAGTGAGCGGCAACGCGATCGGAAAGTTCGCCGCCTTGCTGCACAATCGACGTCTCAAAGCGACCCAACCGTTCCGAAAGGTTCGTGGAGACGCGCTCGCCGTGCATGGAGATGGCTTCGATGGCTTCGCGCGCTGTATCGCCAAAATGCTGATGCAACTGGTTGGAGTGCGTGTTGAGCGCGTCTGACAGGGCGCTGTGATGTTCGTCGAGGTCGGCTTTGAGCGTGTCGCGCGCGCCGGACATGGTGTCGCGTGCTGCATCCGCGTGCTGCGCGATGACGCCGCCGACGCTATCGGCAAGCCCGGCGAAATCGCTTCGCGAACGATCCGCGATTTCAGCAAATGCCTGCGTGCGTTCTGCGATGGTGGCGGAAACGCCTTCGCCAGCCGCCAGAATATCGTCGCGGGATTGCGCCATCGCCTGATGGAAATAGTCGGTGCGGGCGGCGAGCAGCTTCGAGATACGATCCGTGGTATCGGCCAGCGAAGCGCGCGTCGTGTCGTGTGCGGCATGGATGGCGCCGACGCGCTGGTCGATCAGGGCAGCGACTTCTGCGCCGCTGGTCTCCAGCTGCTCGCGCGACTGTCGCAGACTGTCGTGAATGGCGTCATTGCGGTCGAGGAGGCTGGCGTGCATCCGGTCGGCGGCATTCGCCATCTCGTCACGCGACAGCTTCACGGCGTTGTGGAACGCCACGGTTCGCTCGGTCAGCAGCGACGAGATCTGATTTCCGGTGTCGGTCAAATCCGCATTGGCCCGGGCATGCGCTTCGCGAGCGTTTTCAATATGACCCGACAAGGTGGCGGACAGCGCGGCGCCGCTAGCCGTCAGTTTTTCATGCGAGGTCGCATGAATAACCTGTAATTTTTGCGCGCTTTCCTCATATAACGCGGAAAACTTCAGGCTGCTCTCGTCAAGCGCCAGACGCGAGGCGTCAATGGCGTCGCGGGCGGCGCCGGCGTGGTCGGCAACGAGGCTGCCGATGCGCGCGCCGGTGTTGGCGAGACTTTGGTCGAGCGCTTGCCCATGCGTCGTTACGGTGGCGTGAATGCGCTCGCCGGTCTCGGCGATGCGGCCAATCAGGGTGTCGCCGTGTTCGGCAATGGTTTCTCCGATACGCTCGCCAACGTCCTTCAGGCGATGATCGATGCTGTCGGCGCGCACACCAAGGTCGCCCAGCAACTTCTGGTGCGCGTCGCGGATGCTGGTCTCGAGAGCGGCGGTGCGCGCCAAAATGGATTCGACCGTTGAATTTGAAACTTCCGCGAGTTTATTGGCGGTTTTCTCGCCGGCGCCGTTGAGCAGCGAGACAGCGTTTTCGCCGTGCTGGTCGAGGCGGGCGGCGACGGCGTCGCCCGAGCGCACCAAAGCAGCGCCGATTTCGGCGCCCTTGGAGTCGAGGTCGCGGGTGGCGCGCTGACCGGCTTCGCCAACATCCTTGCTGATGCGCTGGCTGGCGGCTTCAAGGTCTTTCGACAAAGAGTCCTGCGTTGCGGTGATGGCCAGACGCACCCGGTCGGCGTTGCCCAGAATGGCTTCCCGCTCCGAGGAAAGTTCGTCGATGAGCTGGCGCATGCGTCGCTCGTTGTCGGTGTAGGAGCGTTCAAGGTTGGCGACTTCTGAGCGCACCACCGTCTCCAACTCGCTGGCGCGCGCCAAAGCCCGTTCGAGGCCGTCGCCCATGGAGGCTACTTCCTGACGGATCGCCTGGGAAAGTGTGACAACCTGATCGGAGGCAAAGGATTGGGGATCGGCGAGCTTCAGCGCCATTTCCGTCATGGCGTTGGCGGTGTGGCGCATTTCCCGGGTGCGACGGGCAAGCAATGCGGTGACCCAGAAAAACACCACTGGGCCGAGCGCCAGCAGCAGCAGCAAGGCAACTTCATCGCGAGCCACGGCGCCGGCGTTGATGCGGCTGAAGGCGTAAAAGCCGGCCAGGCCCAACCAGACCACCGAGGCGAGCAGGGCGGCGAAAAGCGGCGCCGGGCTCGGTCTGTAATGCAAGGCTTGCAGAATTTGCCCGACCGAACGGCGGTCGTCATTGGCGGGCTGGGAGGATGGCGCCACGACGGGTTTTGAGACGGTTTTTTTCAGGGCGGTGTCGAGTTCGCCGGGCTTGATCTCGGGCAGACGAATTTGGGTTTGGGTTGCAGCTGGTTTGCTCGCTTCGGCGGGCGGGCTGGCGGGTACGCTGGTGTCCGGCGCCAGGTTCAGCGCCGCCTCTATCGCCGACAGTGCGGCGTCTGTGGGATCGGAGATTTTGGGTTGCGTCGCCATCCGGTTCGCCTCGTATTGCACGTCCGCCTGCATGCGGAACAATCACCGCGCCGTAGTCTGGCCTCATGGCGGGGATTGCATATTAACCAAATCGTAATCTATCGAAGGACGGCCTGAATTGAAACCGCACGCTGGGCTTATCGGAAAACGTCGTTAACGCAGCCTTCACCTCCTTTGGCGAAACTGGCCATATCGTCTTGTCAGCGCGCGGAAAACTGCGGGTCGCGTGAGGCGAGCGTTCGATGCCGTCTTGCGGAGAGGTTCATGTCGGTTGCAATGATGCGCTCGCTGGAGGCGCCGATGGGGAGCGGCGTCCAGCCTGCGGCGGCAGAGGAGCGGGCGATCGATCTGGTCCACTTGTCGCGACAGACGCTCGGGGATCGCGACCTCGAGATCGAACTTTTGGGCCTCTTCGAGCGGCAGGCCGAGCAAATCATGCGGCAGATCGCCGCGACCGGCGTCGCCACGGACAGCCGGCTGCGGCACGATCTCGCCCATACCTTGCGAGGTTCGGCGCGGGCGGTCGGCGCATGTGCGGTCGCGCACGCAGCCCAAACCTACGAAAATTCGGTTTGCGCCAGCGCGCCGGAGGCCGAAATCCGGGCGGCCGCAGAAACCTTGCAGCGTGCGGTGGAGGCGGCGCGCGGGGCGATCGCCGCGTGGCTCCAAGAGCGCTAAGGGCCTGCGCCAAACGTTTGCGCTAAAGGTCTCGCCAAAACTTGCCGGAGCCGGTAAGAGAGCGCCGCCGCAAATTGCGGTCAGCGTTTCCAGTGAGCTTCTCCATGACCAGCATCACCTTCGTCGAGTTCTCCGGCAAGTCTCGCACCGTCGAGGCGGACGACGGCTCGACTGTGATGGAGACCGCCCTGCGCAATTCGATTCCCGGCATCGAGGCTGAATGTGGCGGGGCGTGCGCCTGCGCCACCTGCCACGTTTACGTCGACGACGCGTGGATCGCGAAGTTGCCGAAAGCGGTGCAAATGGAAGAAGACATGCTCGATTTCGCCTTCGATGTGCGCGAAGGCTCGCGGCTGTCCTGCCAAGTCAAGGTCAGTGCGGGGCTCAGCGGGCTGGTGGTCACAACGCCCGAAAAGCAGGGGTAGCGGCAGTTTTCGCTTACGGGCTGATGTGTCCGGGTTCGGCGATCAGCGGGGCGCCGTCGGCAATTTCGCGCACCTGCACGCCAAACTCGCGTCAATGCCGACCCTCCTGGCGCCAGGTCGCACTCTGCCGCCAAGCAGGGTGCGTGGCCAGCAGCGTGGGAAGCGATTTAAGTATTCTGCTATGTCAGTGATAAATTAAGCTTCTTCCGGTAGGTGTGAGGTAATAAACGGGGCGCGGGTTATCGTTTGACAATAATTGATGAAAGCCGACGGCTTGGTGATCGCGCGGCCGTGAACAAGGCCGGGCAGATCCTCGATGACGCGGACTGTGTCACCAAGGTTATCGTTCGCGATATGTCGCCGACAGGCGCCAGGTTGGAAGCCGGATTCGGGGCAATCATACCCCAAACGTTCCGGCTTCGAATACGCGGGGAGACGATGGCACGCCCAGCCGAGGTCGTCTGGCGGGCCGGGCAGGAAGTCGGCATCCGCTTCTCTACCGGGTGCGGCGTGGCGCCAGTGAAAATTTCGGCAGCCATGGTGACCCCGTCGAGGGGGCTGAGCGTGCTGGCGCTTCGGGCGCTCGCCGCCAAGGCCAGGAAAGGCTAGGGCGTGTCGTCATTTAAGCCAAACGAGCGCGCAGACCAAGTGGAGACCGGGGAGGAAGTTCCTTGCGGTCTTCTCGTAACGCGTGGCGATACCCCGAAAATTCTTGATTGTGTTGAAGAATCTTTCGATGAGGTTACGCTCGCGATAGA
>JAYTTW010000018.1:0-3123 GCA_043744855.1 Hyphomicrobiales bacterium
GAAGCCATAACGCTCGCGCAACATCGCGGCCATGGAAAAAGCGCGGCCATCGCCAAACTTCGGGAACACCAGCGCAATCATTGCAAAACGATGGAGATCCCCGGCGACCTCCCCGATATTCGCGCCTGACTCCAGCCGCAGGCCGAGCGCGACGCTGGAGCCGTCGAAGGCTTGACGCTCGGCCTTCCACCAGTCCAGCGGAAATACCACATGGCCTGAGGCAGGCGCCGCCTCGCCGGCCTGTATGGCGCGCCAGGTGTCTTCAACAAAAGTGCCGTGCCGGTAGAGCGCCATGTGTACGAGACCTGCTATATTTCCGCGCCCGCATTGCGCTCATACAACGCCTTTTTGAAAGGCGCCATGCCAACGCGGCGGTAGGCGGAAAGGAAATCCTCATCGCTGCCCGTGCGCAAGCCAATGTAAGTATCGACAAGCGTTTCAACCGCATCGACAACGTCCTCGTAGGAGAATCCAGGACCGGTGATATCGCCGACCTCGCAGGTCTCGTCGGCCGAACCGCCAAGCGTGATCTGATAGGTCTCGACGCCTTTGCGCTCGAGGCCGAGAATGCCGATGTGGCCGACATGATGGTGGCCGCACGCATTGATGCAGCCGGAAATTTTCAGCTTCAACGCGCCAATGTCGTGCGCGCGTTGCGGATCCGCGAAACGCTGCGAAATGCGTTGCGCAACGGGAATCGAGCGCGCCGTCGCCAGCGAGCAGTAATCCATGCCGGGGCAGGCGATGATGTCGGAGATGAGGCCGGCGTTCGACGTCGCAAGTTTCATTTCGACGAGCGCATCGTAAACGGCGGGAATGTCGTCGAGCGCCACATGCGGCAACACCAGATTCTGCTCGTGCGAAACGCGTATTTCGTCAGCGCTGAAACGCTCCGCCAGATCAGCGATCGCGTCCATCTGGTCGGCTGTTGCGTCGCCCGGAATTTCGCCGATACCCTTCAGCGAGATGGTTACGATGGCGTGGCCGGCGACCTTGTGAGCCGCGACGTTGGTATTGAGGAACGCCGCAAGACCCGCGTCTCTTGCTTTGCGTTCGTTGAGCGCATCGGAAGAGGCCGCGCGCGGCTTCAATTGTGGCGCGGCAAAATAAGCGGCGATGCGCTGCGTCTCCGCTTCGGGCAGTTGCAAGGCGCCGCGCTCCATGGCTGCGAACTCCGCCTCGACCGCCGCGCGCATGGCGTCTGCGCCTTTTTCGTGCACAAGAATTTTGATGCGAGCCTTGAACTTGTTGTCGCGGCGTCCCTCAAGATTGTAAACGCGCACGATCGCCGTTGTGTAGGCGAGCAAATCTTCGACTGGCAGAAACTCGCGGATCAGAAACGCCACCATCGGCGTGCGTCCCTGACCGCCGCCCACATATACCTTGAAGCCGGTTTCGCCATTCAGGTTGCGCACCACCTGCAAGCCGATGTCATGCACCTGTATAGCGGCGCGATCCTTGTCGGCGCCCGTCACTGCAATCTTGAATTTGCGCGGCAGAAACGTGAATTCAGGATGTATGGAGGACCACTGACGCAGGATTTCCGCATAGGGGCGGGGGTCGTCCACCTCATCGGCTGCGGCGCCTGCGAAGTGGTCGGCGGTGACGTTGCGGATGCAGTTGCCGCTGGTCTGGATGGCGTGCATTTCGACTTCGGCCAGCGCTTGCAAAATGTCCGGCGTGTCTTTCAGGGATGGCCAATTGAACTGCAAATTCTGCCGTGTGGTGAAATGTCCGTAACCCCGGTCGTAGCGCCGCGCAATAAAGGCGAGCTTGCGCATCTGCTTTGACGACAACGTGCCGTAGGGAATTGCGATACGCAGCATATAGGCGTGCAGTTGCAGATAGAGCCCGTTCATCAGCCGGTGAATGCGGAACTGCTCTTCATTGATTTCGCCGGACAGGCGCCGTTGCACCTGATCGCGAAATTGCGCGACGCGGTCGGCGACGAAAGCGGCGTCGAACTCATCGTAACGGTACATTTGCTGTCTCCTTCGCCGACCCAGGCGCCTTTCCTTGCGCCTGGTCTAACCGGCCTGCTTGCCGAGGTCGCGCCGCACGGTCGGGCCAGCGGCGCGAACCTTGTCCCGCAAATGCGTCGGTTCGAGTCCCCTCGCGGTTTGCCGAACTTCAAACGGCGTAATTTCAACAATCTCATTGGCGCGCGCCGCGCTCTCCGCAATGGCGAGGCCGGACGCCGCCTGCTTCATGTCGTCGAACACCTGCGCGTCATCAAGCCGTTCGACCCACGTGTGGCCATTGAGAAACACGACAATTCCGTCGGCAAGACGGTTGGCGGATACGATTTGGGGCATGACTTCGAGTACAGGCTCTGACTTCGAGTACAGGCTCGCGGCGAGGCGGTAAACTACATAACCGATCCAGAAAATTATTCATATAACAATTAAAAATTGTAGATAAGCCCCTGCGCTGTCCGAGCTGGTGCTGCCGCGATCACCCGCCGCCCTGCCGCCGGCACTGGCATCACCCCAGCGCCGTCTTCTGCACCCGCCCGCTGGCCTCGACAAACCAGCGTTCGCTGGCCATTGGCGCGGCTTTGAGGCGCTTGCCAATCCATTCCTGCTGAATGATGCGCGGCTCCGGACCATTGGCGACCGCCGCTCCACCCAGCGAGTGGCGCGAATCCTGATACACGACGAGCTGTTTCGGGCCGCCAAGGGCGCGCATGAAAGCTTCGGTTTGCGCCAGCGGGCAGAGTTCATCGCTTTCGCCGCCGAGCACCAGAAACGGCACTTTGATTTTGGGCGCAAAGTCCTTCCAGTCGATGGTTTTGCGGAATGTCTCGAATTCCGCCTCGTCATGTACGCCAGCCATGAACATGAAGCGCTTTTTGAAAGTCGGCGAGGCCTCGTCAAAAATCGCGTGGCCGCCGGGCTCATAGCAAGTGCCCGTGACTGCGCACGCCTTGAATCCCGGCTCTGCGGAAATCATCGCGGCCGAGAAGAACGAGCCGAAGCTGGAGCCGATGGCGGCAACGCGCTCCGCATCGACCTCAGCCCGCGCTCTTAGAGCCCATCCGAAGGGTTCTTGAATCGTTGGAAGCATTTGTGATTCAAAGGAGGCGATCTGATTCTCAGGGAGATCGCCGATGTGGACGAAGGA
>JAYTTW010000019.1:0-12100 GCA_043744855.1 Hyphomicrobiales bacterium
GTTTGCCGCGTCCATGGGCGCGTGCACGACAACTGTACCTGGTCCCGGCCCGAGATCGTTTGGCGTCCAGTCGTTGCGAAGGTCGACAATCGTTTGAACGCCATACCGCCGCGCCAACACCTCGTAGGCCTCGCGAGTAAATGGCTTATGGGCGCGGTAAATGCGCGCGTCGACCGGGAAGAAATTCTCGAGCCCCTTCACTTTCGGATCAATCTTGTCGGCGGGTAACGTGATCCGGCCAAAAGATTGGGCTCGCGCCGCCTGCACGCTGAGGGGTGGGACCAGCATCGCGGCGCCGGCAAGGCGAAAAGCGTTTCGGCGTGAGACGACAGTACAAGGGGTCATCGGGCGATTATGGCACGCGAATGGGTGGGCGCAAGGGGATGTTGATCGCTAGTGGCAAATGCAATACCGAAAAGAGCAATTCCCCCCCTCACATCCTGAAAACCCCAAACCTTGTTTCCTCGATCGGCGCATTTAGGCATGCGGCAAACGCCAGCTCCAACACGCGCCTTGTCTCGCCCGGCAAAATAATCCCGTCGTCCCACAGTCGCGCTGTCGCGTAGTAGGGCGAACCCTCTTCCTCATAGCGGGCGCGTATCGGCGCCTTGAAGGCGGCTTCGTCTACTTCGCTCCACGACTTGCCCTGCGCTTCAAGCGCGTCGCGGCGCACGGTGGCGAGCACGCTGGCGGCCTGTTCGCCGCCCATCACGGATATGCGCGCGTTGGGCCACGTGAATACAAATCGCGGATCATAAGCGCGCCCGCACATACCGTAATTCCCGGCCCCGAAAGAGCCGCCGACGATGAGCGTGATTTTCGGCACGCGCGCGCAGGCGACCGCCGTGACGAGCTTCGCCCCGTCCCGCGCGATGCCGCCCGCCTCATACTCGCGGCCCACCATAAAACCGGCAATGTTTTGCAGAAACAGCAACGGCACGCCGCGCTGACAGCACAATTCGACAAAGTGTGCGCCCTTCAGCGCGCTCTGCGAAAACAAAATGCCGTTGTTGGCGAGAATGCCGACGGGAATGCCGCCGATGTGGGCAAAGCCCGTCACCAGCGTTTCGCCATAGCGCGCCTTGAATTCATCGAAGTCACTGTCATCGACGAGGCGCGCGATAATCTCGCGACAATCGTATTGGCGTTTCAGATCGACAGGCACGAGCCCTTCGAGTTGGCTCGCCTCAAAGCGCGGCGGCTTGGCCTCGCGCAATGCGACGCGAGCTTTCTGCGCGGCCCCGAGATTGCGCACGGCGCGGCGCGCCAATGTCAGCGCGTGCAAATCATCGTTCGCCAGATGATCGGCGACGCCGGAAATGCGTGTGTGAACATCGGCGCCGCCCAACGCTTCGGCGCTGACGATTTCGCCGGTTGCAGCTTTCACCAGCGGCGGCCCAGCCAGAAAAATCGTGCCCTGGTCGCGCACGATGATCGCCTCGTCCGACATGGCAGGCACATAGGCGCCGCCCGCCGTACAACTGCCCATGACCACGGCGATCTGGCCGATGCCGCGCGCCGAAAGATTCGCCTGATTGAAAAAAATTCGACCGAAGTGATCGCGGTCGGGAAACACTTCCGATTGATGCGGAAGATTGGCGCCGCCAGAATCAACCAGATAAACGCACGGCAGATGGTTTTGCCCGGCGATCTCCTGGGCGCGCAGGTGTTTCTTCACGGTCATCGGAAAATAGGTGCCGCCTTTGAGGGTCGAATCGTTGGCGACAATCATCGCTTCGCGCCCCTCAATGCGGCCAATCCCGGCAATCAGCCCGGCGCCATGAATGGCGTTGTCGTAAAGCCCAAACGCCGCCAGCGGCGCAATTTCAAGAAACGGCGAGCCTGGGTCCAGCAACGCCGCAACGCGCTCACGCGGCAGCATTTTGCCGCGCGCTTTGTGGCGCGCCTGCGTCGCCGCATCGCCGCCCTGCGCCGCAATCGTGCGCCGCTCACGCAGTTGCGTCGCCAGTTCCGCCCATGCCGCCGCGTTGTCGCGCGCCTCCTGCGAGGCAGCGTTGTAAGGGCTCGACAGGATCGCCAATACGCACTCCCTTATGTCGGCGACGCCGCGACGCCGCTTGTGTGGGCGACGCCGCTTATGTGGGCGACGCCGCGCCGGCGCGGCTTGCCGGCTAATTCTAGCCGCCGGAAAATTCTGTCTCAACCGGCCCACCGGCGTCGCGCCAGCCCTTGAATCCTTCGCCGACGTGGGCGACGTCGCGCAGCCCCATGCGCTTGGCGGTCTGCGCCGCCAGCGCCGAGCGCCAGCCGCCGGCGCAGAAAAACACGAACCGTTTGTCCTGCTGAAACACTGGCCGCGCATACGGACTTTGCGGATCAATCCAGAACTCCAGCATGCCGCGTGGACAATGCATCGCGCCGGGCAGCCTGCCCTCGCGTTCGAGTTCGCGGGGATCGCGCACATCGACGAAAACCACGTTGTCGCGCCCATGCAGTTGCATCGCCTCACGCGGCGCCAAGGTCGCCACCTCGCGCTCCGCAGCCGCCAGCATTTCCTGATAGCCAACGCGGCGCGCTGGCTCGCTCTCGTGCGGCTTCGATTGCAGAAACGCCTTCAGCGCTCCGACCTCGACTTTCGCGCCGGCTTCATCCGCAGCGATCTGTTCGTAAAATCTCGCAATGGCCTCATACAGCGCCGCCGTTGCCGCATCGGGCGCAGCAAAAGCGGATATTTCGCGCATTTCCGCCACCCAGCGGTACGCCTTCGCATACATGCCAGGAATTTGTTTCTCAAACCACGCCGTCAGCGCCGGCTGGCTTACGGCAAGTTCCTCGCGCAAGGCCGTGGCGGCGCCAGCCCGCGTCGCCGCCAGAAACATCGCCGAGCCAATCGCCGAGCACCCCTTGGTAATGCCACCGTACGACATTTTGAGCGCCGACGCCGCGCCGATCGGCGCCTGCATCACGCGAATGTCGAGCCCGTGCGCGCTGAGCCTGGCGAATGCTTCAGCCGCTTCGCCGCTGGCGTAAAACGCCGGCCCCACGGCGCCCTCTTTGGGCGGTCCACCGATGATGCCCGCATCGACAAGGCACACGCCGCAGGCGGCCAGGACCGCCTCGATTTCGCGCACGGTTTGCGGACTGACCGCGTTGCAATCCACAAACAGCGGTTTGCGTGCAAGGCTTTTCAACGGCTCCGACATGCGCGTCGCGAACGCCAACGCATCCCCCGGCGGAACGATGGAGAGGATCATGTCGGCGCCCGCCATTTCCACGTCGTCAACCGGGCGCATGTTGGCATCGGCGGCGCGGCGCGCACTGGCGGCGCTGCGTCCAGCCAGCGAGGTCAACACTTCGACGCCACCGCGGGTGAGCGCGGCGCCCGTGGCGGCGCCCATGGCGCCTTGCGCGACGATGGCGATTTTCATGGCGGGTCTCGTTTGGCATTTGACGCAACAGCGCACGCGCCCAACAGCGCTCGCGCCGACTGCGTGCGAGGCGACGACACTAGGTCGCGTTCGCCGCGCTGTCCATGCGCCGGCGCGCCGCCGGGTTGTGGCTCAAGCCCCAGCTCGACGCGCAGCTTTTTTGGCAACCCAAGCCCGACAAGACGATAGCTTTCGCGCAGATATTTACGGAACTCACGCGTCGTCAGGCCCGAGCCGTCGACGCGCTGCAGCCAAGCCGCGCCGCGTGAGGCGAGATAGGGCGCCGGGCGCATTCCCGGCGCGTCCGCCAGCATCTCGAAACTTGTCCGCGAGCATTTGAACGAAACCGCGACATCGCCATCCCCAAGCCGGACGCCGATGGCGAAAACCTTGCCGCCGACTTTCCACACATGCGCGCCGCCCCATTGCACCACATGCAGAGTGTGCGGCAGGGCGCCACAAAAACGGTTGTAAGCGGCAAGTTTCATCGCGGTTGCGACAGCGTATCGTGGAAGCGGTGATAGTTGATATGGGTTCGCCCGCTGTCATCGACCTCGATAATATCTACATAGACATGATCCCACCGCAGCGTCTCCCCCGCATAGACCTGGCGCGTGTGCATCAACGCGCCCGAGGTCTCGTCGACCCCGGTGAAGGTGATGACGAAACTCGATTGGTCCGCCTCAAGCGAGGCGACGTTGGCCCCGGCCAGCGGGCTCGTTTCATCGATGACATGGAAGATCGTCCAGCTCAGCGCGAACATGGGATTTTCCGGGCGCTCCAGTGCGAGTTCGCGAACCCGGCGGATTTTTGCGCCCTCGACGGTCTGCTCCATGCGCGTTACCCAGAGTTTGGCGACCGCGCCGGCAATCATGGCGCTACGCTGGTTCGCCATGCGCAACATCAAGGTCGGCTTGCCGTCGTAACGCCCGATGATCGGCGCGTCGGCGAACAGCACGCGGGCGCGCGGCCGCGAAAATCGCGCGAAAACCAGACCCGTCAACACGGCAAGGATCGCCATGCCTGTAAAAATCTCAACCGTGGCGACCATATGGCCGTAACGGGTCTGCGGATGCATGTCGCCGTAACCAACAGTCGCCAGCGTCTCGATGGAAAAGTAGAACAAGTCCTCAAAACCCGGTCGCGCATTGGCGATAGGCTGCCCCCCGAGCCAGTACACCGTCGCGAACAAGGTGTTGACGCACAAATACAGCACGGCGGCGCCGGCCAGAAACGCCGGCCATGAAACCCCCATGCAGAGGTGGTACAGATCGCCGAGGGGTGGACGCTGAAGTCCGTGCATGAACACGTCACGCCCGGCGATGCGCACCCGTCGCGCCGGCCCGACGTCGCCTTCAACGCGCGGCTGCTCTTTTGGCGCGACGCTCATTCGTCGAACACCGGAATGTCCCATGGCTCCGCCGCAGCGTCTTTGATCCACGAGGAATAAGCCTTGTTGCCGATGACGAGAATTGGAGGCATCAACGCAGTTCCCGTGGCGAATCGAACCGTTGCGATTTCGCCGCAAACGCTATCGCAAACCGCGCGGGTTTCGCCATGTCTTTCTGGGCGTAAAAGCCGCCCCCGGCGACTGGACGGACAAACCGGACCCGCCTTGACCTTCAGGCCCCGCCTTGACCTTTAAGCCCCAGCCTTGACCTTTAGGCATGCCGCCGCGCATGTGCGCGCATGAGCGAAGAATCGAAAGCCACCAAAGCGCAAGCGCGCAAATCCCTCGAAGATGTCATCACGCGCCTGTGCGCCGAGGCGACACCCGGCAAATCCATCGACCCCACGGCGGCAGCGAAGGCCTTCGCCATAGCGCGCGGCGAGGATGATCTCGCCTGGCGCCATTGGCTGACGCACGTTCGCGCCGCCGCTGTCGGCCTCGCGCGTCGCGGCCAGCTTGTCATCTATCGCAAGGGAAAGCCTTGCGATCCCGATGATTTCAGGGGCGTTTACCGGCTTGGACTCCCGCGCAGCGAATGATCACGGCGCCGGAAACAGCGCCGCGCTTCGCCCGGTCAGTCGATACACAACGAGGCCGATCCACTCGCGCACCGCAACGTCCGTTTGCGAAAGCCCGTCGCTGGGCTGGGTGTTGAGGCGCAGGGCGTCGTTCCAGCGCCCGCTGGTAAAATAATGCGCTGGCCACGCGATCACATCAAAACCAGCCTTGCGAAAAATGCCGACCGCGCGCGGAATGTGGGTCGCCGAAGTCACCAGCAGCCATCGCTCACCCGCCTTGGGCTGCACCAGGTCGCGCGTGAAAATCGCGTTCTCGTAGGTGTTGCGCGAACGGTTTTCCAGGATCGCGCGCTCTGGCGGCAGCCCCATCGCCACGAAAAATTGTCTGGCGACGTCGGCTTCGGAAACGCTCAGCGAGGCGCCGGAAATGTCAGCGCTGCCGCCGGTAAACACCAGTTTCGCCTGCGGATAGCGTAACGCCAGCGCCACCGCCTCCGTCATGCGCGTGCCCGAGGGCGCGAGCACGATGGCGTGGCGCGATTCCAGCATGGTGTCGTCCATGGCCCCGCCAAGCACCACAATGCCGTCAGGCGGCGGCATATCGGCGGCTGGACGTGCGAAGCGATTTTCCAGCGCGGTCAACAGCAACGCCCCGACCGGGCCGATGCCCAAAATAAAATACAGCGACGCGGCAAGAATTGCGCACCGCCGCGCCAACCGCAGTCGCGACAGCGCCCACGCCACCGCCGCCGCGCCAAACAGCAGGGCGATCCCGCTGGAAGGCGCCGCGACAATCCAGAACAGTTTCGACAAAGTGTAAAACATTTCGCTCCGTTACTCGTCATACCCGATTCGCCGCCGCAATTAGCCGCGCCGCCGTTACGGTGCCGGAAACAACGCGTCGGTCCTGCCGGTTATCCGGTAGGCGACAAGCCCCAGCCATTCGCGCACCGCGTAATCGGTCAAGATCATTCCGCTGCGCGGGCGCCTCATCCAGGTGAAATTCTCGGCGAGCGCCTGCGGCGTGGCGAAGTGCGCGGGTGCGGCGAGCACCGAAAATCCGGCGCGACGGAACACCCCGACGGCGCGCGGCATGTGCAGCGCCGAGGTGACCAGAAGCCATCGCTGTGTTGGCGCCGGATGCACTAGACGTGCAGTGAAAACACCGTTTTCGTAGGTGTTGCGCGACGCCGGCTCGACGACGAGACGGGCTGGATCGACGCCCGCCTCAAGCATCGCGGTGCGGAACGATTCCGCCTCCGCCGGCGCCTCCCCCGCCGCCTTGTCGCCACAGGCGCACACGACTTTCGCCGACGCAAACCGTTGCGCCAACACCAACGTTTCGATCAATCGCGGCGCCAGCGGACTGGCGATGAGTTCGCCGCGCCACACCGAGTAGGATTCGGTGATGTTGCCGCCCAGCATGATAATGCCGTCAGGCGCGGCGCCATTAACTTGCGCTGGAAACCGCGTTTCAAGCGCATGGGTCAGCAACACCCCGACGGGACCAAACGCGCAGGCGATGTAGGCCACACCTCCCACCCCCAACAGGGTGCGCCCGGTGCGCAAAAAACCCAAGGTCAGAACAACAGCGCCGAGACAGAACAGCCAGATCAACAAACGGGACGGCGTCAGGAACGGCCACAAAAGCTTCGACAAATCGTAGAACATCGCGCTACGTCGCCCGCGCCCGCAGGATGCGCCTGCCGTGCGTCACGCGTCCCAAACCGGGCCAAAACCCGGACTGATCATGCGGCTGCCGGGCCGCGCCATGGCGGAAATGTCGGCCATCTCCTGCGGGCTAAGCGCGAAGCCAAAAATGTCGAAGTTTGCGGCGAGATGCGCCGGGCTTGCCGACTTCGGAATTGCCGCCACACCCGGCTGCTGCACCAGCCAGCGCAGCATGATCTGCGACACTTCGCGTGAATGCGCCTTCGCCACACGCGTCAACACGGCATCATCGAAATACCGCCCTTGCGCCAACGGATAATAGGCGACGAAGGCGACGCCGTTGTCACGGCATACGCCGAGCAGTCGCGACTGATCGAGGCGCGGATGGTATTCGCACTGGTTGCAGGCGATGCGGGCGCCATGCTCGCCGGCGAGTTTCACCGCGTCGCGCAGCAACGCCGAGGTAAAATTTGCGACGCCAATGTGCCGGGTCATGCCACGTTGCTGCGCGTCGCACAGGGCGGCGATGGTTTGCGCCAGGGGAATCGACGCATTGGGCCAGTGCAGCAGCAGCAGATCGACGCTGTCGAACTTCAAACGTTCGAGGCACTCGCCAGCCGAGCGTTGCAGATTACCCTCGCCGGTTTGATCCGCCAAAACCTTCGTTGTGAGGAACACCTCGCCGCGCGGCACAGCGGCGGCGCGCAGCGCCTCGCCCACTTCCGCTTCGTTGCCATACATGACAGCCGTGTCGATGTGACGATAACCAAGCGCCAGCGCCTTCGCCACCGCGTCCACACATTCAACGCCGCGCAACTTCCAGGTGCCCAGACCGAGCGCCGGCATGTTGGCGCCGTTGGCGGGCAATACAGGGACTGCTGTCATGATCGTGCCTCAGGTCAGGGGAAGCGTCAGTAATTGCTGCGCCGAGGCGCGGTGCATCAGTTGCGCGTAATAGCGTTCGACATTTGGCGCCGGCCGCCTCTCGCCGGGCAGATTGAGATAGCGGTGGACGCCCGGCGCCATCGCACAATCGGCCATGTTGAAGGACGCGCCGCCCAACCATTCGCGTTGCGCCAACGCCGCTTCCAGAATGTCGATGGACTTTTCGAGGCGTTGGCTGGCTTGCTCAAGTTGCGCGGCGGGAGTTTTGCCGGGCGTGCGCACGCGCTCCCAGAACGCCGTTGTCAGCGGCGGATTGAACGTCGTTTGCTGCCAGTCCATCCAGCGGTCGCTGTCGGCCCGCTGGCGCGGATCCAGCGGCCACAACACGCCCGCCGCATGTTTCGCGGCGAGATAGCGCACGATGACATTTGATTCCCACAGCACGAAATCATCGTCTTGGATGGTCGGCACCACGGAGTTCGGATTCATTGCCTTGTATTCGTCGCTGCTCACGACGCCGTGCTCCATGCCGGCGTCGGTACGCGTATAGGCAACGCCGGTTTCCAGGACGCAGAACATCGCCTTCTGCACATTGAGCGAATTCAAACGGCCCCAGATTTTCAGCATCAAACTTCCCCTTTGCTCGCGTCAGGCTTGGCCCACGGCAGGCTTGGCCCGCGTCAGGCTCACTCAGCGAGCCGGCGGCCGCGCCGCGCCATGCCGGTCGGCAACGCATCGGCATCGGCGGCCCAACCGGCGAAATCCGCGCCGCCGGCTTCGACGCCCTCAAGATAGGTCGCATCGACTTGCATGGAGAGCGCGTGGCGAAACAGTGCCGGCCCGGCCTCGCTCTGGTCGACGAGTTTGCCGAAGGCCGCCTCCATCATGCCAGCTGCCTCGTTGTACTGCTCCAGCCCCGCCATCTGCGCCATCGCTTCAAACAGGCCAAAGCAATAGCCGAGTACAAACGGGTCGGCTGCAAGGTTGGCCGGCTTGATCTGCGCGGCTTCAATCTGCACGCCGACGAGGGAAGCGGCGATCTTGGCGAGCGTGTCGATGCGTTCCATCTACGGTTCGTCCCGGGATATCTGCGTTTGCCTCAACTCAAGCGCAGAGTGTGCCGACTATAAACTTTTCCCGCAACCGGATTGGGGAAACGAGGTTCTGCACGCGCAGGGCCCTACTGGTGCAGGGCCTCGCCGTGTAGTGCAAGGTCCAGCCCCTCCCGCTCGTCTTCCGGCGTTACGCGCAATCCGCAGAAAAGTTTGGCAAGAGTAAGCGAAATCCACGTGCCAACTACGCACCAAACGATGCTGATAACGACGCCGATCGCCTGAATTCCAAGCTGCCGTGGATTTCCCTCCAGAAGACCTGAAATGCCTTGCGGCGCATCCGGGCCTATGCTGAGAGCGCCCGTTGCAAAAACCCCGGCTGCGAGCGTTCCCAGAGTACCGCCGACTCCATGTACGCCGAAAACGTCTAAAGAATCATCGTATTTGAATTTCTGCTTCAGCACGGTGCAGCAAAAGTAACAGACCAGACCTGCAACAGAGCCGATGACAATTCCATGCCAGGGCAAGACGAAGCCCGAAGCCGGAGTAATGGTTCCCAATCCAGCTACTGCGCCTGAAATCATACCGAGCACGGACGGTTTGCCTCGCTGAACCCACTCGAGAGCGCTCCACACGATGCAGCCTGCGCAAGCAGCAAGATGCGTTGCGACGATGGCGTAAACGGCGCGAGAGCCAACGCCGAGCGCTGATCCGCCGTTGAAGCCAAACCATCCAACCCACAACAAGCCAGTTCCGATAACGGCGAGCGACAGGTCGAACGGGGACATGTTTTCGCGGCCGTAACCCGACCGCGCTCCCAGCATGATCGCCGCAACAAGACCGGCCACGCCAGCATTTATGTGAACGACGATTCCGCCGGCGAAATCAATGACCCCAAGTGTTTGGAGAAAGCCGCCGCCCCAGACCCAGTGGGCAGAGGGGACGTAGACGATGAAAAGCCATACGGTGCAGAAGAAAACGAAAGCCGAAAACTTCAGACGATCTGCCACGGCTCCGCCAACCAGGGCGCAAGTGATGACCGCAAACGTCATCTGATAGGCCATGAAAAGCATTTCAGGAATGGTTTTCGCCAATGGACTGGCGCCGTCGATTGCGGCGCCGCGCATAAAAACGCGCGCGAAATCGCCGATATATTGGCCGTCGCCACTGAATGCCAATGTATAACCCAAGGCAATCCACAGGATGGAGACCAGTGCAGTTGCCGCTACGCTTTGCGCCATTGTGGCGAGAACGTGACGCTTGCGCACCATCCCGGCATAGAAGAGAGCGAGCCCTGGCAGAGTCATCATTAACACCAGCGCAGTGCTCATGATCATAAAGACCGTGTCGGACGGGTCGATTTTAATTTCCTCGGCTGCCAAAGCAGGCGCAGTGGTGAGAAAAAGCACCAAGCTTGAAAGGATCAGCTTGCGCCCACAGGCTTTCGTCATGTCTAAGTTCCATCAGGGGCAAAGAAATCCCGGCTGCTCTGATTGCAGGCAGCTGTAAACGACGAGATATTAGGCGATTGCATGGGAGTTGCAATCAGCTGGCCATGATTCTGCACAATAATACGTCAACCCGCGCGTGACGGATATAGTTCGCACACTGCAGCTCGCTAAACCGATTTTTCGAACAACTCGCGACCGATGAGCATGCGACGGATTTCGCTGGTGCCGGCGCCTATTTCGTACAGCTTGGCGTCGCGCAGCAGCCGCCCCGTCGGATAGTCGTTGATATAGCCGTTGGCGCCCAGCAACTGGATCGCATCGAGCGCCATGCGCGTGGCGTTCTCAGCCGCGTAGAGAATGGCGCCGGCTGCGTCCTCGCGCGTCGTCTCGCCCCGGTCGCAGGCGCGCGCCACGGCGTACACGTAGGATTTGCAGGCGTTCATGCCGACATACATATCGGCGAACTTGCCCTGAACAAGCTGGAACTCGCCGATGGCCCGACCAAATTGCTTGCGCTCGTGCAGATAGGGCGTCACCACATCCATCGCCGCCTGCATCAACCCGAGCGGCCCCGCCGCCAGCACGACGCGCTCATAATCGAGGCCGGACATCAGCACCCGCACACCCTCGCCAGCGCACCCCAGCACATTTTCCTCAGGCACTGCGCAATCGTCGAAAACCAGTTCGCCCGTGTCAGAGCCGCGCATCCCCAGCTTGTCCAGCTTCTGCGCCGTGGAAAATCCGGCAAAACCTTTTTCCACGATGAACGCTGTCAGTTCATGCGCGGTTGCCGACACGTTCGTGCGCGCATAGACAATCAAGGTGTCGGCGACCGGCGCATTGGTGATCCACATTTTGCGACCATTGAGAATGTAGCGGTCGCCGCGTTTTTCTGCTCGCGTTTTCATCGACAAAACGTCTGAGCCCGCGTCCGCCTCGCTCATGGCAAGCGCGCCGATATGGACGCCGGATATCAGGTTGGGAAGATAGCGGCGTTTCTGCGCCTCATTGCCGATGCGACGCAACTGGTTGATGCAAAGGTTGCTGTGGGCGCCATAGCTCAGACCGACAGCCCCCGAAGCGCGGCTGATTTCCTCCATGGCGACGCAATGCTCGAGATAGCCAAGCCCGACGCCGCCAAACTCCTCTTCGACGGTGACGCCGTGCAGGCCGAGCGCGCCCATTTTAGGCCAGAGGTCGCGGGGAAATTCATTATCCCGGTCAATCTGCGCGGCGCGCGGCGCGATTTCAGCCTGCGCAAACTGTCGCGTCGTGTCGCGGATCATGTCGGCGGTTTCGCCGAGATCGAAATTGAAGGCGCCGCGCGAGTTTGGGAGCATGAGCGTTCCGCCAGCCGTCGTTGACACACCCTAGCACGAGCGCCCCCGAGGACGCACGCGCTGCACGGCCTCGACCTGCACGCCCACGACCTGCACGCGACAACTGCGATACCGCAGCGTGTTTGCAAATCAATTACAGGGCAAATCAATAACAGGTGCGCCGTTCGGGATAGATTGCTAGTCTTGCCCCGGCATTCACTCTTCATGGGAGTCGGCGAGTGGAACAAACCCTGAAAACCCTGGCGCAACGCTATAGCGCCGGGAAAGCCCTGCGGCGCAAATCGCCGCGCGAGGGCCATGCAAAGTTGCCCGCCGCCAACGGCCGCGACCCCGTCGCAATTCTT
>JAYTTW010000020.1:0-12074 GCA_043744855.1 Hyphomicrobiales bacterium
CTGGTTGGTATTGAGGAGCTGATGCGGCTTGCCAGCGCCAGAAAACGCGCCGACGCAGGTGGTGTCGGGGCGGCCGACGCGCGCGGCGGCATCGAGTGATTGCCGGTGACGAATTTTCTCAAGACATTTACGGCGCTGGTGACCGGTCTGGGGCTCGGACTGCTGGCCACCTGGTTTGCCGTGGAGCGCGGCGCTGGATTTGGCGCCGTTCGCGCCGGCGCGTGGACCGGCTGGCCGAAAAGCGGCTCGCCCAACGCCGACCCCTACGCGCGAGCCGAAATGTCGCGCACCGGAGAACTGCCGCTCGGCAACGTGGAAGGATTGAGTTTTGTCGCGCGCACGGACAGCGCTGGCGCCCGCCTCGACCCACGCTGTGAATACCGGGTTCGCGGACCGGTTCCGCCGTCGCGCTGGTGGACGTTGAGCGCGATGACGCCCGACGGGCGCCTGCTCGACACGCCAGCGCGAATTTTTGGTCTCACCTCGGCGGAACTGACACGCAACAGTGAAGGCGAGTTCGAAATCATCGTCGCCTCGCAAGCCCGCCCCGGCAACTGGCTGCCGGTGGCGGGGGCGGCGAAATTTATCTTGTCGCTGCGCCTTTACGATACGACAGTGACGGCGACGAAGTCGTCGCTCTCGGCCAGTTTGCTGCCGCAGATCGTGCGCGGAGCTTGCGCATGAACCGCAGCGGCATGGATAAAATCATTGAAGCTGCGCCGTGGTTCATCGCCGCCGTGCTGGTGGCTGGCATGGTGCACATCGTCTCCGTGCTGGCGATGCCCAAACTGGCGTCAAAGGACGCCTTTGCGCGCATGCAGGCGATGGGGCCGCCGTTTCGCCTGACACTGTTGCCGGCGACTACATCTGGCGCTGTTGGCCCTCCCTTCGACGACCCGGCGCTGGCGCAGGGCGTGTGCCTGTACAATCTCGACAAGGGTTCGCTGCGTTTGCGCGCCGATCTTTCGGCTGACGCCCTGACGCTGGTATCCTTCCAAAACCGCTACGGACAAATCTATTATTCGATGACCGACCGCAGCGCGACGCGGGGCAAGCTCGACGTGCTTGTGCTGACGCCAGCGCAACTCGAAGCGCTTGAGGCGGATGACAGTGAGGATGAATTGCCGCAAGAACTGCGCATCGTGTCACCGACGTCGACAGGCTTTGTGCTGGTGCGGGCGTTTGCAGAAACGCCCGGCGCAATGGCGGGCGCCCGGGCACGGGTGGCCTCGGTCGATTGCCGCCTTGAGTCGAAACCCGCTCCGTGACCGCGTTCTTTCAGGCCTGACGTTTTTTGCGGCGCGGGCGCGGTGTCAGCATGGGCGCGGGGATCGGGCTGGTCGCTGCAGCAGGCGTCTGCGGCGCCGGCTCGCTCCAGCGTTCATAACGAATGCCAGTGAAAAACAGTATTTGCGCGCCGGTTGTGGAAAGCTGTTTGGCGCGCGGTAAAGAGGTGGTGCGGCGAATGCATTGAAAAGCAATAATCTCGCCCATGTCAGTCTCCAGACATCTCGTTGGCCCAAGCGCCAAGGCGAAGCAACAAAGCCAGTCTGCGACGGCGATGGTTAATGATGCGTCAACGAACGCCAACTAATCTCATAGAGGTTCCCGGTTGAAAGTTGCTCGCTTGTCCGCCTCATCGTCCCCCCCGCCGCTGCCAAAAACACTGCCGGCGGAGCTGCTGAAAGTCGCCTCCTTGCAGAAAATCGAAGGCGTCGACATGCATGGGGTTTTGTTGCGCGTGCTGACCGATCTCTATGTCAGCAAGCCAGAGCACGGTTTTGAAGCAATCCGCCAATTTGAAACCCTGACCTTGGGTCTGGTTGAGCGCGCCGATGCAGAGACGCGAGCCATTATCGCCCAACGTCTTGCGTCGCACTGGGCGACGCCCGTGCTGGTCGCGGAAAAACTCGTTGCTGGCGGCGGCGCCGCTGCGGCTCACATGCTGGCGCACTCAACTGCGCTGCCGCGAGCCTGGTTGTTGAGCAGCGCGCTCGGCCCGTCAACGCAAGCCGCTGTGGCTGTCGCAAGTCGCAAAGATCTGAACGACGATCTCGTCGACTTCCTGGCGGCGCGCCCCGAGATCGAAGTGGCGCGAACGTTGGCCGCCAATATTTCGGCGCCACTCGGGCCGCTGTCGTTACGCATGCTTGCGATGCGCGGCGGTTCCGACAAGCTGTTGGGCGAGGCGCTGTGTGCGCGCGTCACTGACAAGACATTGTTGGCGTCGTTGTTTCTCCATGCCTCGTCCGTGCAACGCGCGGCAATCCTCGTGCAAGCGCGGCGCGGCGCCCTGGCAACGCCCAACGCATCTGATGAGGCCAGCGACAATGAAAAATTGATCGCGGCGGAACTCGAACAGGCGCTGTTGAAGCGCGACCTTGTTCTGGCGAGTGCGATCGCGGCGCGGGCCCTCGCCGCACCGCAGACGGTGATGCGAGAAATCTTCAGCGACACCGGCGGCGAACCCGTCGCCCTGCTGTTGCGCACGTTGCATGTCGATGAACACAGCGCGGCGCGAATATTCATGTGTCTCGATAAAAAAATCGGGCATGACTTCAGCCGGGTTCGATCCCTGTCGCGTCTTGTCGCCGATTTGCCGCAAAAACTGGCGCGCGAACTGCTGCTTCCCATTATCGAGCGCGAACCTGTCGTGCGTGCAGCGAACCACGTTGCCGCGAACTACGTTGCCGCGAGCGACGTTGCGGCGGCGGGCGCGCCGAGCCGGCCTCGCGATGCAGCGCGGCCCGCGCCATTGCGGCGTGGCGGGTTGATTTTTGCACGCCACCAGGCCTGAGCCGCTCAGGGCTCGGCGATATCGAGAAAATTCCGACCGGCGCGATCTTCGACCTCGACGATCCAGATGTCCGGATCGAAGCGCATTTCGCTGCGCAATCGTGTTTCGACATCGGCGGGATCGATCCATGGGGCGGTGTGGGCGCGCATCCACAAACGTTCGACGCCGCGCTCTGCGATCGCTGATTGCGGCGCCGGTGCAAACAGGCAAGCCGACCCGTCAAGCCGATCTATCTTGACGAAGATCGCGCCGGCCTCTGCCGCGCCACGATGGCGCAGGACAGCGACGGCGCCTTCGCTCTGGCAGCGGCGCAAGTAGGCTGCGACCCAGAAATCGGCGCGCAGGCGCATGAGCGCTCCAGCAAAACCTGTCGGCGTAGTGAATTCAGGGAATAGCGACGCCTGATTTCGCCGCGAGTTCCCTGACTGTACGGCCGGCGAGTTCGCCTGTCACGGGAAGACCCTGGTTTTTTTCAAAGCGCTCGATGGTTTGGCGCGTGCCAACGCCCATGAAGCCATCGGGCCGGACGACAAAACCGACACGCTGAAGGGCGCGCTGGGCTGCGGCGATGCGCGGGCTCGGCGTCGCCGTCGGGTCGACGCCACTGAGCAGAGTGGCGATGGCGTCGCGGCGCGGCGGCGCTGCCTCGATTTCGGCCCGGGTGGCGGATGCGGCTGGGCGCGAGGCAGGTTGGGGCGCGTGGCTGGATGGGGAGGCTGTTAGCGGGCCGGTAGATACGGCACTTGCAGGCGGAGCCGCAGTCAATTCTGCAGGCCGGGCGAGCGGCATGGGCGGCGGCGCGGGAAGGCTTTTCACGGCAGCGACAACCGGGTCAGCGGGCGCGAACAAAGGCGCGGGATGCCGGCCTTTCTGCAACATCGTGGCGTTCACCGCGATGCCTGCAAGCAAGCCGCCGGTGACCACCATCGCCAGCTTGCGCCAAGGCCGTTTCCCCAAAATAGCGAACCGGCTTTTCGGGCGTTTGCTGACCGAGGCCTTGCTTTTGCGAGGACGGGCGGGTTCGACCGCGACAAAATCGATGGCAGAGCGTGCAAGCAACTCAGGCAATTTTTTGCTCCCGTGCAGAAGTGGCGACGTTGGCGGCGCGCTCAACGGCGCGACGGGCGCCAATGCGCGTGATGGTTTCAATCGGCGCAGCGATGCGCGATGCGGCGGCCTGAGCGTTGGCTTCGCGCGGCAACGTCACGGTCACGCAGGTGCCGGCGCCAACGCCGCTTTCAATTGCGATGGCGCCGCCATGCAGGCCGACGAGACCGCGCACGACCGACAGGCCGAGGCCGGTTCCCTCGAAGTCGCGGTGCAATGCGCTGCCAGACTGAAAGAAGGCTTCGCCGAGGTGGCCAAGATCGCCAGCGGGAATACCGACGCCGCTATCCTCGACGTACATTTCAACGGAGTTGCCTTGCAGACGGGCGCCAACACAAACCTTGCCGCCGGCCGGAGTGAACTTCAGCGCATTCGACAGCAGGTTGAGCAAAATCTGCCGGCAGGCGCGCTTGTCGGCAACGAGTTCGCCGAGGCCGACGGGAATGGCGTGCGTCAGCTCGACGCTCGATTGCGAGGCTTTGAGGCTCATCATGTCGCAGCAGCCCTCGACGAGACCCAGGAGGTCAAAAGGTTCGGCGAGAATTTCAAAACGCCCGGCTTCGATTTTTGAAACATCGAGAATGGAATTGACGACGGAAAGCAGATGCTGGCCGGAAGAGTGTACGATAGATGCATATTCGAGACGCCGCGCAGGATCGGCCGGCATCAGTTCGGCATTGCCAAGAATTTCCGAGAACCCGATGATGGCGTTCAGCGGCGTCCGCAATTCGTGACTGACGTTGGCGATAAAGCGATCTTTCCAGGCGCTCGACCGCTCCGCCTCGATACGCGCCAACTCGATAGCCTGCTCGTGCGCCTTGGCGCGGCTGACGTCGCGCAGAACGCTCACCACGCAGGCGTCGTCGCCACTCGAGCCTGCGGCGCCACGCGAGCCTGCGATATCCCGGTGGGCAATGCCGCGGGCGCGCAACTCCACCCATACAAACACCGGGTCCGTGTAATCGTTGTCGGCGGAAGGATTTGCGCCGCGACGCAGACGCATTTGGCACAAAGAGGTTCCAGGCGTCATCGCCGCATCGGAAATGGCGGTTAGATAAGCCGGGCGGTCGGCCACCAGAATGCGCTCAAAAAGACCGCGCCCCATGAGGTCGCCGACCTGCAAATTCAGCAGCGATTGGCTTTCCCGGTTGGCATAAACAACGGCGCCGGTCGCATCCTGTCGCAGCACAATGTCGCCCATCGCATTCTCGAGCGCGCTCAGGCGGGCGACATTGAGTTGAGCGGCGGAGCGCCGGGCGTCGAACTGACGCATCACCACGCCGACGAGAACGCCGGAATGCAGAATCGCCGGGGCGACAAAGAAAGCCTGCAACAGAGGGGAGATGGCTTGGGTTGGCGTGGCAACGCCCGAAGCGGCGAAGGCCAGCACGGCCGCCAGCGTCAGAAGCGCCGCGAACGTCGATGCGGCGACGAGCCACGCGGCGCGCCCCATCGCTGCCTCGATCGGCGCCACGACCAGCCAGACGATGGCGGCGGCGCTGGCGCCACCGACGCCGAAACACAGCGTCACCGACACGGCGATCATGCCGAAGATGCAGATGGATTGCGCGAGCAGGAAATTGCCGGTGCGCGACAGCAGCAGAACGCTCGCCAGCGGCAGCATCGCGCACAAAAAGGCGACGGCTTCCCACACCTGGGGCGCACCGCGAACGGCGAGATAGACCGGCGCCAGCACAAGCGGAGACAGGGAACTGAGCAGGCGCGTGGCGAGGAAATCGCGATGTCGCGAAAACTCCGCAGCGCTGGAACGGGCGCGAGGGTGCACCCATCCCTCAACGCCGGCGCGAAAACCCGCAACGTAACTCACGCAACCACTCCAGAGGCGGGGCAATGTGTCCGCACTCACGCATAGCTCTCGCAGGACGACATTAAGTGAACCCTAAGCCAGCGGGGTGGCGGGCGCTGCGGGCCTGCAGATTGAAGCGACAACGGCGGGAAAGCGCTGCTATGGTTTAGAACCCGTTTCCATCCGGGCCGCCACGATGCCGAATATGGCTAGCGCAAAGTAAATGGCAGCGGCGCAAATTGAATGGTTGTATTGACCGGCATTTGAGACGCGGCTGCTACCTTCAGGGAATGCCGGACACAGGGACCGGCGCGGAAGCATCCAATGTTTTTCTTGTTGCGGCTTACGTTCTGGTTGGGTTTGACCTTTTCGGCGATGAATGCGCCGACAGGCGCCACGCACCTGCCCGCCGTGTCCGGCTTGACCCAGGCGGTCGTCCAACAGGCGGCAAGAAACTGTCTGGATAAAGCCGCCGTTTGCGCCAGCGCAGCCAGTGCAATTGCCGAACTCGCGCCGCCCAACGTCGCCGCCAAAGCCGCGAAAACGGCGGCGGACCTGGCGCCGGGCGCCGACAAGGCGCCGTCGGGGCGAGATCGCCGTCAGGTTGGTCCCTGAAACGTTGGCGCAATGTCGCGACGCCCTATATGAAGCCTCCTGGTATCCGACATCAGAAGAAAGTGAGTCACGCAGTGACGCGCTTTATGAAGATGACAAGTGGATACTTCAACAAGAACGACGTACCCGGAATCTTGATCCGGGTACTAGAGGCGCCGCATGACTGCCATCGACCAGATTCTGGAAGACTTTGAGGTTCTCGACGATTGGGAAGACCGCTACCGGTACCTCATCGAACTCGGTCGCCAACTCGAACCCCTCGATCCCAAGGCGCACAACGAAAGCAACCGGGTGCGTGGCTGCGCCAGTCAGGTCTGGCTGGAGACGCACGTGGAAGGCTCTGCGGGAGCCGAGCCGCGCCTGCGGTTTGTCGGCGACAGCGATGCGCACATTGTGCGTGGCCTGGTGCAGCTCATCATCGCTTTCTATTCCGACCGCACCGCGAGCGACATTCTCGCCGACGATGTTGAGGGCCTGTTCAAGCAGCTCGACCTCGCCTCGCACCTGACGCCGCAACGCTCCAACGGTGTGCGCGCGATGGTCGAACGAATTCGTCGCGACGCCCGCGCGGCCATCCCGCCAGCCCATTAACCGGCTTTGGTTACAGCCGGTGAAGGCGACGCCCCACCATCCAGAAACGGACGGAAATCCGCCGTGCCCCAATGACGCACGCCTTGGGATCGATCCGGCCCCTGAGCCGCGAGAGCGATGCCGTAGTGGCGGCAAAGTTGACGCAGCGCCAACGCCAACGCCAATTTGGCGGAGCGCGCCGGCCAGCCACGTTCGCTTTCGACGGTTTCGAGGCCTTTTAAGAAACCGCAGACGTCGGTCAGCAATCCGGCGAAATCCTGCCCGACGGCGGCGAGCGCGTTGGTGACACGCTGGCGCGCCGAGAAAACGGCATCGGAATATTCTGCCGGCTGGGCGCCGCGACCCCCGTTCGCGCCCAGCGAACTCCAGTTGGCGGTGATGCGCGGCAGCATCGCGGCGCTGGTGAAATCGCGGCGCAAGCGTTCTCCGGCGGCCAGACAGGCCACATCGATCAATGATTTGCCGTTGCGGCCTTTGCGCGTGGCGAGCCAGGCGAGCGGACTTTCTGCGGTGTCCTCGAATACCATAGCGGCATCGGAGCTGGCATCGGCTTTGCGGCGGGTGAGCGGCTGATGCTGCGCGAAAAACCCGTTGATGCCATCGGGCGAGTGCAGACGGGCGAGCCAGGATTGCCCTGCATCGGTCAGATGCAGGCGTTGGCGGGAGGCGCCGGGGCGCCAGCTTGCAAGGCCGCGCGAACATAACCGCGCTGCGTCTTTGGCCGAGCCTTTGCCGACGCGAACCGACACGCCATTTTTCGCGGCAACGACAATGACGGTTTCCCGACCCTTGACCATTTCCGCGAAAGCATAGGCGCCTTGCGCGGCGAGCGCCTGCAGAAGCCGTACCGGAATTGCTTTGTCATCCTGCATGTTCGTCAGGTCCAATCTGGGTGGGAAGGTGTGCGGCGTCGGGGAGCGCGTTCCAGAACGCGAGGCTCGCCCATTCGAGCCGCCGCAGCGCGCAATCGAGGCCGGTCGCGTCACGGCCAGCTTCGATGCTGGCGCAGGCGTGGCGGACGGTGGCGCGGTCACGCCGGAAGCTGCGCGATAACGAGGAAACATTGACGCGAAATACAACGTGCGCCAGGTAGATTGCGGCCTGCCTCGCACGCGCCACGGATTTGCTGTGGCGCGTCGGGGTGAAGAATTGTTCGACCGGAACGCCGAACGCGCAAGCCACAAGCGCCACGGCATAAGCGGCCGCCTGGCGTCCATCTGGAATTACCAATGACGATTTCGACTGCATGAGCCCCCCGACACATCGCTTGCTATTAGGAATTTATATCTCTGTCAAAGGTAATTTTTCTTTTTACGAATTTTATTCTTATGCGCGGATACCGACGCCAGACTTCCTCGCGTCACCAATCGGGGAGTATCGCGGTGCGAGATGGGAAAAAATTGTTGGGAAGGGGGCGGCGCCCTTTGGGGAAAAAAGCCGCTCGACGCGGCGGCGCGCTATCGCAGATGCGGACTGAGCCGTTGGTTGGCGGTGGACCCGTCGTTTCGGCTAGCCGGAGACGAAATTCCGCGATCCCGAGACCACCCGGCTGTTGTTTGGCAGGATCGAAGCCGGGCTCAGAAGCGAGCGAGCCAAGGGTCGCGGTGGTCACCGGCTACGACCTCAACCGCCACGCGGCATTGGTGGAAGCCGGCCGGGCCGAACGGGACCACCTTGCGAGATTAGAGCGATGACGCTTCTTCAAATCGTCGTCGCACTTCAAGTTTTTGATTGAGCATGATCTTTTCCGAAAACCGGCGTCCACTTTTCGGGATCATGCTCTAACCAGCCAAAAAAAAACGCCCTCCCAAACCCGGAAAGGGCGTCAATTTCATAAGCCTTATACAAGCGGGCCGAAAATCACGCCTTGCTGCGACGTTGCAGGCCGAGGCCCATCTCTTTGGCGAGTAGCGAGCGGGCTTTGGCATACGCAGGAGCAACCATGGGATAATCCGCCGGCAGGCCCCACTTTTCGCGATAGGCCTCCGGCGTCATGTTGTACTGGGTACGAAGGTGACGCTTCAGCGATTTGAATTTTTTCCCATCTTCCAGGCAAATGATGTATTCGCTGGTGATCGACTTCCGGGCCGGAACCGCCGGACGCGGCTCTTCCGGTGTAACGGCGCCAGCAGTGCCGGATATACGGGTCAGCGCCGAGTGAACCTGACTGATCAGCGAGGGCAGTTCGCTGACCGGAACCGAATTCTTGCTAACGTACGCAGAGACGATATCCGCAGCCAGTTCAATGAAACTGTGGTGGTGCGTACCATCATTCATTTGAGGTATATTCCTTTCAAAATAAAGCTTTGCCGAATGCCACGAAGCTCAAAAAAGTGAGCCGCTCAGGCCGGACAAGCCCATTCAAGCCAATACAATTTCAAGCCAATGCAATTTTCCAAAACGTGGGCCGAACTGTTATTAAAGTCAGAATCACCATAAAGAACGATGATCCGAAACATCTGAATACCTCAACTCATCGCCGCCCGCAACCTGGGATTGGCGTTCAAATCACGTAAAGACATGTATTCGCCCATCCCCATTCGGCCCAACAGGCAGCGGAGCCACTTCGCAACATCACTGCGTACATCTCCAGGAAGTAGAAAAGTGGAAAATTCATCGAAAAAACCTCGCCTTAACGAATCCGTCAAAGCGGCAGCCCCGACTTTGAAGCGCCCTGTGACAAAGCAAATTCACGGGACAAGCCTTGTCGACGAGTACGCCTGGTTGCGGGCGGAAAACTGGCGCGATGTTTTGCGGGACCCGGCAAAGCTGGGGGCCGATATTGAGGCCGTGCTTGCGGCTGAGAATACCTACGCGGAAGCGGTGCTGTCGCCGCTGGGCGGGCTGCAAGCCTCGCTGTTCGCCGAAATGCGCGCCCGGATAAAGGAGGATGACGCAGAAGTCCCCTGCCCCGACGGCGCTTACGAATATTACGAGAGGTATCGCGAAGGCGGTCAACATGAATTGCTGTGTCGAACGCCGCGCGGTGGCGGCACAGAACAGATACTGCTCGACGGCGATGCCGAGGCAAAAGGCAAGGCGTTCTTTGAAATCGGCGACGCCGCCGTCTCGCCGGATCAGCAGAGGCTGGCGTGGAGCGCTGATGACGCGGGTTCCGAGTTCCACACCATACGCGTGCGCCAGATCGGCCAGCCCGATGCTGGCGAAGCGGTGCCCGACTGCGATGGCGCCATCGTGTGGAGCGCCGACGGCAAAGCGTTCTTCTACGTTCGACTGGACGAGAACCATCGACCCAGATTTGTCTGCCGGCACGTCGTCGGCGCGGCGAGCGGGCAGGATCGGGTCGTCTATGAGGAAAGCGATCCCGGATGGTTCCTGCATATCGAACGCGACGCTTCCAGACGCTTTTGCATCCTGGCGCTTTCCGATCACGATTCAGCTGAGGCCTACCTCATCGACCTCGCCGACCCCGAGGCGAAGCCGCGACTTGTCGAACCGCGGCAGCGCGGTTTGCGCTATGAGGTCGCGCCGCATGGAGAACGCCTGTTCATCCGAACCAACGCCGACGGGGCCGAAGACTTCAAGCTCGTCGAGGCGCCGTTGGCGTCGCCGTCGCGGCAAAACTGGCGCGACGTCGCACCCTACCGAGCCGGCTGCATGATCACTGGATTTGCGGTTTTTGCGCAGCACCTGGTACGAGCGGAACGCGAGGACAGTTTGCCGCGCATCGTCGTGCGCGATATCGCCAGCGGCGCCGAATACAGCATCGCTTTCGCCGAGGAGGCTTACGCGCTGTCGCTCAACCGGACGCGCGAATTTGACACCGCTTTGCTGCGTTTCACTTATTCGTCGCTGACGACGCCGCGCGAGACCTATGACTATGACATGGTCAGCCGGGCGCGGTCCTTGCGCAAGAAGCAAAGCATCCCGTCCGGCCATGATCCGGACGCCTACACGACGCGGCGTTTGTTCGCCATCGCCCCCGACGGCGAGCGCGTGCCGATTTCCGTGCTGCATCGACGGGGCGAAAAACTCGACGGCTCCGCGCCGTTGTTCCTGACCGCGTACGGCGCCTACGGGCACGCCTATTCCGCCTCGTTCGCAGCCAACCGGTTGTCGCTCGTTGATCGCGGCTTTGTCTTCGCCATCGCGCATGTGCGCGGGGGAACCGACAAGGGATGGGCGTGGTATGAAAATGGCAAACTCGCGCACAAGAAAAACACCTTCAGCGATTTTGTCGCTGTCGGCGAAACGCTGGCGCATCAGGGTTACACCCACGCAGGCGGCATCGTTGCATCGGGTGGCAGCGCCGGCGGCATGTTGATGGGAGCCATCGCCAATCTCGCGCCGAAACTGTTTGCGGGCGTGATTGCCGACGTGCCGTTTGTCGACGTTATCAACACCATGATGGACGTCGATCTGCCGTTGACGCCGCCAGAATGGCTGGAGTGGGGCAACCCGATCGAGGACGCCGACGCCTTCCGCACGATGCTGGCCTACTCGCCGTACGAAAATGTGCGCGCCCAGGCCTATCCGCCGATCCTGGCTCTGGCCGGGCTCACCGATCCGCGCGTCACTTATTGGGAGCCGGCGAAATGGATTTCCCGGTTGCGCGCCACCGGGACAGGCGGACCTTTTTTGCTCAAAACGAACATGGACGCGGGGCACGGCGGCGCGTCCGGACGTTTCGATTCGCTGCGCGACACAGCGCTTGAATTCGCCTTCGCCATTGCTTGCGTCAACCGCCGGCAAGCCATTGGAGCATGATCCCGAAAAGTGGACGCCGGTTTGCGGAAAAGATCATGCTCAATCAAAAACTTGGAGTGCGACGACGATTCGAAGAAGCGTCATCGCGCTCTAGTTGATCCCGTCAGGGGGCGTCGAGGTCGACGCCCTTGGCTGTGAGATGATCGCGCAGCTCTTTCATGCTGGGAAAGTTCAGCAAGCCCTCGCTGGTTTCCTGATCGATGGAGCCATCGTCAAAAAGCATGTAGGTGGCGCCGCCGGCATCGTAGCGGCGCAGCAGCTTACGCGACTTCGAGGGCGGTTCGCGTGAGAGACTGGCGGCCAGTGCAGCGCGACGCGCCGCCTCGCCGCCGACGATTCCATTGCCTGCATGCGCGCGACGCCGTTTCAACCAGTCGAGCTCGGGTTCTTCGTCGGCGGCGTCACTGGCTGGTGGCGTTTTTTCGCGGT
>JAYTTW010000021.1:0-12057 GCA_043744855.1 Hyphomicrobiales bacterium
GCGCATTCGGGAGACCAACGAATTTAGGCATTACCGCGCGGCTTGCCCACCCTCAAACCGGCAGCAATCGGCAACTCGTCCACAGATGTTGCAGGGCGCAGGGATGCCGTAGCCGCAAAATTTGCGCTAAGCATCCGGGGTGGCGGACTGAAAAGACACCTCGGCAGCCGTTGACCCGGCCTCACGAGCGTTGTCAAAGGTACGCAGACAGAATGAATTTCGACGGTCCGTACCAGTAATTTTTTGAGGAATAAAATGGTTACGTCTGATACTGCAGAATTGTCCGCAGCGCCGCCCAAGCCCTGGTACCGGGTGTTGTACATCCAGGTGCTGATCGCCATCGTTCTCGGCGCAATCGTTGGCGTGGTTTTTCCCGAGTTCGCCAAGAATCCGTGGATCAAGGGGCTCGGCGACGGCTTTGTCAAGCTCATCAAGATGGTGATCGCGCCGATCATTTTCTGCACGGTCGTTTCCGGCATCGCCCACATTCAGGAGGCGGCGAAGGTCGGGCGCGTCGCCATCAAGGCGCTCATCTATTTCGAAGTCGTTTCCACCTTCGCGCTCGTGCTTGGCTTGCTCGTCGCCAACATCGTCCAGCCCGGCGCGGGTTTCGGCGCGCAGGACGCCAACGCTTCGGCGGTCGCCGGGTTCGCCAAACAGGCCGGCGAAATGAAGACGATTGACTTCGTCATGAACATTATTCCCGACAGTGTCGTCGGCGCCTTCGCCAAGGGCGACATTCTCCAGGTTCTGCTGTTCGCCATCCTGTTCGGCTTCGCCCTGATGATCCTCGGCGAGCGCGGCAAAACCGTACGCGCCCTCGTCGACGATGTCGCTCACGCCATGTTCGGCGTTATCGCCATCATTCTGAAAGTTGCGCCGCTGGGCGCGTTTGGCGCGATGGCTTACACCATCGGGTTTTATGGCCCCCGCGCTTTCGGCAACCTGTTCTCGCTGATCGCGGTTTTCTACGTCACCTGCTTCCTGTTCGTGGTGATTGTGTTGGGCGCCGTCAGCAAGCTGGCGGGTTTCAGCATTTTCAAGTTCATCAGCTACATCAAGGCGGAATTGCTGATTGTGCTCGGCGCTTCCTCCTCGGAGGCGGCGTTGCCGCAGTTGATGGAGAAGATGGAAAGGCTTGGTTGTTCGAAATCGGTCGTCGGCCTCGTGGTGCCGACCGGCTACTCGTTCAATCTCGATGGCACCAATATCTATATGACCCTGGCGACACTCTTCATCGCCCAGGCGTTGGGGGTCAGTCTCTCCTTCGGCGAGCAGTTAACCATCCTCGGCGTCGCCATGATCTCGTCGAAAGGGGCCAGCGGCATCGCCGGGTCTGGCTTTATAACGCTGGCGGCGACACTTGCCGCGGTGCGTCCGGAGTTGGTGCCGGGCATGGCCATCGTGCTCGGCATTGATAAATTTATGAGCGAAGTGCGGGCTCTCACCAACTTCACCGGTAACGGCGTCGCCTGTATCGTCGTCGCCTGGTGGGAAGGCGAGCTCGACCGCGACAAACTCAACGCCGGCCTCAATAAGCAAGTCGATGTCAGCGACATCGAGACGGCGGTCACCACCGGATAGCTCTTCTATGGACACGGTTCGCGCGGCACTTGCGCGGGCCGTGCAATTCGGCTAGAACAAAGAGTGAACCTTGCTTTGGGGGAGATGCCAAGGCTGCGGGTTTGTTATGTTGGGTTCATGTCTCACGTTTCAGGTTGTAGTGGACAACTCCAAACCTGTTCGCCCTGCGGCCCGGCACAACGCTAGAATGACAACAGCAGGTTTCAACGCCCTTTCGGGCCGGACATTTGGGAGTGCAGTATGGCTGGCAGCGTCAACAAGGTAATTCTTATCGGTAATCTCGGTCGTGACCCGGAGGTGCGTCGCACCGGCAATGGCGACCCGATCGTTTCGTTCAGTGTTGCAACGACGGAATCCTGGCGCGACAAGGCGAGCGGCGAGCGCAAGGAAAAGACCGAGTGGCACAACGTCGTCATTTTCAACGAAAACATTGGCAAGATTGCCGAGCAGTACTGCAAGAAGGGTTCGAAAGTTTATATCGAGGGCCAGTTGCAGACGCGCGAATATACCGACAAGGACGGCAACCAGCGTAAATCGACCGAAGTGGTCTTGCAACGCTACCGTGGCGAACTAACCTTGCTCGACGGACGCCGCGAGGGCGGCGCCGTGGAGGATCGCAGCACTGGTTCGGGCGACTCGTTCGGTCGCGCCTCCCCCATGGAACGCCGCCCTGCGGCGGCTGGCGCAAGCCGCGCCTCCGCGCCGATGAACGACGATATACCCTTTTAGCTCCGGCAATTCCGGCAACCCCTGTTGACGGCTGCATAACCTGTTGAAAAATATCGGATATTAATTGCGCCCGGTCATCGCCGTAATTGGCGCAACCGCAAGGAATCAGTTAGGGTTTCCGGCTATCCCCTAATCTGGAAGATTTGCGCCTTTGGCCGACAAAACACCTGACGCGCCGCCGCCCGGCCCGGATATACGCTCGGTTTCCATCACCGACGAAATGAAGCGCAGCTATCTCGATTACGCCATGAGCGTCATCGTCAGTCGCGCGCTGCCAGACGTTCGCGACGGTTTGAAGCCGGTGCATCGCCGTATTCTTTACACGATGTACGAGAATGGCTTCACACCCGACAAACCCTACAAGAAGTCAGCCCGCGTCGTCGGCGACACCATGGGTAAATATCATCCGCACGGAAACCTGGCGATCTACGATGCGCTGGTGCGAATGGCGCAGTCCTTCTCGATGCGCCTGCCGCTGATCGACGGGCAAGGCAACTTCGGCTCTGTCGACGGCGACCCACCTGCGGCTGACCGTTACACTGAATGCCGTCTCGCCAAACCGGCGCTCGAAATGCTCGATGATCTCGACAAGAACACCGTCGATTTCACTCAAAACTATTCCGGCGAGTTTAACGAACCCAAGGTTCTCCCGGCGAAATTCCCCAATCTCCTGGTCAATGGCGCCGGCGGCATCGCTGTGGGCATGGCGACCAACATTCCCCCGCATAATCTCGGCGAAGTCATCGACGCGGCGATTGCGCTGATGGACAAGCCCGAGATTTCGATCGAGGAACTCATCGAAATCGTCCCCGCTCCGGATTTTCCGACCGGCGCGACAATTTTGGGACGCGGCGGTTCACGCCTGGCTTATCATACCGGGCGAGGCTCGGTTCTGGTGCGCGCCAAAACCAGCATTGAGACGCTGCGCAAGGATCGCGAAGCCATCATCGTTCACGAGATTCCCTATCAGGTGAACAAGGCGGCGATGCTGGAAAAGATCGGCGAACTCATTCGCGAGAAGCGGATCGAGGGCATCTCCGACCTGCGCGACGAATCTGATCGCGATGGCATGCGCGTCGTCATCGAGCTCAAGCGCGATGCGGTCGCCGACGTGGTGCTCAATCAGCTCTACCGTTACACGCAATTGCAGAACGCCTTTGGCTGCAACATGATCGCCTTGAATGGCGGTCGCCCCGAAGTTTTGACCCTCAAGGATTTTCTTCGCGCCTTCGTTGAATTCCGCGAGGAGGTCGTCACCCGGCGCATAAAATTCCTGCTCACCAAGGCGCGCGACAGCGCCCATGTGCAGGTTGGCCTCGCCATAGCCGTCGCCAACATTGACGAAGTCATCCGCCTCATCCGCACATCGCCAGACGCAGCTGCCGCGCGCGAGGCGCTGATGGGCCGCGACTGGCCAGCCCGCGACATGGCGCCGCTCATCGCGTTGATTGATGATCCCCTGCACAAGATCAACGACGACGGTTCGTATCGCCTGTCAGAAATGCAGGCGAGAGCCATCCTTGAGCTGCGCCTGCAACGCCTCACAGCGCTCGGCCGCGACGAGATCGCCGAAGCGCTGAACCGCTACGCCACAGAAATCGCCGACTACCTGGACATCCTGCGGTCGCGCCTGCGCATCTTCAACATCATCAAGAAGGAGATGAGCGACATCAAGGCGCAGTTCGCCACGCCGCGCCGCTCGCTCATTGTCGACAGCGATGCTGACATGGAGGACGAAGACCTCATCCAGCGCGAGGAAATGGTGGTTACGGTCAGCCACGCCGGCTACGTCAAGCGTGTGCCGTTGTCGACCTATCGGGCTCAGCGCCGCGGCGGCAAGGGCCGTTCCGGCATGGCCACCCGCGAGGCTGATTTCGTCGCCAGGCTGTTCGTCGCGACGACACACCAGCCGGTGCTTTTCTTTTCATCGAAGGGCCAGGTTTACAAAGAAAAAGTCTGGCGTCTGCCGCTCGCCGGGCCAACTTCGCCAGGCCGTTTTCTCAAAAACATGCTGCCGCTCGAAGAAGGCGAACGCATCACCACCATCATGCCGCTGCCGGAAGACGAGGCGACGTGGGAAAATCTCGACGTCATGTTTGCAACGACGCGGGGCACCGTGCGGCGCAACGAACTGGGCGACTTCGCCCAGGTCAATCGCGCCGGCAAGATCGCCATGAAGCTCGACGACGGCGAGGGGATCGTCGATGTGCAGATATGCAATGACCGCGACAATGTGTTGCTGACGACGGCGCGCGGTCAGTGCATCCGTTTCGCGGTCGATGAAGTGCGCGTCTTCAAGAGCCGGGATTCCATGGGTGTGCGTGGCATCACCCTGGGCGACGGCGACAGCGTCATCTCGCTGGCGATCCTGCGCCACGTCGAAGCCAGCAGCGAGGAGCGCGGCGCCTTCCTCAAAATGAGCCGCGCTGTGCAAGGCGAGACCAGCGTCGATCCTGCGGTAGAAGAAAGCCAAGAGGAGACGACAGAGACGACGGAGACCGCAGATAGCGCTGCGCCCGGCGCCGTCGAGAGCTTGTCGCAGGAGCGCTATGCGGAGCTTTCTGCTGCCGAGCAAATCATTCTGACCATCTCGGAACGCGGCTACGGCAAGCGCACCTCGTCCTACGAGTACCGCACGACAGGGCGCGGCGGCAAAGGCATCGTCGCGATGGCCGTCAACCCGCGCAACGGTCCTTTGATTGCCACGCTTCCTGTCGAGCACGACGACGAAATCATGCTCGTCACCGACGGCGGCCAGTTGATCCGCTGCCCCGTCGAGGGCATCCGCATCGCCGGGCGGGGCACTCAGGGCGTCATCGTGTTCCGCACCGACAGGGATGAGCGGGTCGTATCCGTCGAGCGGATCAGCGAGGACGGCGAGGCGGAGGCGGGCGGCCAAGCGGGCGGTCAAGCAGGCGACGAGGCGGGCGGGGCGGCAGAAGCGTGACCTCTGGCGCGGTCGAGCTCGTAATCTTTGATTGTGACGGCGTGCTTCTCAACACCGAGGAGATTGCCAGCGGCGCCTGCGTCGAGGCGCTGGCCCGGCTCGGCATGCATCTAACCCTGCACGAATACGCGGCGCGATACTCAGGTCGCCCGGTTGCCGAGGCGTGGCGGCAGGTCGAGGCCGACTACGGCCGGGCGCTGCCTGCCGGATTTCGCCAGACCGTCGATGCCGAGGTGAACAGTCGTTTCCGCGACGCCATCGCCCCTATCGAGGGGGTCCGCGAACTGCTCGACTGGCACACAAAGAATCAGTTGGCGCGGCGCTGCGTTGCTTCCTCGACAAATTTGCCGGACCTCGAAGCCAACCTCGCGCAAGCCGGCCTGTCAAAATTTTTCGCGCCGTCGATTTTTTCCGTTGCGCAAGTGCGTCGCGGCAAACCCGCGCCGGATGTTTTTCTGTTCGCCGCTTCGCAGATGGGCGCAGACCCCGCTCGCTGTCTGGTGATTGAAGATTCCATTGCGGGCGTCAGCGCCGCGCGACGGGCGGGAATGCGTGTCATCGGGTTCAGCGGCGGCGCTCACACAACGAGCGGTCACGACGCCAGATTGCTCGAACATGGCGCTGCGACCGTCGTCGCAACAATGGCTGATTTGCGTGAGCTTCTGCAATCGTCAACAACATCGCGCCGCTGATTTTGCGGATGGTTGAAAGTTCAGTTAGCTGATCAGCACCATGACGATCAGACCGAAAGCACAAACCACCAACACTCCAACTTTGATCGATGTCGCCAGATATTTTCCCCGACGCGCCATGCTTTCCGCCCTTGGACCAAATGCGCGACGAATTGTTTCGCCATTATTTTCAACCGTCATAACGCCCCACCCAAAATAAATGTAACAAATATATAACCATCAAAGTTTACCCATCGCGTGCAAAAAATGCAACCCCTGCGCGATTTTTCGCCGAAATGTTGCCCGGCGCCGGCTCCCGGTTGCATGACCCTGAGTCAAGCAACAGCCCGATGTTTTGCCGAAATCGCAGACAGGGGTTACACTTGGCGAATGATTTGCACGGCGCTTTACAATGGTTCATTTGACCCCTTCACGAGGGGGCACCTCGAAGTTTTGCGAGCCGGCGCCAGTTTTTGCGACCGAATCGTGGTCGCCGTTGGCGCCAACCCCTCGAAGCAATCGGTGTTTTCGGTTGACGAAAAAATTGCGCTTATCGCCGCGTGCACCCGTCCGCTGGCTGCGTCGAGCGGTTGCCACATCGAGGCGGCGGGTTTCAACGGGCTCTCCGTCGACGCCGCGAAGCATTTCGGCGCAAACGTTCTCCTGCGCGGTCTGCGCGATGGCGCCGATCTCGATTATGAAATGCAGATGTGCGGCATGAACGCTGTCATGGCGCCGCATGTGCAAACGATATTTGTACCGGCGCCCGCCGACGTTCGCCACATAACCGCCACCCTGGTGCGCCAGATCGCGGCGATGGGCGGCGACGTCAGCGCGTTTGCGCCCGCCGAGGTCGTGCAGGCATTGCGCGCAAAATTTTCACCGCCGGTCGACTGACGACGTTCATATCATTAAACCCGACCTGCACTTCACCAAGTCCGACCTGCACTTCACCAAATCAAAGGATACCGCATGAGCCTGAATCGTCGCCATTTTGCAATCGCCGGCGCAGTGAGCGTAGCCGCAGCAACTTTCGCCGTCGCGCAGGCGTCCGATCTTTCCAATACCTTGTACCTCGAGACGAAAGACGGTCGCATCACCATTCGCTTGCGTCCCGATCTCGCGCCCAAACACGTCGCGCAAATCAAGGCGCTGACGAAAGCCGGTTTCTATAATGGCGCGCCGTTTCACCGGGTAATTTCCGGGTTCATGGCGCAAACCGGCGACAGCAAGAACAAGGATGGCACTGGCGGTTCCGATATGCCCAGTCTTCCCGCCGAGTTTTCCGAGACACCTTTCACGCGCGGCACGCTCGGCATGGCCCGCTCCCAATCGCCGAACTCCGCCAACAGCCAGTTTTTCATCTGCTTTGCGGAAGCCTCCTTCCTCAACCGGCAATACACGGTGTTCGGCGAAGTCACTGCCGGCATGGAGCTTGTTGACAAGCTCAAGAAAGGCGATCCCGCCAACAATGGCTCGGTCAGCAACCCCGACACAATCATTCGGATGGTCATGGCGGCCGACGCGAAGTAAGCGTCGCGCCGCCCGGCTGTTTCTGGCGCTCGCCGTCGCCGTTGCGCCTTGCATCGCGGGGGCGGCGACTCCCCGTTGGAGCCGGCACTGGCGGCGTGACAGTCACGCCCCGCCGTTGCCGTATCCTTCGTTGCTACATCCAACGGAGACGCCGCCCTACGCGAGCGGGTTCGTGTTCGCCGTGCGCAACGGCGTCGCAGCCGCCGGTCCAGGCCCGGCGATCAACCGCCCCAAAGCCGTCGCCGAGCGCATTGCAACCTGCTGGACGCCGCCACCGAGGGCTGCGGACGCTGCTGGCGAAGCTACGCTGCGGCTGCAATTCTCGCGCTCCGGCGGTGTCATCGGTACGCCGAAGGTCACCTATGTGAAACCTGGACTGGAGAACGCCCTGCGCGAGGCGTTCGTCGCCTCGATTAACGCAGCGCTTTCCCGCTGCGCGCCATTGCAGTTTACCCCCGCCTTTGGGGCGGCTATAGCAGGCTATCCCTTCGCCATTCGCTTCATCGCCTCTGGCGCGGATTGACACAAACCCTGCACATCGCAGCCACATAAAGGAGCCCGCCATGGCGCAAGCCGGACAAACCATGACACTTGACACCACCAAGGGCCCCGTCGTCATTCGCATGCGTCCGGATCTCGCGCCCCAACACGTCGCCCACATCAGCAAGCTCGTCGGCGAAGGCTTTTACGACGGCGTCGTGTTTCATCGCGTCATCGAAGGTTTCATGGCGCAGACCGGCTGCCCGCACGGCACGGGAACCGGCAATTCGAAGCATCCAAATCTCAAGGCCGAGTTCAACAAACAGCCGCACGTGCGCGGCACCTGTTCGATGGCCCGCTCGTCGATGCCCGACAGCGCCAACTCCCAGTTCTTCATCTGCTTTGGCGAATCAAGCTTCCTCAACGGCCAGTACACTGTGTGGGGCGAAGTTATCGAGGGAATGGACAACGTCGACAAGATCAAGCGCGGCGAGCCGGTACGCGACCCCGACAAGATCATTTCCGCGAAAATGAGCTGAAACCAACGGTTTTTGCGTCACCCTACGCACGTCAGCTCCCATGCAGGTAAGTCTGTTCGATTTCGAGCTGCCCGACGAAAGGATCGCGTTGCGCCCGGCCCAACCGCGCGACGCTGCGCGGATGCTGGTGGCGCCCGCCGGCGCGGCGTTTGTCGATGACGGCGTCGCCCGTCTGGCGGCGTGGATGGCCCCGGGCGATGCGCTCGTTGTCAACGACACGCGGGTCATTGCGGCCCGGCTGGAAGGCGTCCGCGTGCGCGACGGCGTAGTGTCGCGTGTTGAGGCGACCTTGCACAAGCGGGTCGGCGAGGATCGCTGGCTGGCGTTCTTGCGGCCCGCCAAAAAGCTGCGCGTCGGCGAGCGCATCCGCTTTGGCGACGCACGCGAGAGCGGCGTTTGCTTGCTCGAAACACTCGACGCTGAGGTCATCGAAAAGCACGAGCGCGGCGAGGCGTTGCTGGCCTTTGCATTTTCAGGCGCCGTGCTGGACGAGGCTATCGCGCGTCTCGGCCATATGCCGCTGCCGCCGTATATCGCCCGCCGTCGCGGCGAGGATGCGCGAGACGAGCGCGACTATCAAACCATGTTCGCCGAAAAACCCGGCGCCGTGGCTGCGCCGACCGCGAGCCTGCACTTCACGCCGGCGTTGGTCGCCGCCATCGAGGCGCGCGGCGTGCGGGTGCATCGCGTCACACTGCACGTCGGCGCCGGCACATTCCTGCCGGTCAAGGCCGACGATACCGGGGATCACCGGATGCACGCGGAGTGGGGCGCCATCAGCGCGGAGGTGGCGCGCCGGCTGAATGGCGTTCGCGCCAACGGCGGACGCATTTTCGCCGCCGGCACGACGTCGCTTCGCATTCTGGAAAGTGCGACGAGCGAAGCCGGGATCATCGGCGAATTTTCCGGCGACACTTCGATTTTCATCACGCCCGGCTATCGCTTTCGCGCCGTCGATGCGCTGCTGACGAATTTTCATCTGCCGCGATCGACGCTTTTCATGCTGGTGTCAGCGTTCGCCGGGCTTGAACGAATGCACGCCGCCTACGCCCACGCCATCGCCGCGCACTACCGCTTTTACAGCTATGGCGACGCCTGCCTGCTGTTTCACACACCGACGGTTGAAACCTCGAGCGATCAAAATTTGCAAAATTCGGGAGGCGCGGCGTCGTGAGCGAGCGTCGCGCCGAAGCGTCCGCAGACGTGCGAATTCTCGCACGATGGCTGGATGATCCCGACGCCTGTTCCCTGAGCCTCGATGCGCGGATTGATGACGCAACGCGCCGCATTGTCGGCGGCTGGACGATTTTCGGCGCGGTGCATCTGGATAGCCCCGAGTGTCGCCCGTTTGCGCTATCGGGCGATGGCGCGATGGACTTTGGCGCCGCCGCGCCGCCGAGCGAACGCCGCTGGCGCAGCGATATTCGTCAGCGCCGCATCGGTGTCGGCGAAGCATTTCTGGTGACATGGCCGGGCGGTGATCAGGGCGAATTTGTCATCGAGCGCGTTTCACGGCTTGGCGCAAAATCCATCGCCTGAGCCTGCGGCCACGCCAATTCCGTGCGCAGTTTGGCGCGGCGGGCGCGCGTGGTATGTCCGCGCGCCCAAAGAAAGCCGCCGCATGACCGCCCAGCCAACGTTTAGTCTTCACTCCAGCGACGGCGCCGCGCGGACCGGCGTTATCGCAACGGCGCGCGGCGATATTCGCACACCGGCTTTCATGCCTGTCGGCACCGCCGGAACCGTCAAGGCGATGCAACCCGACGAAGTTCGCGCCCTCGGCGCCGACATTGTGCTTGGCAACACCTATCACCTCATGTTGCGCCCCGGCGCCGAGCGCGTCGCCGAACAGGGCGGTCTGCACAAATTCATGAATTGGCCGCACCCCATACTGACGGATTCCGGCGGCTTTCAGGTGATGTCTCTCGCCAAGCTGCTCAAGCTCGACGAAAACGGCGTCGCCTTCCAGTCGCACATCGATGGTTCGCGCCATTTGCTGACGCCGGAGCGCTCCATGCAAATCCAGGATTTGCTCGGCGCCGATATCCAGATGCAATTCGACGAATGCGTGAAATTGCCCTGCAGTGATGCGGAAGCCGAGCGCGCCATGCGTCTGTCGCTGCGCTGGGCGGAGCGTTCGCGAAAGGCTTTTGGCGGCGTCGCGGGAAGGGCGATCTTCGCCATTGTGCAAGGCGGCGCAACGCCGACGCTGCGCATTGAAAGTGCGCGGCGCCTCGCGCAAATGGATTTTCATGGCCACGCCATCGGCGGCCTCGCAGTTGGAGAACCGCAAGATGTCATGCTGGCGATGCTGGAAACCGTGATGCCGCATCTGCCGGCCGACAAGCCGCGTTATCTCATGGGCGTCGGCTCGCCGGATGATCTGCTGAAATCCGTCGCGCGTGGCGTCGACATGTTTGATTGCGTCATGCCGACACGCGCCGGTCGGCACGGCCTCGCCTATACCCGCAACGGTCGTGTCAATCTGCGCAATGCGCGGCACGCCGACGATCCCAACCCGCTCGATCCGCAATCGGGCTGGGCCCCGGCGCGCACGTACTCACGCGCCTACCTGCACCACCTCGTCAAGTCGCGCGAGATCCTCGGCATGATGCTGCTGACGTCGATCAACCTTGCCTATTATCAGGAGTTGATGGCAGGCATGCGCGAAGCGATTGCAGCGGGCGCTTTTGCGGATTTCGCGGAGGCGACGCAGGCGGGATGGCGAGCTGAGAAACCCGCCAATGGATGAGACCGCGATGGGCGTCATGGCGCGCGAAAAAAAAACCTGGCGCGAGCGCAAAAAACAAAAAACAAGGCGCGATCCGCAGATCAAGCCTTGTTTTCGTTTTCACGTCCCGGCCGCGCCAAATTACGGTATTTTCTGAAACGCCAACAGGGCGTTGCAAAATCCGTTCAGCGTGGTTTCCTCCCGCGACTTGGATTGCAGCGCATGGCCCGGCTGGCGTGTATCGCGGAAAAAGGTGCGTCACTTTTCCGTTGGATAAGCGTCGAATTACGGGTCGCGGCCCCCTTTTTGGAGTGCAAGAAAAGCCTAGCTACTTAAGAATAATCTGTCACGCGATTTTTTCGGGGAAACAAGCAAGTTTCCATTCTTTTGCCGCAAGGTGCGAAACTCTGCTCGAATCGGCGCGCCGCCGCCAAACGCCTATCGCCCAACTCACAATGCCTTGTCCTGTTGCCCGAATGCTGTTGTAACCGGGCGTTCCCGCCGGGCCGCGCGGGCAGATTCGCGGCCGCGACACCGGTACTTTCAGATGCGTTTGTCCCGCTATTTCCTGCCGATCCTTCGCGATACCCCGAAAGAGGCGGAAATCGTGTCGCATCGCCTGATGCTTCGCGCCGGCATGGTCCGCCAGGAAGCCGCCGGCATTTACGCGTGGCTGCCGCTTGGCTTGCGCGTGCTGGACAAAATCAACGCGATCATCCGTGAAGAGCAGAACCGGGCGGGCGCCATCGAACTGTTGATGCCGATTATCCAGTCGGCTGACCTGTGGCGCGAGAGCGGTCGCTACGAGGCCTATGGCAAGGAGATGCTGCGCATCAAGGATCG
>JAYTTW010000022.1:0-12044 GCA_043744855.1 Hyphomicrobiales bacterium
ACGCCAGGCGGAATCGAAAGCTCGCGGCAAATTGCGCGGCGTCGGCATCGGCTGCTTCGTCGAAATAGCCGGCGGCGTCATGGAGGAATCCGCCACGATCAAATTCGGCCCCGGAGAGAAAGTGACCTTCGGCATGGGCACGACGCCGAGCGGACAAGGCCACGTCACGGTGTTCGGCCAACTCCTCGCCGACAGGTTTGGCGTGGCGCGCTCCAGCGTCGAGGTGCAGTTCGGCGATTCCGCCCGCGACGTGCCAGGCTTCGGCGCCGTCGCCTCGCGTTCGGCAATGCTTGTCGGCGGCGCGCTGGCGCTCTGCACCGATCTCGTTATCGCCAAAGGCCGCAAGGCTGCAGCGCTATTGCTGCAAGGCGCCGAGGCGCAGATTGAATACGCCAGGGGGATGTTCAGCGTGCGCGGATCGGGCACGCAGATTTCCCTGTTTGAAGTCGCGGCGCGCTCGGTGGAACTCGCCAGACAAGGCGTCATTCCGGAATCCCTCGACACCAAGGGCGATGTGAAAACCGGCCCGAGCTTTCCCAATGGTTGTCACATCGCCGAAGTTGAGGTCGATCCGGAAACCGGTCAGGTTGAAATCGTCGCGTATACTTCTGTCGACGACTGCGGCAACATCTTGAACGACACCGTTGTCGTCGGCCAGATTCACGGCGGCGTCGCGCAAGGCGTCGGACAGGCGCTCGGCGAGCACACCGTCTATGATCGCGACAGCGGTCAGGTGTTGTCGGGCTCGTTGATGGATTACTTCATGCCGCGCGCCGGCGATCTACCATCGATGCAGACCCTGCATCACCCCGTCGCCTGTACGACCAACCCGCTCGGCGTCAAAGGCACTGGCGAGGCGGGCACAACGGCGGCGCCTCCGGCCATCGTCAACGCCGTCGCCCACGCCATCGGCGCAAGTTCAACCGCCAATCTCGACATGCCGCTGACGCCGCAAAAAATCTGGCGCGCCATGCAAGTTTGAGACATGGCGCGATGCAGGGGCTGCGAGGGCTGAACGCGTGGAAGCGCTGATTGCAGGCGGCGGCATCGTGGCGGCGTTGGCTCTGCACAAGGCCGGCATCGATGTTCACCTGTTCGAGGCGGTGCGTGAATTGCGCCCACTCGGCGTTGGCATCAACCTGTTGCCCCATTGCGTGCGCCACCTCGACGAACTGGGGGCCGTCGACGGCGCGCTCAGCATCGATCCATTCCTGTCGCGCGCCCTGCAAACCAAACTCGCCGTTGTCGTCTCTGACCTCATCGAATTCGTGCCTGACGGCGGCAGCATTGTGCCGTTGGTCTACAGCGAAAAATTCGCCGCCGACAAAACCATGGCGACAAATTTCATGAAGGCCTATGTGCGCGGCGTTCGGGTATATAACGACGCCATCTCGAAAGGCCTCGACAAGGACAAAGTCATCGACATCATCGCCAAGGCGGCGAACGTTCCCTCGCCAGTCATTCGCGACGGCTTTCCAGCCGGGCTCGATCCAAACCAGCGTCTCAACAAAAGCTTTCTCGCATCCGTGCAGAATTTCTACATCGCGCAAAAATTGTTCGAAAAGCACGCTGACATCGACCGCATGGTGAACGCCTCGTTTGCCGACGCCGCGGTGAAGGAACTTGGCGAGTACCGCTGATTTGGGGATCGAGGAAGTTTGAATGCCGAATGTGCTGATTGTACTGACGCTGCCCGAGCCGATCCGCAATCGTTACCGCGATCGCATCGCCGCCGTGTCGCGCGATCTGCATGTCACGCTCGTCGATCACCACAGCAAGGTCGGCCCTTTCATCGCCGACGCCGACGCCCTCGTCACATTCGGCCCGATGATGCACGATGATGTTTTCGCCAAAGCCGCCCGCCTGCAGTGGGTGCAGGCGTTAGGCTCCGGCGTCGATGGAATCGCCGATCAGCCGTCGTTGCCGCGCGATATCACGATCACCAACATTCGCGGTATTCATGGCGTGCCGGTCGCAGAAGCCGCCATCGCCGCCATGCTGGCGTTGGCTCGTGATCTGCCGGGCGCCCAGCGCGCCCAGCAGCGGCATGCGTGGCAACGTGCGCCGGCCCGCACCCTCAATGGCAAAACGGTCGTCATCGTCGGCGTTGGCCTCATCGCCGAAGCCTTGGCGCCGCTATGCAAGGCGTTCGGCATGCGGGTTGTTGGCATCAGCGCGTCGGCCCGCATCGTCGCCGGGTTCGACGCCATGGCGCCACGCGCCAGCCTGCACCCGGAGCTTGCCGCCGCTGATCACGTTGTGCTGTTGGCGCCGCACACACCTGAAAACCAGCACATGATCGACGCGGCTGCGTTGGCCGCGATGAAACCAACAGCCTGCCTCATCAACCTGGCGCGCGGCGGCGTTGTCGACGAGGCCGCGCTGACGGCGGCCCTGCAACAACGCCGCATCGCCGGCGCGGCGCTCGATGTCTTCGCCGTCGAACCGCTACCCGGCGACAACCCCCTGTGGGGCCTCGACAACGTCATCATCACGCCGCACCTCGGCGGATTTTTTGAGGAATACCCTGACCGAGCGCTACCGGTTGTCGAGGAAAACATGCGGCGCTTTCTGGCTGGCGACATGGCCGGCATGATCAATCTCATCCAATCCCGGGAATTCTGAAAATGCAAATGAGCGAACGTGTCATCGCGCCGATCTCCACCGCTGAACTTGAACGCCGCTGGAAAGCCGTGCGCACGGAAATGCAAGCCCGCAAAATCGATGTGTTGGTCATGCAGGGCAACAACGATTTCATGGCCGGGCACGTCAAATATTTTACCGACCTCCCGGCCACCAACGGTTATCCCTTCACGGTTATTTTTCCGCGCGACGACGCCATGACAACGGTCGGACAAGGCCCGCTGCAGGGCGATATTGTTGTGCCGCCGCAAGGCGACGGGGTGCGGCGCGGCGTCGCTCGCGTGCTGTCGACGCCGAGCTTCGCGCCCGCCGGCTACACGCAGGAATACGACGCCGAACTCGCCGCCAAAGCGCTCACGCCCTACGCAAAGGGACGCGTCGGCCTCGTCTGCCCCGCGACGATGCCCTATCCATTTCTCGATTATCTCAAGCGCGGCGTGCTCGCCAAAGCCGAGGTGATCGACGCAACAGATTTGGTCGACGTCATTCGCGCCATCAAGAGCCCCGAGGAAATCGCCGGCATGCGCAAGAGTTGCGAAATGCAAGACGCGATCATGCAGGCCGTCTTCGCCGCTGCGGCCCCCGGCAAGCGCGACATGGAGCTTGTCGGCCTCGCCAAGCAGGTCGCTTCCTCGTGGGGCAGCGAGCAAGGATGGTATATGGCGGCATCCGGCCCGGTCGGCACGGCGGCGGTCATGGGGCCACCGCATATGCAAAATCGCCTGTTGCGCGACGGCGACCAGTTCACGATTTTGCTGGAGAACAGCGGTCCGGGCGGCTTCTACACCGAGTTGGGCCGCACCTGCGTGCTGGGCAAGGCCAATCAGGAAATGCACGACGAATTCGCGTTCGTATTGGAGGCGCGCAAGTTTGCGCTGTCGCTGCTGAAAGATGGCGCGTCGTGCAAATCAATCTGGGAGGAATTCAACGCCTTCATGCGCAAGCACGGTCGCCCGGAGGAGAAGCGCCTGTTCTCGCACAGCCAGGGCTACGACATGGTCGAGCGCCCGCTGGTGCGTTTCGACGAATCCATGCCGATACGCAATGACATGGTTCTTGCCGTCCACCCAACGTACGTGACGGAACGCACCTATTCGTGGGCCTGCGATAATTTTCTGGTCTCAGCGAACGGTTGCGGGCGCATGCATGCGTTCGCCGAAAAAATCACCGAGTTGTAGCGGCGCGCCCAAATCATCGCCGCGCTTCAATGTTCGCGAACGAGGCGGCCAAGACCTTCTGGCGCGTCTTTCAGGCCGAGGCTGCGCAGCGCCCACCAGAATGCCGCCTGATTGCTCGTCACGACAGGCTTGCCAAGGCGCGCCTCCAGTCTCTCGATGGTGTCGGTGGCGCGAATATTGGCGCACGAAAGAAAATACGCGTCCGCCGCGGCGCCTTCGAACTGCATGGCGATATCAAACCACAGGTCTGGCGGCATGGCGCAATAATCATCCGAACCGGCGAGGTTCACCGCCTTGTCGGCGACGATCTCATAGCCGGACTCGGCAAGAAAAGCCTTCTTCCTGTCGTGCCCTTCCTGCTCCGTCTCCGAGATGAACACCAGTTTGCGCGCGCCAAGCGCCACAAAGGCTGCGTTCAGCGAAGAGGCCGCGCTGATGGCCGGAGCGCCACCGGCGCGTTGCATCTCGGCCATGACATGCTTTTCAGCTTCGACGCCGCCGGACATCGAGGTCCCCGTACATTGCAGCACGACAAGGTCGCAGCGTGAATCGGCAAGCAGTTCTGTCGCCTCAAGGATGCGCGGCAACAACTGATCGAGGGGAGCTTTGTGCCGGTTGGTCATGCCAAGCCGGGTGAAATGCGGAATGACATCCGTCGGCAGATACTGCGCCGCGTGCACTTCAACCATACGGTTCGACGAAGGAATGATGAAGCCGATGCGGGCGCGCGGCGTAATACGTTGGTAATTTTGCATGCTCTCGCGTCCCACGTTTGCGCGGCGCCTGGCGCCACTCTGGTGCAATATGATGTGATTGGCGATCCCGGGATGACTCGAACATCCGACCTTCGGTTTAGGAAACCGCTGCTCTATCCTGCTGAGCTACGGGACCGGCGACGTGCGCGGCGTTTCGTGTATCATAGGCTTTTCGGCGCCGAAAGCCGGCCCTTCGGAGTTGTGGTTTGCACGCTGTATGGATCGTCCCGCTCCTCGGCCTCTGCCTTACCCTTCATGTTGCGGGGGGAGCGGCGGCGCAGAGCGGGCAATCGGTCGCGTGCAGCGCCGCCGCCAGCCGTCGCGCCACCGTTGTCTCGGTAGACGAACGGCTTGAGCTTTCTCTCGACAGCGGTCTGCGGGTGCGGCTTGCCGGCATCGAGCCGCCGCACGCCACGCCGGCGAACCCGCGTCTCGCGCTCGATGCGCGCGATGCGCTTTCTGGCTGGCTCAGCGGCCGCGAAATTGAGTTTCGCGCCTTGTCTGCCGCGCCCGACCGCTGGGGCCGCCTCGAAATCGAGGCTTCCCAGGCAGCCGCCGGTGGTGAAGCGTTACTGCCAGTGGCGGAGGCGTTGGTCGACGCCGGGTGGGCGCGGGCGCGGCCGGAACTATCGGCGCGCGCCTGCATCGGCAGCCTTTTGCAGCGCGAACGCGCCGCCCGGCGCAGCCAGATCGGCATCTGGGCCGATCCCGCCTATCGCGTCTTTTCCGCTGCCGATTCCGCAGCCTTCGTCGGCCACGATGGCGAAACCATTATCGCTGAGGGTGCGGTCAGCGGCGTCGGCGAAACCGCGACACGCACCTACATCAATTTCGGACCCATCCGCACCGTTGATTTCGCCGTAACCATTCGCAAGGCATCGCTCAAACTTTTGCTCGATTCAGGCTTGCGCCCGGCGGGTTTTTCCGGCCAAACCTTGCGGGTTCGTGGCGCCCTCGACACCAGGTTCGGTCCGCAAATTGAAATCGTTGAACCCGCCGCTATCGAAATCCTGCAAGATTTGTCGATTCCGCCACATTCTCGCCCCCAGGCGAAGCGATCCTGACCAATTGCCGTCGGACTCCCTCATGAAGATGTCTTTTGTTGCGGGATTGTCGCCGGTCCGCGCTATCCGTGTCTTGCCAAATCTGCTGGCGCTGGCGTTGTCGTTGAGCCTTGCCGCCTGCGCCAACCTTGAGGTTGAGCCGCCGGGCGCCGGTGCAGCCAAGCCGTCGCCGGTCGTCGCCTCCCCCGTGCCGCCAGAGGCGCCGCGCACGACGGGCGTCGAGAAGCCGCCGTCGAACGAACACCGCCAGCTCGTCGCCATGATGGGCGGCGAATATCGCCTGCCCGCCGCCGCGCAATACCTCAACAGCGTGCTCGCCAAACTGGCTGCCGCCAGCGAATTGCCCGGCGAGGCCTACAAGGTGACCATTCTGAATACGCCCGCTGTCAACGCCTTCGCGTTACCTTCTGGCAATGTCTACATTACGCGCGGGCTGCTCGCCCTTGCCAACGACACCTCCGAAGTCGCTGGGGTGATGGCGCACGAAATCGGCCACGTCACCGCCCGCCATGCCGTGCAGCGCGCCGAGCAGATGAAACGCCAGCAGCTCATCACCGAGGTCAGCAGCCGCTTTCAGGATGCAAAACGCGGCGCGCAAGTGCGCGATTCCACCAGCCTGACGCTCGCCAGTTTTTCGCGCGAACAAGAACTGGAAGCCGACCGTATCGGCGTAATGACAATCGCCAAGGCAGGCTATGATCCTTATGGGGCCTCGCGCTTCCTCGCCTCGCTGGAGCGTTCAACCGCCATGCGCGCCGCGCTTCTGGGCCAAAACTCCACGGCGAACGACAGCCTGATGTCGACCCATCCCGCGACGCCGGAACGCATCGCGCGCGCCGTTGCAACTGCGCGCCAGTTCGGCGCCCCGGGAATTATCGACGCCGGGCGGGACGCCTGGCTAAGTGTGATCGACAATATCCAGTTTGGCGATGACCCCAGCGAGGGCGCCATTCGCGGAACCCGGTTTTTTCACTCAAGATTGGGTTTTGAACTCACTGCGCCGCAAGGCTTTGCGTTGGAAAATGTCGACAAGGCGTTGCTGGGTCTGGCGCGCGGCGGCGCGGAAGCGCTGCGTCTCGACAGCGTTCAGGCGCCAAACGATGCGCAACTCGACACCTACCTTGATTCCGGTTGGGTCGAGGGATTGCAAAAATCCAGCGTCCGCACGACGTCGATCCATGAGCTGCCGGCCGCGCTGGCGACGGCGAAATCCGGCGGCTGGTCGTTCCGCGTTGCAGTGGTGCGCCTCGGCAGCGAATTGTACCGGCTGATCTTCGCCGCGCGGAATCTGGACGAGGCCACCGACAAGCGTTTCGTTGATTCCATCCACAGCTTCCGCCGCCTGACGACAGCCGAGATTGCAGCTCTGCGACCCCTGCGGATTCAGGTGGTGAGCGCCTCCGCCACGGATACCGCCGAGACGCTGGCGGCGCGCATGCAGACTGCTGAGGCGCCGATCGAGACGTTCCGGCTGCTCAACGGGCTGGAAAAGACCACGCCGGTCAAGCCGCGTGAACGCTACAAGATCGTCAGCGAGTAATTGCTTCGCCAACGCGCTTTTTTCGTCGAGGGCGTAGCGCACTGAGTGCGAGTAGCATTCATTCGGGGCCTCGTTCAAAAATGCCGAGGGTGCCCCGCTACTCGGTCCAATGTCGATACGTGCGAACTTCGACACTTTTGGATCGGCGATTGTGGCCTTAAAAACTGGGGTGTTTTGAGAAGCCGAGTTACTCGGCTCTCAGGGCCGCGAAGCTCCGGCAAACATGGGCGGTTCAGTCCTAAATATGCGGCCAAAGGAAACTTACAGTGTCCCAAAAATCGCATTTCGCGTCGATTGGACCTTTTTTCGCGGCAGTGTTCGCGCCGATTTCCAAATAGTTATCTTCCTCGACCGTGGTTGCTGGCCATGGTTTGTCGTTATCCCCATTGGGATTCCCGGTCTTGGCCATGCGCGTCCAGTAACCGATCATTTCGCGCTGGACTTTGGCTTCGATGGCTGTCGGGAGGTATTTTCCCGGGAAGAGGAATGAATGTTCAATCGTGTGAGCAATTCCGCCCGCCGACAACGCGGGATCGCCTTCCTGGCCTTGGGCGAAGATGTAACGGTAGACAGGCGCGCTCCGCGTTCTCGCGAGGGTCCGCGCCACCCGACGGCTTTGGCAAGTGAACTCAGAATCCGTGGTGACGCGCATGAATGCCAGTCGCGGCGTCGGATACGACTTCAACGGGTAATTGGCGAGTATTTGGTCCCGCGAGGTCGCACCGAACACCTTCTCGATCGCCGCGACATAACTCGCCTCGTCGGTTACCCGCCCGGCGGTATCCGCCCACGGCATGGTTTCCTCGGCGGTGTTGCCAATAATTACGGGTATCTTCGAATAGTTTCCCTGCTCGATCAGCTTGAGTGGTTGATCGGGAAAAACATGGCCATCCACGTTAGGACCGTATAGGCGCGTCAGGACCGTAAACGTCCCCGGCACGGCCTTGACGAGATCGACGGCGCTCTTGCCTCGCAGGCAGGAGGCGACATCCGCCGCTTTATCGCAGCCAACGGCAGCAACAACTTTCGGCCCCGTACCCATTCGCGCATCCTCCAGCGTTTGGATTTCGCATCCTGTGGGCACGCTGCTTTGCATGGCGACGCCATGAACCAATCCCCGCGTGAGCGGAGATGTCATGAGCGCACAAATGTTGCCTCCGCCAGCGGACGTGCCAAACAAAAATACCTTGTCAGGGTCGCCGCCGAACGCCGCAATGTTCGCCCTTATCCAGCGAAGCATGGCGACTTGGTCGAGACTGCCATAATTTCCCGAGACTTTCTCGGGCCGTTCGGCGTCGAGCGTGGCATGCGCCAAAAATCCGAGGACTCCAAGACGCAAATTGTAGCTCACGAAGATCACGTCTTCTGGAACGAGTTTCTCGCCGCTGTAAGTCACGCCCCCGAAGCCGGGGGTCCCCTGTCCCGACAACGAATGATTGCCACCGCCGGTTAGCCACACCATGACGGGCAGTGGCCGAGGGGGCTGCGCGCGCGGTCGCCAGACATTGATTGTCAGGCAATCCTCGTTGCCTTTGACATCCGTCCCTATGATTTGAGGACAAATTGCGCCGAAACTGCTGCCGTCGCGGATGCCTGTCCACGGTTCCACTACCTCCGTCGCCTTCCAGCGCAGCGGCCCGACAGGTGGCCTCGCGTAGGGAATACCCTTGAACGCGATCATATCGCCTTCGACTACACCGCGAACCGCGCCCTGGAGCGTGCAAGTAACGTTAAATTCCTCCGCGTTGCAGACCGGAGACTGTGCCGACACATTCGTGGAAAGCAGAAGAAGTTCAAGAATTACGGGCAATGCCGCGAGCGCCTGACGCTTCATGCTAACGTTCTCCTTGCTGAGGCCAAGTCAACCTATTTCGGTTGAAGGTAACTTTGCGGTGGGGCGAGTCAACGCGAGCACCTGTACCTCTCGCTGCCCGTCAGTGACGACGTTTTCGCAGAAGCGTTATCGCGCACCACGCCCACGACCCGGCTAAACCGCAAGTTTTGCCTTGAGCAGCGCCACCGTGCGCGTCCACGCAAGTTTCGCCGACGCCTCATGATAGCGTTCGCCGCCCGTGTCGTTGTTGAAGGCATGGTTGGCGCCTTCGTATCTGAACACTTCAAACTTGACGCCGGCTTTTTGCATGGCTTCCTCGAACGGCGGAATCGTCGCGTTGACACGCGCGTCGAGCGCGCCCAGTTGCAACAACATCTGCGCCTTGATTTTTGCCGCGTCCTCCAGCTTGGGAGCGACGCCGTAATAGCTGACGGCAGCGTCGAGGTTGGCGGCCTTCGTGGCGAGCAGGTTGACCATGCTGCCGCCCCAGCAGAAGCCAATCGTGCCGACTTTCAAAGCCGGATTTTTCGCCTTGAGGTCTGTGACGAGTGCGGCCAGCGAAGCTGCGGTTTTCTCGAGGTCCACCTTGGTGAACATTTCGCGCGCCTGGTCCTCGTCCTTCGGCGTGCCGCCAAGCGGCGCCAACAGATCGGGCGCCATGGCGACGAAGCCCTCTGTCGCCAGATGCCGTGCGACGTCTTCGATATGCGGATTGAGACCACGATTTTCATGGATCGTGATGACGAAATTGTTGGCGGTTTCGCGCTTCACGCCTTTCGGCATGGCGATGTAACCCTTGATGCCCGCAGCGGCGTTTTCAAACGGGCCGGATTCAATCCGCGCATCTTTTTCCGCAATGATCGCCGCCTTGGCGTAATTGGGCGCGATGGCCACCAGCGCCGCTTCAGCCGCAGCGACGGAGCCAACCAGTATCGCCAGCCGCTCCATGAAAACCCGTCGCGCCAGCGGCGCATGGGTGAACTCGTCGTAAAGTTCGATGATTCTCGGATCCATGTTGCACTCCCCACATCGCCACTTTGATTTCTACTGCACTGTCGAAACGGCGCGCCGTAATTTTTTTGGCAACTATTGTTCAAGCCATCCGTATTCGAAAAAGCAGCTGTCCCGACCCCTCGGCGACCCCGTTCACAATAACATGCACAATAACACGGCGCAGCGCTCTGGCAATTGTGCCGACGCCGCCCGCCATAAAAAACGCCCGGCCTTTCGACCGGGCGTTATTGTCTCAAGGCTTCCGGTATCACGCAGCTTCGACGATATCGGCCCCGCCTTCGGCGGCGGCGTCCGTCTTGGCGCCGCGTTTGGGACCGCGCTGCAGGTGAGAATCGATAAGCTTCAGGGCTTCGTTTTCGAGGATGCGATTGACGACCGCGACCTCGCGGGCCATGCGATCCAGCGCCGCTTCATAAAGCTGACGCTCGGAATACGACTGCTCCGGCTGCGCCTCCGAACGATACAGGTCGCGCACAACTTCGGCGATGGAGCCGAGATCGCCCGAATTGATTTTCGCTTCGTATTCCTGCGCGCGACGCGACCACATCGTTCGCTTGATGCGGGCGCGCCCCATCAGCGTATCGAGCGAACGCCGGACGTCGTCGGCGTCTGCAAGTTTGCGGATGGCGCCATTGATGACCTTCGGCAAAGGAACCTTCAGGGTCATCTTGTCTTTCGCAAAACTGATGACGAACAGCTCCATTTTGTAGCCGGCGACTTCCTGCTCCTCGATAGCCACAATCTGGCCAACCCCGTGCGCCGGATAAACGATGAACTCCAGCGCCTTGAAACCGGTACGATGCGAGCCGGGTTTGGCCGCCGCCTTGAATTCAATTTTTGCAGGCGCCGGTTTGACGCCGGGCCTGACGCCCGGCCTCGCGCCATGCGCAAATCGCGCTGACGCAGGAATACCAACAATCGACAGCCCGGGCTTCGTCGGCATCGCCGCAACCGGGGTCCCGGCTGGATGGCTGGCCGTCGATCCCGTAGCGATCCGCCCAGCAACCTGCGGAGGCCGCACAACCGTCGTCGATCCAGCCGGGCTAGCGGCAGCCTTGCCCTTGCCGGCAACCACAGTTGATTTGCTCACAGGTGACTTGCCGCCAGTTGCCTTGCCCGCAGCTGGCTTGCCCATAACCGGCTCGCCTGCAGCTGACGCGACGGCGCGCAGGCCAGAATTTTCCTTGACCGGTACCGGCGCGGATTTCATTGCTGGCGTCGCTACCGACTTTGCAGCGGCAACGAGTTGCGGCGCAGGCTTGGATGCGGCAGCACGGGAAGGCGCCAAAACCTTGGCCTTATTTACCGCTTTACCCGCCTCTTTAGCGCTGGCTATCGCGCTTTTGCCAGACTTCGACGCCGCAGCGACCGCCTTCTGCCTGGCCACCGCCGCGGCGGACTTGGCCAACTTGCCGGCAGCGGCCTTGCTGGCTGCAACTTTGGCGGCGGCGACGCGCGCTTGCGCGAATTTGATGGCGGCTTTCTTCAACACGGACTTGGCCACAGTTTTCACCGACTTCGTCGATACGGATTTGCCGGGCTTCGACCGTTTTACCGCCACGGTTGCGCTGGAACGCGATTTCGACGCCGCGAGCTTTTGTCCTTTAGAAGTCTTTTTCTTGCTTCCGGCCATGTTTGGCGACTCCGTTCAGACCCCGGGGTGCACCGGGGCGGTCAGCGTCCGCAGAAACGACGCGATGTAGAGTGTCAGCTATCTAAGCGAGCATTATGAAAAAAATGCACGTCATTTTCAATAAACCAACGATCTGCCGGCCGGTTTCCGTTCAACGCTCCTGCAACAGCGCCTTTCCGCGAGCCGTGCCCGAAAGCCTCCCCGAAAAGCCTCGAACGCGTCGAAGAGTTAACAGATGATTCCAACCGTTAAGATATGGTATATCACAAAAATACCCGGAAATCAAAGGGCTCCGTCGGAATCCAGGGCCACGAACTTAAGTTAACGGCGATTAACGGATTGTGTTTTGCGTGATTCAGTGTGGCGGTTTGATTCGGAGCGCC
>JAYTTW010000023.1:0-3052 GCA_043744855.1 Hyphomicrobiales bacterium
CGTCGCGCATGATCGCGGCGCGCGCGTCGCCTATCGTCTGGCGCTCGATCATCCCGGTCGAATCGAGCGCCTGTCGCTGCTCGATATCTTGCCAACCCCCGAAGTGTGGAAGGGCATTCGCGCCGGACTGACGCCGGCCGTGCACTGGACGTATCTGGCGCAACCCGCGCCCATGCCGGAACGCGAAATCACCGCCGATCCCGACGCCTATTTCCGACCGCAGATGATGAAGTGGGAGAAAGACCCATCGAAACCGACGTTTGATCCGCGTGCGTTGCAACACTACGCCGCCGCATGGAACGATCCGTCGCGCATTCACGCCATGTGCGAGGACTACCGCGCCGGCGCAACGCTTGAACTTGCTGCGGATGAGGCCGACCTCGCCGCCTCGGCAAAGATCCTTTGCCCGTTGCAAGTCCTTACCGGAAATTCGTTTCTGACGCGCTCTGAGCAAGAAACGCCGGTCGACGTGTGGCGGCGCACCTTCGCTCCGCAAGCTATCGGCGACATCCTCGACTCCGGCCATTTCCTGGCTGAGGAAAATCCGGCGGCGACGCTCGCAGCCTTGCTGGCTTTCTTGTAAGAGGGCGTATCAACACCTGCTTCAGACGCACGCCGCCTGGCGCGGGTGATCCACAAAGCGCGTCAAACGCGCCCCGTCGAACAGTCGCGATAAACCATCCCAAATTTGCCTCGACGCGATGGGCCCGGTGCATCATAACTCCGACGCATTGGATCGAAGGTCGATTTCCCCTGCTGGCAGACTACCGGAAAAATGAAAAAGCCAGATGTCAGCGTGCGCAGATCGCCGATCCACGGGCGCGGACTTTTCGCCGATGCTCCGATTGCTTCGGGCGGCCGCATCCTCGAATACGCCGGCCAGAAAGTCGATGTCGCTGAGGGCCGCCGTCGCGACGCTTTCTACAACTCCATCGGCTACACGCTGCTGATCCGCCTGGAACGCTGCTACATCGACGCGCTCATTGGTGGCAACGACTCCATTTACGCCAATCATTCCACGACACCGAACGCCGAAGCGGTGGAGTACCGCAGCCGGGTTTTCCTGGAAGCCTTGCGGGACATCGCCAGCGACGAAGAAATCACTTTTGATTATGGCTATGACGTGATCGAATTTGCCCATGCTGCGACGTGGCGTTCGCCACGCTGATGTTGCACTGCACGTTGCCTGTCATTCTTGAACACCGAAGCAATTCGTTCCGCCTTCGACCAACGGCGCGATTGACGGCGGTTGTTTCAGGGGCGAGAAAAGAGCACGGACAACGACGCATCGACCAAAACGGAGGAATGCACGATGACCCAGAGACTCGCATTGATCACCGGCGGTATGGGCGGCCTCGGCGAAACCATTGCAACGAAGATGGCGGACGCCGGCTACCGCGTTGCTGTGACCTATTCACCGACCAACAAGACGTCTGAAAAATGGCGTGAGGACATGAAGGCGCGCGGTTATGATTTCGCCGTTTTCGCCTGCGATGTCAGCGATTTCGAATCCTCCAAGGCCTGTTGTGCGAAAGTTGCGGCTGATCTGGGCGCGGTCGACATCCTCGTCAATAACGCCGGCATCACGCGGGATACGACGTTTCGCAAGATGGAACTCGCGGCGTGGAAAGCGGTTATCGGCGCCAATCTCGATTCCGTCTTCAACATGACCAAACCCGTCTACGATGGCATGATGGATCGCGGCTGGGGCCGCATCATTAACGTCGCCTCGGTCAACGGCTCTAAGGGCGCGTTCGGCCAGACCAACTACGCCGCCGCGAAGGCCGGCATGCACGGCTTCACCAAATCGCTGGCGCTGGAATCGGCGCGCAAAGGCGTCACGGTGAACACGATTTCGCCCGGCTACATCGGCACCAAAATGGTGATGGCGATTCCCAAAGAGGTTCTCGACAGCAAAATCCTGCCGCAGATTCCGATCGCCCGCCTCGGCAAGCCCGAAGAGGTCGCCGGTCTGATCATTTATCTTTGCTCGGAAGAGGCGGCTTTCGTCACCGGCGCGAACATCGCGATCAACGGCGGACAACACATGGCGTGAAGCGGATACATGGCGTGAAGCGGGTGCGGCGGCGTTCAACGTCGCCGCGCAGCCTCAGTCCGCATCAAACAACGATCCTTGCAACGATCCTTGATTGGGTGTGGCGACAAGCGGCTGCGGACGCAGAAGAGCGCTACGTCTCGTCGGGCCGCACGGCGTCTGGATCGCGGCATTGTCGTTGGCGACCTTGTTCACCTGCGTGCCGATCGGCACAAGTTCCAGCACGTCTTCCGCCGACGGGCGCAACAGGGTGGCCGCCGCGCTCGTATCCTCGCTCTCGCAATCGAGCCAGGCATCGAAAGTCTCGGGCTCCAGAACCACCGGCATGCGATCATGGATCGCCGCCATGCCGGCGTTGGCGCCGGTCGTCACGATGCAGGCGGTGTCGACCTCTTCACCGTTCGGCCCGGTCCACGTCTCCCACAGTCCGGCAAGCCCCAGAGGTTCGCCGTTCTGCCGCCGCATCAAGAATGGTTCCGACGGCGGTCCGCCGCGTATTTTGCCGCCCGCCGGCCGGCGCCATTCGTAGAAGGCGTCGGCGATAAAGAGGCAGCGGCGGCGGCGGAAGGCATTGCGAAAACTGGCCTTCTCGCGGATCGTTTCGCTGCGGGCGTTGATTAAAGCGGGGAAACCCGCTGGGTCTTTGACAAATCCGGGAAGCAATCCCCAGCGCACCAGCGCAAAATGCCTGACCCCGCCCTCGGCGATACGGCTCTGGCGAACCACAGGCACAGGCTGCGTCGGCGCTACATTATAGCGAGGCGGGAAATTCGGCTGCTCCAGGTAGCGGAAAAACGCCCGCATGGCTTCTGGCGGCAAGGTAATCGCGTATCGTCCACACATCTCGTTGCTGACTATAAAGGAAACCGGCGCACGATGGAATGACGACATAATGCGAAGCCAGGGCAATCGGGTGAAGAACCTCGTGACAAACTGGTGAAGTACTGAATCTGTCGTCGTCCACTGATTCTGTTTGTGGAGCACGACGATGGCGGA
>JAYTTW010000024.1:0-3052 GCA_043744855.1 Hyphomicrobiales bacterium
CACTTTCTTCCGATGGTGGATACTGCTGAAACCAAAGTCGGCTTGCAGACGGCGGCGATTGCGGCGAAAAAGCAAAATGACCCAACTTGTTGTTCTCGCGACCCTCGCCGACCTGCGCGCCGCCGTCGCCGAATACCGCCGGGCTGGCGAAAGCGTCGCACTTGCGCCGACCATGGGCGCGTTACACGCCGGGCATTTGTCGCTGGTCGAAGTGGCGCGGGCCCGGGCGAAGCGTGTGATCGTCTCGATCTTTGTTAACCCGACACAGTTCGCGCCCAACGAAGACTTTGCCCGCTACCCGCGCACTCTCGAACAGGATGTATCGTTGTTGGGGCCGGCTGGCGTCGACGCGGTTTTTCACCCGGACGCTGCTGGCATGTATCCGCAGGGTTTTGCCACGTCCCTACAGGTCGGCGGGCCGGCGAAGGTTGGCCTTGAGGACAAATTCCGGCCGACGCACTTTGACGGCGTCGCCACCGTTGTCGCCAAACTTTTGTTGCAAGCGGCGCCCGACATCGCCGTGTTTGGCGAGAAAGATTATCAGCAACTCGCCGTCATCCGTCGCATGGTGGCCGATCTCGACATTCCCGTCAGCATCGTCAGTGCGCCGACCCTGCGCGAAAGCGATGGCCTCGCCCTGTCCTCGCGCAACGCCTATCTCGACGCCCGCCAGCGCAAGTTTGCCGGCAATCTCAATCAGGCGATGGCGTGGGCGGCGGAGCGCATACGCGGTGGCGACACAATCGCGGACGCCGTGCGCGACGCGGCGGCATCGATCTCCGCGTCGGGCTTCGTCATCGACTATCTTGAAGTGCGTGATAACGTTACGCTCATGCCCGTCGAGGACGGACGCACTTGCGGACTTCGCCTGCTCGCGGCGGCGCGCATGGGAACCACCCGCCTGATCGACAACATCGACGTGTTCGCCTTGCCGGCGAAAGGCTGAAAAACATGGCCTATCTCGAAGACACCCGGCCGAAGAAACTTGGCGACATCGCGCGGCTGCGCGCCAGCGGCGAAAAGATCGCCATGCTGACCTGCTATGACGCGAGCTTCGCGGCCATGTTCGACCAATGTGGCGTCGACGCGATCCTCGTTGGCGACAGTTTGGGCAATGTCGTGCAGGGACATGCGACGACGTTGCCGGTCACCATGGAGCATATGGAATATCACACGGCTTGCGTGTTTCGCGGCATGCGGCAAGCGTTTCTCATTACCGATCTGCCGTTCGGCGCCTACCAGGAATCGCGCGAGCAGGCGATCCGCAACGCGGCGCGTTTGCTGGCGGTCGGCGCCCAGATGGTGAAACTCGAGGGCGGCGCGTTCATGGCGGAGACGGTGCGCTTTCTGGTCGAGCGCGGGGTGCCGGTGTGCGCACACATCGGCTTGACGCCACAAGCGGTGCATCAACTCGGCGGCTACCGGGTACAGGGCAAGGGCGACAGCGCCGCCGCCGCGATGCTGGCCGACGCGGTTGCGCTGGAGGCGGCCGGCGCGGCGATGATGGTGATCGAAATGACGCCCTCGGAAGTCGCTGCGGGCATCACCAAGGCGCTGCGCAGTTGCGCGACCATTGGCATCGGCGCCGGGCCAGATTGCAGCGGACAGGTGCTGGTACTGCACGACATGATCGGCGTTTCCCCAGGCAAACGGCCAAGGTTCGTGCGCAATTTCATTCCGGAGACGGGGACGGTCGAGGGCGCCGTGAAGGCTTATGTGCGCGCCGTTAAGGACGGGAGTTTTCCGGCGGCGGAGCATGGGTATTGAGGGGGGCTGAGTGCATCTCGACGGCGATGCTGACGAGATCGGCCAGCGCCGCCTCCGTTACAACAACCCTCACGTTCCCCGGCTTTTCGCCTTGATCTTCAACTCGGCGCGCAGCCGCGCAAAGGCTTCATCCAGCGGCATGGTTCGTTCGGCTTTTGCGTCCGCGATCCCCCTTTCAAGCGCTGCATCCAGAGCGCCGAGGCGCGAGTCCTAGTCCTGCTCGCCAAGATAGCGTTCCCGTAGCAACTCAGCGTCCAGATGTGCGTATTCATCCGGGACTTTGGCGGCGCGGACCGCTTCAATCCATTCGTCCGGCAGTTCGCTCGTCAAACCGGCGCGCAAGAGCGCCTTGCCGGCGTCGACGTTGCCGCAGGGCGTCGTGTCGACGCCTTCGCAGAGCAACGTGTCTGCAGAGGCGGGATCACACGCCTTGGCGTTCGACGGATCGTTCTGTTCAAGGCCCAAAGCAACGGCTACCATCGTGATGATTCAACATTTAAAACGCGTCAAATGGTGGATTGTAAAGTTTTTTCTCGTCAATAACTTTTAAAATCATACCTCGAAGATTTGAAAAATCTTCGCGAGAATGTATTTGGTATATTCGTGACCTTACAAGCATCTTTTCCTCGGCGCTCAAGAAAGGCGATGCGATTTCGCTAATTTGGATTAAATAAGCGTGAGCATCGGACGCATATACTGTTTTGCTTATGGAGAAAACAAGAATTATAATACATAATTGCAAAACTAAACAATTTGCAAGTAGAAAATTATCCGAAATACCACTCCTAAACCTTTGAATAGTTTTATTAATATTTGAAATAACCATCACACGTCTCGAAATTTCTGAAGTTCGATTATTTGTCATTTTCCACATAATAGCGACATAATAGAGATTTAAGAACCCAATGATTAGCATTGGTGCCACTAAAAAACTCAAAAGGTGGTTAGATGAACGCGCAGTATTACCCACGCCGACTTCTATGTAAACAGAATCAATTAAAGATTTAACACCAAGTGTACCGATCGTTAGCACCATGTCCTGCATCATATAAATTAACGGTTTTAGGGCCATATCCCATACACCAGACCCTAATGCCCCCAAAAGAATCGTGGCAAGTATTCCGACACAAATTTTTTTTAATCCGATTTCGCCCACTTGGAACACCATGTCCGTTGGTCAACTTTTTCTTAGAGCCCATCCGGCGAGTTCTTGCATGATAGGAATCGTTTGTGATTCAAGGGAGGCGATCTGATTCTCGTGGAGATCGCCGATGTGGACGAAAGA
>JAYTTW010000025.1:0-39321 GCA_043744855.1 Hyphomicrobiales bacterium
TCTAACTGGTTGGCGATATCGCGCAACCCGCCATTGATTTCATCGGCGGATTTTTTGGAGGCGTCCTGCGCCGCCTTGAGATCATAGTAGGCGCCGGCCAGCTTCTCGACGGCCTCGCGGTGCGCGTCGGTGGTGTCTTTGGCCAGTTGCGAGGTTTCATTGGCGATGAATTTTTCACGGTCGGTCAGGCCGAGTTGCGTTTGCATCTTGGCAAGGGATTCAACGACGCGGTCATAGGCCGCCTTCTCTTCGTCGATGCGTTCGACGGTCTTGCTGTCGCCGCCGCCCTTGCCGCCACCGCCGCCACCCGATGCGGCCTCCGGTTCAACTTTCGCCACCGGCGCAACAACCGGAGCAACGGGCGGTCCAGAGAGCGCCGCAAGCTCTCGTCCGCTGGCAAGCGATTTAATATAGTCGGCTGAAGACATGCCGCCCGCAGCCAGAAGTGCAAAGCGATCCCTTTCTTGTTGGCGGATGGCGCCCGAAACATCTGTTTCGACGGTATCCTCCGGCACGGCGCGGCCCCTTCGCCGGGCCCGCGCAGCGATCGCTTCGCGCTGCTCCGGCGACATGTTGGCGCGCAAGGTTTCCGCCTCGACGCCTTCGGTGCTTTGCGCCAGATTCTGGCGTAGCGATTTCAGCTTGTCGAGTTCACTGCCAATGCCGCCGAGCAGTTTCAGTTTGGAGTAAAGATTATCCGCCGTGTTGGCCAGCGAGGTGAGTTGCTTGACGCCAGCCTGGGCGGCGCTGGCAAGATCATTGGTGATTGAAAAGCCCGCCTCGCGAGAGGCCAGCGCCAGTTCGCCAAGTTTGCCCTTGCTGGCGTCAAGGGCGGCGACGAATTTGCCGCCCATTTCCTCACCAACCGCCAGGGTCGCGATTCGCATTTTCTCCTGCGAGTCGGTTGTGGTCGCCAGCGCATTTGAAACATCGGCAAGCAGCGCCACCATGGGGCGCATTTTCCCTTGTGAATCCAGCAGCGCAATATTGTTGGCGTCCAGAAATTTCTTGAAGGCGCCGCCCTTGGTGTAGGCGTCATAGATGCGTGTGGAAAATTCCGCCATGACGCCATCGGTTGTCGTGGCGTCCTGTCCGAGCTTTTGAAAAACGTTGCGTAGATTGTCCAGTTCGCGAGCCGTCGTGTGCGCTTTCTCGGCTGCGTCGCCAAGCGCCGCATAATGCGCCGTGGCTTCGATAGCCGCGCCGCCCGCCAACGCCGCAACGCCCAGAGGCCCACCCGACAAAGCCGCGAAGTTCCGCAACCCCCCAGCGTTAAAGACGCCCTGCGCAATGCCGGAGAAGCCGAGCTGGCCGCCTTGCGCGGCCTGTCCCGACGCTGCGGCGAAAGCCGCGAGGCCCTTCTGGCGGACGCCATCGAGCTTGGTCTGGAGGTCGTTGAGCTTGCTGATGTAGGTATCGACGCCGCGCGTCGCGGTGGCCGGCGCGGCGGCCAACTTCTGGAACGAGGTTTGCGCCGCATCGCCGAGGGCGCGAATCTGCGCCTCGACTTCCTTGCCGCCGGTTGAGCCGAGCCGGATGGAGACCTGATCACTCACTTATCGTCTTCCTTTCGCAGGCCCGCCCTAATCTTCTTTTTGAAGTCCATCCAGCAGGCCTCGTTCTACTTCGGCGAGGCAGCGGTCATAAAGGTCGCTGTCGCCATCATCCGGCGCCAGCGCCAGGCAGGCCGACCAGTCGATGCCACAAACCGCGCCCTCGAGCCCGGCCCGCCGCAGCATGCCCGGTCGCATCGCCACGTCCATGGCGGCGCGGCCTTCGAGGCTGCGCGGCGCGTGTTCTAGTTCGGGGCAGAGCTTTCCATCGGCGCTGCGCTTGCCAGTGGCGCAGGCGGCGCCGGTGTCGCGGCAGGAGCGGCAATAGGCGATCCCGCCTCCCGCGCGCCATCGCGCGAGATCGCCCGTTCTTTTCCCTCGGCTGCGTCCTCCCACAGGGGCGACAGCATGGCGGCCTGGGCGCGCTCATAGATGTCGCGATCGCAGAACAGTTCGGCGAGGGCTTCGCGGGTGATTGTCGCCGGCGAGCCGTCGGCGTTCTCGACGCCTTCCATCAAGACGGCGCAGCGCAGGGCGAGTTCAACGCCCAACACGAGCGACGCAACGCCGAGCGACATCGCGGCATTGTCGAGCGCCGCTGGCAGTTCGAGCGCCACGCCATAAACGCCGGCGAAGGCGACGCCGTCGCCGAGCTGGCGCATGGCGTCGCCGGCGCCAAGGCGCGCCGCTTCGTAATCGACGGCGGAGGCTGGCCGCAACTGGATAAAAGCCCCCTGCCCCAGGGCGACTGGCACGGCTGCGGCGCGGTTGCGCCCGATGCGGAGCACCATGTCAGTAACCCGTGATCTGGTTTTTGAGCGTCACTGTGAGCATTGGCGCCGAAGCGGTCAGCGCAGCGCGGAACGGGATCGATTGCTCCAGACCGCCGGGACCGTCGACGCGGGCGCCGCCGCGCCCGAACCGCACGGCGTTCCACAGGAACGAAAGCGAGGAGTTGGCGTCGAGCGTGCTGCGCACTTCCAAGGTGTGATCGGAATTGGCGTCGGCGTAGGCGTCATAGGCCGAGCCGATGTAGCGCATCCGCAACGTGCCGGACCCCGCCGCAAAGCCGCTGGCGACCGCCGCCGCGACGCGGGCCGAGGCATTGACGTAGCGCTCGGCCTCCATCCCCGTCTCGTAGCTGACATCGCCTTCGAGCAGCACCGCCACCTGCGCGCCGTCGACATAGATGGCGGAGCCCGCCGCGCGCACCGGACGATAGGCGCGGGAAGCCGGCGACGCCGCCACGGAGGCGGTCAACAGGTTTTCGCCGACGCCGGTCAACGAAAGGCTTACCTGCTGCACGCCGCGATCCGGCTTCACAGCGAGTTTCAGGCTGCGGGCGAAGCACGAAACATGCTGGCGGAAATCATTCGACAGCGCCTTCATTTCGATGGTGCGCGTCGGCAGCACGGCCCGACCCGAGGCGAACACATGCTGGTTGTTGGATCCGGAAACGTTGGTCGTGACCGGCGCGCCGAAGCAGAGTTTCAGCCAGTCGCCCATGCCGTTGATGCACCAGGGCAAGGTCAGGTCGCCGCCATGCGTCGAAAGGCCGGGCTCGGCCGGGCGCTGGTCGCGAAAGTTCTGGAAATCGCCGCCGATGACCATGTCGGGGTCGGGCGGAATGTCCTCGAACAGCGAAGATTTGTAATAGTAAAACCCGGTATAGGCCGCCGCCGAGGGCGTGCCGAAGGTCGTCTCATCCGAAAACGCGGCGGAGACAAGCTGGCCAAGCGCAATGGTCGAAGTGGGCATGATGGCTCCTTAAAGCGGCGCGGTGGAGGTAAACAGCAGATCGACCGTGATGGCGGCGGATTTGACCGGACGGGCGCCGGCCTGATCGTCGATCCGCTCGGGTGGCGTCGTAATCAGCGCGCTGTTGACTTGCCCGCCGAGCGTGAAATCGACGCCGATGGCGGCGACGATCGCCGCCAGTCCGTCATCAAAGGCGATATGCAGATCGTCGCCTTCCGGCGCGCAGACAATCCATTCGATTTCCGCGCCGTGCGTCAGCTCCCACAGCGGCGGATTGCCGCCGAGCCAGACAGCGGATTTCACCGCGCCGTCGCGCAGCACAAGGGTGCGGCCAGCGTCGGCGCCATCCAGCGCAGAAAAACTGTCAAAGACATCATCGAGCGACGCGTTGCGGCGCGGCGTCGGCAGCGCCGGACTGGCGGCGAGCGCCGCCAGCAAGGCGCGGATGGCGGTTTCGGTTGCGGTCATGATCCCAACGCCGTTTGCAGCAACGCGGCGAACCGCGACGGCGCGGCTGCCATAATTCCTGCAATATCCAGGCGTTTTTTCAGGGTCACTTGTTTCACCAGAACGAACATCGGCGTCAGCGTGGTATTTCCAGCGGCGCGATCTTCCGGGGTAGCGCGCGCCAGGCCCTTTTGACGCACGGAACTGCGGCGGGAACGGCTGGTATTGCCGGTTCCTTGCGTGCGGGTTTCGCACAGCGCGACAATGGAGTCGTTGCTCCCCCGCGCCAGATGAAATTTGCCGAAGGCGCGCTCGATGCGCTTGGGCGAATCGCGCTTACCACCAACACCCACAGGAACATTCTCGGTGGGTATCCACAGATAGCGCCGGCCGCCGGCGGGACGGATCGTCGCGCCGGTCGAGAAGGCCTGAATGATCTTTGGCGCCTTCGAGTAGATGAGCGCGGCGGGGTTCAAGGTGGGGACCGACGCATCGACGGGATAGATCACGATGCGCCAGGTCGTCGGCAGTTTGCGTGAGCGCAGTCCGGCGCTGGTGGCCGCGCGCAGCGGATTGAGCAAGGCCTCGCGGCCTGCCGCCTCGGTCGCCGCGCGAATGCGCCCGGCAAGTTTGATGCGGTCGGCGTCAAGCCCAGCCTTGACGGCCTTGCCATCGGCGCCAAGGCGAATCGAAAACGGATTTTTCAAAGCTGTTTTACCGGGGGTCGCAGAGACAGGCCCAGATGAGCTGGTCAGGATCGTCGCGGCGCGGCGCGGCTGTAATCACCCAGCGTTGCGAGCCGACCACAAACCAGTCGTCTTTGACGAGGCGCGCGATCTGTGAAACCCGCACTTCAACCTTACGCTGGCGCCAGACCAGCGATTGTCCGCCGACAGCGGCAACATCGTCAGCGGCGTTGACGATGATGCTGCAGGGCGTCGTCGCCCCCTCCGCTGTGTAATAAACAGCCGCCACGCCAAACAGCGCGAAGACTGCATCAACCGGAGCGGAGGGGGCGAACATCTCGGGCTAGTTAACCGGGGAGATGCGCACGTTGACCGTGGCGTCGCCGGCCAGCGGGGCGTTCCAGAAGCGACCGCACAGGGTGTTGCCCGTGGTAATGTTGGTGACCACCTTGTTGGTGTCATCCCAGTAGGCCTTGTCGCCAGCCGCAGGCGTGACGCTCGCCGCTTTGGCGATGGCGAAGACGCCGCGCAGGCGTAACACCGCGTCGTCGCCGATAGCGGTTGTATTGGCGGGAACGCCAAGCAGGCCATTGCCGACAAGCGCCGGCGCGCCGGCGGTATAGGCGGCGGCGGCGGCCGGAAGGGTGAGCGTGTCGCCGGATTCGATGTAGTTTTTCATGGATTTTTCTCCTGTTGGGGCCGTGCATTGGCGCGGCGGATCGGGGATTGCGAAGCGAAGGCGGAAGTGACGAAAGGCGACAACGACGGCGGCGAAGCCGCCGCCGTCTTTTCTGGGTTAAACGCCTATCTGTTTGGTCATGTTGCGCCAGTCGATGGCTTTGGCGGCGAAGTCGAGACGGCCCTTGATTTCAACGCCGTCGACCTCGAAGCCGATACGCGTATCGGTGAAGACGCCTTCCTGACCATCGAGATAGGCGTACTCGACGGTGTCATACATGCCGGGGTCGCCGACCATGAACCACGGCTCGGCGCCGCCGCCCGAGGGTTTCAGCCTGGCTTCGACGATGAGCTGCATCGCGTTGACGTAGGGGTTGAAGGCGGTCGAGGCGTTGGGCTGGATGGCGCCGAGAATCTGCTGCGCGGCGACCTTGTTCTTGGGCGTCACGACCAGAAACTTCGGCATCAGATTGAGCGGCGTCACGCCCGAGAGGTCGATCTGTTCGAGCATCAGCTGCTCCATCGCCTGAACCGACGCCACCGTCGGCGCAAGGCCTGAAGACACGTAGTTTTTATGCGCCGCGCTGAACAGTGCGTTGCCGTCCGCCATGTTGGCGTTGGCGATGAAGATGCTCCACACCGTGGTGTTCTCCAGTTCGCCGGCGCCGCGTCCGATCATCTCGGGCATGCGGTTGAAGGCGCCGAGATCATCGTTGATGATCGCCTGCCGCGTGATGTTGATGATGCGGCCATAGGTCGCCAGCGCGTATTTCTCCTGCAGGTCACCGAAGCTCGCGTAGGTGTATTCCGCGCCTTCCTTGACCTTGACGAAGGTCGGCAGGCCGGACATGGCGACGCGCGCCTGGTCGCGGAAGTCGGGCGCCATCGCCTGACGGCAGAGCGGCTTCCATGTCTGAAGTACGCTCCCATAAGCATCGCGCAAACGGCGGTTGACGACGTTGGCGAGAATGTAGGGGAAGTCCGAGGTGCCAAGCTGGCCGCCATCGCGGGTCGACATGCCAAGCGCACGCGAAGCCATTTCCATCGGCGCCAGGCCGCGCAGGCGCACGCCGCTCGATTCCTCGATATAGGTGCGCGCCATGTCGATCAGGCGCATGCCGCGCCACTCGCGCGCCAGCTCTACTTCGGCGCGACCTTCGGCGGTCGCGTTGCTTTGCATGCCCGGGTTGGCGCGCAGGAAGATCGCCGCCTCCACCGCAAGCCTGCGGGTGTCGCCTTCATCCCGCGTGATCGAGGCGCGCGGGCCGCCAACAGCGATGTTCGCCTGTTGACGCGCCGCCGCGCGCTCCAGAATCTGCGAGCGGATTTCAGTCTCTGGCAAACCGGTGCTGATCATGGTTTCAACTTCGGCGCGAAGCCCAAAGCTCTCGCCGAGACGCGCCAAGGTGAGCGCGGTTGTTGCCGTGAGGCCGGCCGGCGCAGCGACCGGCTGGGGAGTGGCGGCAGGCGCGGCGCGGGTTTCCGCAACAGCGGCGGCGGCGGGCAAAGCCGCAACGGGAACTTCCACGGCGGCGACTGCCGGCGTAGCGAGGACGGCAGTTACAGCCGAGCGGGTCATATCATTCTCCAGTGTTTGGGTTGGGGCGGAATGCCCGGTGCTTGCTTGCGGCGCGGAACGAACCCCTGCGCCCGGGTCGGCTGGCACGAGACAAAGCGAAGCTTCTGCAAGCTGCCACTTGTCCGCACGCCAGAGTTCGGTGCCGTCATCGACGGAAACATTGGTCCAGGTGCGGACCCAGTAGCCAATGGAAACGCCGGTGACTTCGCCGCGCGCCACCTGACCTTCGGCGGCGCGGCCATTTTCGGTGTCAGCGAAGTTCAGGCGGCCCAGCAACTGCCCGGCTTCGACGCGGACATTGTCGACAAAGCCGAGCGAAGCTTCGATGCTCCAGACGTTGTGCGTGTCAGCCAGCGGAAAACGGCCATTTACCCCTCGTGACAAGTCAATCGACGCCGGGTCCATGTTGAGGGTCTCAACGAATCCCAAACCCCGGCTGACAGGCGCGCCGGCCGCCAGCACGGCATCGACGCTGCGCGTGGAGGCGCTGTAACTTGTCGGCGAAAAACCAGCGAGGCGGTTGATGCGGGCGCTCGGTTCAAAGCCGGGCGGCGCAATGCGGGCGGCAGTCGCGTCGCGGGTGCGCGGGGCTTTCGCGATGTGGATCATTTGGCTTCCTTTGCGGCGGGGTCGGCAACGGCGGCAGGATCGCTGGCAGGGTCCTTGGCGACCGGATCGGCGGCGGCCATAGCGGCGCCGCCGGCGGCAGCGCGGCGCGAATCCGTGTCGAGCACGACGCCGTTGGCGTCACACTCTTTGAGGAACGCCGCGATGGTTTCGATCTGCTGTTGCGCATCGAGACCGCGCTCGTTGAGGGCGTCCGGCATCGACGTCAGGCCCGCGCGGATCTCGGCGATCTTGCTGGCGATGTCTTTCGCCGGATCTACCCAGGGCCGCACCGGCACGCCCCATTGCGAGCTGACATCAAGAAAGCGGTCATCTCCGGTCAGCAGCGCCTCGCGCTGCATGACGCGGCGCCATGCGGGCTTGCATTGGCGCGGGATGACGACAAGGTTCTGCACCATGTCGAGGATGACGTAGCCAGCCAGGGTGGCGGCGCGCAGGCTGGAATAATTTGCCTGCGAGGCGTCGCCGGTTATGACGTGGTAGGGCAGGCCGGTGACGGCGCAGATCGAATAGAGCTGCGTGCGGATGAAATCGACGGCGCCGGGGTCCGCCGAGGGCGTGAACGCCTGCACGGATTCACCGGGGCCACCGCGAAACACCATGCCTGGGGAGAATTGCTCCAGGGTGTCCGGCGGCAACGCAGGATCGCCATTTGCATTAAGTTTCTGCTTGCCGATAACCGGCGTGCCGCCCTGCACTTCGGGCGAGGAAAGCACCAGCCCGATGCAACTTTCCATGCGCTTGCGCCAGATCATGGCTTCGTTGATGTCGTCGAGGCCGCGCATCCGCAGCATGGCGGGCGCCAGCCACGACACGCCGCGCTGCTGGCCGATGCGCAAGGCGTGGAACATGTGATCGACATCGCCAGCCGGCACGAGCTGCGACACTCGCCTCGCCGGGATGATGCCGGTCTCGCCGGGGTGCACGGGATACAACCAGTAGCCCTTGCGGCGGCCGATCAGGTCAACTTCGATGCCCTGCACGACGCGGTTGCCGGCGCTCGTTTGCAGCGCAAAGCGCCCCATGTCGAGATGGTCCGCCTCCATCAGGCGGATGAAACTATTCGGCTTGTTGCCGTCCGGCAGCCAGGTTTGCAGCACCTCGCCGTCGCGGAACATGGTCGACACCGCGAGCCGCGACAGCCCGTAGAAATCGTGCTGGCCCTCGGGGTCGCAACTGTCAGCAAAGCGCGTCCATGCCTCAAGCGCGCGCTTGCGCATCGTCTTCAAGGGATGCACCGGGCGGGGCGTGATGCCGGTGCCAACCACCATGCCGGCGAATTGCTGGATGGCCGAGGACGCCAGGGGATTGTTGCGTTCGAGATCGCGCGCCCGGAAACGCAGGATATTGAGGGCTTGCCAGTTTTCTGTATTGGCGGCGGCGCCCGTAGCGTTCCAGTTGAGCGTGCGGCGGTCAGATTTTGCCGCATCAAAGACGCGTGTTGTCATGTCGAGGGCGGCGCGGGCGCGCAGACGCCGCAGCCCGGCCTCCGGCGCGGCCCAGGCGATGACGCGGTCAATGATGTTGAACGGGCCGGAATCAGTCACGCGAGAATGTCCCGTAAGTCGTGCGTCCGCGCGCAGCGGGCGCGGGCTGGCCTGGCGCAGCGGGATTCAGCATGCGGCGGAAGTAATTCGCTGCGGCGATCATGTCGGGGATCGAGGGATAGATGACCTTGCGCCCGGCATATTCGATGGTGGTGGCGCCGGTGGCGATGCCCGCTTCAATGGCGTTGAGCGCAGCCTGATAATCCATCGCCAAGTCTAGGCCCCCCTGAATGTGGATGCAGTGTTTGGATCGAGGAACGGATCGCGTTTTTTGGGACGCGCCGGGACGGACGCTGCAACTGCCGCAGGCTCTGGAGCCAGTGGCGGCAACGGACGGAACAGCGGCTCGATGGCGGCGGCGCCGCCACGCTCGTTGGCGACATCGCGCCAGAATTGTTCGCTGCGGTTGTCGAGATCGAAAACCGGTGCGCCAAACGCCAGCGCCATGTTGAGGACACGGCAGTCGAGCGCGTGGTTTTCGCCGGTGCGGGCTTTCCAGATGCGCGCACCCTTGGCGGCCTGCCCGATATATTCGTCGACAAGCTGGCGGTAATAGCCTTCCGGCAGGAAGTCGCCGAAGTGACAGAAGCCTGCGGGCGTGACGATCTCGCCACCGGCCTCGTCGCGGTTTTGTTCGCGCCGCAAGTAAGCATAGAAGCGCGACTTGAGATTGTACGAGCCGACTTCCCACTGCACCGCGCTATGGCGCATGCGGCGGCCCTTCCAGTCGAAATCAACCTTTTTCGGCAGAGCCATGGGAACGCGGCCCCAGCCGTCCATGGTGCGCAGCGCATAGGCGCCGTGATGGCGACGCACCCAGTCGTAGACGACGGGCGAATTGTAGCGGCAGTCGATCGCCATCCCGTCCATACGACGCGTGCCGCCGAAGGAATCGACCAGCGGCGTCTCGAAAAGTTCTGTCAGGCGGCGCCAGCACGGCGCATCGGGGTCCGAAGTGTCGCCGCCCTGCTCGACGGTGGAGGCGGAGAGATAGGCAAAATACAGCGTGTAGCTGCGGCGGTCGGGCGTCCAGCCGACAATCTCGACGTAGAGGCCGGTCTTTTGCACGTCGACGCCCGCCGTGACGATCAGCGCATCGGGCGGAATCACCCGCTCGGCATAGGTCTCGGCGCGCTGCCACAGCACCTTGTGATCAGGCGTATCGCCCTTCTCGGCATAGGCGAGGCCGAGCCAGTAATTGTGGAAGCCCTTGGCTTTCTGCGGATCGTCGCCGATGGCGGCGTAGGTCTCGGCGAGCTTGTCCCAGGTAGTGAATTTTGAGCCCATCGCGTCGATGTGAAACGACGGATGGCGGCCGGGTTCGTCGACAGCGGCCACGAAGCCGCCGGCGTCGATCATCGCATCCTTCTGCCAGTGGTCGATGCGAGCCCCACAGCACTGCGCCATGTAGTGCGCTTCGAACGGTTGCGCGCGGTTGAAGCGCAGGCCGGTGCCGCCGGCATCCGCGTAGCCACCGAACTCAAAGCGGATCGAGGCGGCGCAGTGCGGGCAGGGCATCATCCAGTGACGCTGGTCGCCGGCCAGAAATTCGGCGTCGACGAGACTGTCGCCTTCGAGCGTCGGCGTGCCGCCGATGAGTTTCTTGTAGTCGCCGGAGCGGTGGAAGGCGATCTGCCGGGCGTCGACCATCGACATCGGCGAGCCCTGCCCTTCAAGGTCGCGCGGCCATTGGTCGATTTCATCGCCCGCCGCGTATTTGACGGTCTTGGATTGCAAATCCGCTGCGCTGTTGGCGCCTGTTATGGTGATGCCGCCGCCGACAAACCCCTTGTATTGCTGGTTGGAACCCTCGACGCCCTTTTTGGTGAGCGAAAAAATATGGCGGCGCGGAACCGGGCTGGCGTCGATCGACGGCTGCAGCTTCTCGCGGTTGAAATCGATGGCGGTTCCGGTGGTTGGAAACACCACCAGCGTGCGCGCCGGCGCGGCGCAGGCGATGTAGCAGAGCCAGCCGATCAGCGCCGTCGTGTAGCCGAGCTGCGCCGATTTGCGCACCACCACCTTGGTGTGCGGCTCGGTGACTGACATCGCGTCGATGACGGCGGCGACTTGCGGCGAGGTCGAGCGGGCCCACAGTTGACCTGCGCGAGGGCCATCAGAAACGACGAAATTGGCCTCCATCCACTCGGAAACGCGCGCCTCGGAAGGCGGCGCCAAAGCGACGGCGAGGGCCCCGGCGAAGATCGCCAGGGCTGCGGTGCGTGGGAGGTTCATGGAGCTTTCGCAGATAAGGGGGGATACCCCCCAGGCGGAATTTCGCGGCGTGTTTTGCGCTACGCGATTGCGACGTCGGCGATTGGGTCAGATGCCGGGTCGGCGGCCAGTGGATCGGCAGGCGTGTCGTCGAGGCTGGCGGCGCGGGTCATGTCGGCGACGATGCCGCGCTGGAGGTCATCGACCATGCGGGACAGTTCGACGCGGACCGCGTCTTCGCCGCCCTGCCGGCTGGCGGCGTGGAGGCGTGTGAACGAGGCTTTCAGCGTATCGAGGCGCTGACGGATACCGGTGGCGATGGCGGCGGCGGCGGCTTCAACGTCGCGGACCGGTACGAGCTCGCGACGCTGCTGCGCCAGTTTGAGTTCGCGCAGCTCGCGATCGGCGCGGATGCTAAGGGTTTTCTCGCCCTCGTATTCGCTGACGGCAGGCTTGGGCGCGGGGTTCGCTATCGTAGCAAAGGGGGCCGCAAGGGGGGCGGAAGGGGGCGGAACCGGTTGCGCCCCCCCTCTGGGGACGGATCGTTGAGCGTGGTTGCGCAGATCCTGCGCCGGGTCATGGGCGGCGCCGGTCAGCGCAAGGTAAGTCTCGACATGCACCCGCATGCCGCGTCCCTCACCCTTGACGGCCAGCCGGTCGCCCAGCTTGCCTATCCGCTTGTGCACCGCCTGCCTTGAGACGCCGACGTGCCGGGCCAGCTCGAACACGGGCAGCCAGGCAGCGACGTCAACAGGGGTATGCAGGGCAGTGTTCATGGGCTTGAGGGCGTCAACCAGCGCGACTAAGGGCAGCGTCAACCAAGGGGCAGGGCGTCAACCCTGCAAGGGATTACGAACATTTCCCCTCCCCCAAACCCCCGCCCCTTCCGTATTGGTTTCCTGTGGGGAGGACCCATAGGGGGGGGTGGGGAGGCTACGAGGTGGACGTGATTCCGGACATTCTTCCCCAGCGGGCGCGGCACAAGGGCCAGCGAGCGCAGTAGTTCACCTTGAGATGTCCCGCCGGAAGCAACTTATCCGTTTCAGACGACAGCCTCAACGTGTTCGATCTTGACTTCGACGGGGACCGAACCACCCAAGAGTTGCGCCATAATGATTACCCGCTGAACGTTGTCAACCCGACCGAGCAACCTTTCAAACGTCCCCTCGTGGTTGACGAACGGACCCTGCGTGATGCGCATCCTCTCATCCTTCACAAGCACGCGCGTTTGTTGCACTTTTACGGGTTCCGCCAATAGCTGTGCAAAACCCTTCCATGCCGTCACGGGCAGAGGCCAGCCTTCGCCGTCGTTACCCAAGACCGAGACGATTCCATCGAGATCGCGCAACGCCTGGAGCCGAATCGCCGCACCTGATTCGCGGGCCCGACGTACCTCGCCAGCGCGCAGCGGCAGCCAGTCGAGATCGAGGTGGGCGAAGAAATACGCGCCGAACAGGCTAACCTCACACACGCGTTTCTTGCTCTTGGCGGTGATGGTGAACCGCCGCTTCGGCACGAACAGCTGGCAATGCGGTGCACAGCCCATGATTTTCAGTTCCGCCAGCCGCTTCACCGCTGCGTCGGCACGCCCGAACACGGCGTACCATTCGCCCGCGCCCTTGCCCGCCGGCGCGATCTGCCCGGCCCGCGCCATGCGAGCCGCCAGCGCCTGCAACCGCGCCGCGTAGGGTGTGCAATCGACGCCGTTCGGCAACCGCACGCGACCTGTCCAACTGGCCGCCCCTTTGCCCCGCTTCGCCATCGTCTGCCCCGCCAGCCCAACCCGCAAACGCACCCCCACACGCACGGCTACCCCTAGCCCGCGACCGCCATCCCCGGCCCGTCGCGCGCGGCATGCTGGCCATCCCCAGCCTTGCTGGTTCGCCCGACCTCGCCGGGTTGGCCGGTTTCGCCAGCTTGCTGCGGCGGCGGAAACAGCGTCGGACGCGAAAACCCCCGGCGACCGCCGTGATGGCGCGATTCATAAATCAGCGGCATTGTCGGCACCGCGAACGGCCCGTTCATCACCAGCCGCGATCCGCGTGTCAGCGTCGCCTTGGCGTGCGCCACCCAGGCGTCAAACGCCGGCGTGCCCTCCCGCACCCAAATCTCCTGCGGCGGCGCTTGCGCCGTCTGCGTCCGCCACAGCTTTTCGCGCAGGTAATACGCCGCCCGTGCCTCGCTGCGCATCGAGCGCTTGCACCAGGTGCGATAGGGTTCGATCCCGTCGAGCGCCTCGGTCCGCTCGGCATCGCCCAGCCGCGCCAACGCCCGCCGAACTTTTTCACGCGGTTCGCCGGGCAGCCACGGCCAGCGCGCCTCGAAGGCCCGCCAGTCGGCTTCGATGTTTTTCGGCAGATTGATGGTTTCGCCGTCTTCGGGGCCGTAAATGGCGTTTCGCTCGACCGCGCTGATTTGAGTTCGCTCGACCTCGCCTGCCCTGCTTTCCTCGCCAGACTCCTTTCCCGAACTGTCGCCGTTGCTTCGGCCATTTGAGGCTTGCAACTGCCTTTCGAGATCGTCTGGCGGTTTGGCTTGATCGCCAAAATTCGGGGGTAAGGGGGTTTTAGTATTAGTTATAGATTCTATACTAAGTACCGAGCGACGTGTTTCCCGAGCGTCGGAAAACCCGTCGCTCGGCGGACCCGAAACGTTTTGCCGACCCCCTGAAAACCCGTCGCTCGGCACAACCGCGCCACGAGGATTGTTTTCCGATGTTTTGACCCCCGCGACCGCCGATTCTGACGTTTCCGCGCCACCGGTGTTTTCTGCATCTCCGCAGCGGCTTGCCGGGCTTGTCTCATCCGATACCGCAGCCGCCTCGTCCGCCGCCGCAGCCGCCTCGTGAGCGGCATCCTCGGCATCGTCGGCGGCCTCATCGGTTTCTTGAGCCGTGCCCACGCCACCGCCCGCCAGCGGCTCTTCGTGGATTTCGTAGCCCGAGCCGATCAGCGCCCCATTCGCCGCCTGCAACACCTTTCGCCTGGCGTAACCAGCCGCGCACAGATCCCGCAGCCAGCCACGCACGCGATCGCGACCGGCCTCAAAACGGGCCTCCAGTTCGCCGGCGCGGGGTTGCCAGTTATCCGGCTTGCTCAACAGGTACAGCAGCACGCCCAGGCACGGCGCCGACAGCCGGCGATCGTTCATGACCTCAAGGGCGACGACGGTGAACTGCCGGGTGCGCTGGGCGCGGCGCAGGATCATGCCGGCGCTCCGTAACAAGTCTCAAGCTGGCGCGTGCCAGACGAAAACAAATCGTCGAGCGCGCCACGCGGGTTGATCCAGAGCACTTCGGTACGCGGCAAGGCGCCGGCCGCCATCGCTTTGATTTCAACCCGCATCCAGCCGCGCAGCGCGGCCTCGTAGAGCGGATGCGCGTAGCCCGACAGCACCACTATTCCGGCGAGGCCTTTGAGCGTCTCCAGCAGCGCCGCATGGTCGTCGAGGCTCATCTCGTGCGCGTAGTGGCCGTGGCCGAGTTTGCTGCGGGTTTCCAGCACGTAGGGCGGATCGACGTAATGCAAGGTTTGCCAGCCGTCGTGCGCCAGCATAACCGCAGTCGCATCGCGGTTCTCGATGACAACGCCGCGCAGTCGCTCCACGGCTTGCTGCAGCGAGGCTGGAAAGTTGGCCCAGTCCATCGCCGGCGTCGTGCCACTTCGCGAGCTTTGCGCGCGGAACCCCGTGCGCCCGGACTTGAGGTTATGGCCGTCGCTGCCAAACCCCATAAAACTGCGAACCACCAGCCGGCGCGCCCGCTCGAAGTCGTCATCAGCAGGCTCATAGGCGGCGTTAAATTCATCGCGCGAAAACGGCGTCAGCCGCAGCGCTTCGATGAAATCAGCCGCGCGCCCCGAGCGCAGAATGCGAAACAGCGCGACAACCTCGCCATCAAGATCGTTGTAGATTTCCGCGTAGGCCCTGGGTTTGCGCAACAACACCGAACCGCCGCCGCCGAACGGCTCGACGTAGACGCGGTGCGCCGGAAAATACGCAATGATTTTCGGCGCCAGCAGGAATTTGCCGCCATGCCAGCGGACAACGGGGCGCCGCACCGTCATCGTTGCGGCTCCGATATCGGCAGCGCGAGTTCACGCTCTGGCGCAGGCGCGGCTTGCACAAACCGCGTCAGGCACTCCGGCAGGGCCGGCAGCGAGAACACGGCGAGATTGTAAACCAGTAATTCCGGAGCCGTAGCGTCGTGGTCGATCTCGCGCAGTCGAACGCCGAACCGATCATTTGCGCATGGAGTGATCCTTTCGACGGTATAGACCGCGCCGAGTGTGAGCGTCATGAACGGGAAAAGGGAACTCCATGCGCGATCGACGCAAACCACTCGCGTTCCCGGGGCCGTGTGTGCGGAGATCAAGACCCCACCCCCGCACCCACAGCAGCCCCGCCCGCCTCATTCCCCCACACATCCCAGCCTTCCCGCACGCCCTTCCCGTACGGCGTCAGCCGCGCAAACAGTTCGAGCCTCGCCATCCCGGGCGTGTAGCGCTCGATGATCTCGTAAAACCTTTCCGGCTTCTCGCTGACACCAGCGCGGGGGAAAAACACCACCGACGGCGAAACATCCCCAGGCGCCGGCGCCGGAAAATTACCGCGCTTGCAGATCAATAAAATCTCGTGCTGCTCGCGCGCCCAGAATCCCATGCCAATGGAATCCTTGGCCCAGACGAGATGCGACACATAGGCAAACCGCCACTTCGCCAGAATCGAGCGCAGGCCGTCGTGCAGCAGATGCGGCCCCCGCACCCACAAAAACAGCAGCGCGTCATCGCCGGCGAGAGTTTCTACCGGCAGCGCTTCAATCTCGGCGAGCGACATCGTCGGATAATGATTCTCGGTCGAGCGCGAACTGTCGCCCGCCTCATAACGCCAGGGCGGATCGGCGTAGATGACAGGCCATTGTCCGCGCGGAAACTCCGCATTGCCGCGCGCGGCGCCCTCTATGCGCTCGCGCCGTCCAGCCCGCCGCACTTGCGCTTTCTCGGCGCGAATGCGTTTGGCCGTGGCGAGGATCGCCGCCTCGCCGCGCGCAAACACTTCGCCCTGCTCGGCCGCCGGCAGCGCCGCCAGCATGGCGCCAGCCGACACCGCCGTGATGTACGCATCATCCGCGACCGCCCGCCGGGGTCGCGGCCCGACTGGCGCATCCGGCGCGAGCCCCAGCGCCGCCAGCGCCCGCGCTACGCCTGTGAGAGCCTTCTCCGGGGCGTTCATGCCAGACCCCCACCCTGCATCAGCGCCGCCGCCAGCGCCGCGTCTTCGGCCCGGTCGGCCTCGCTGCGCAGCAACCCGGCATGGTTTTTGAGCAGCGCATCGGCGCGTTGCAGCCGTTCCAGATGCTCCGGCCCTTGCGCGCATCCTGTCGTAAACCACAGCTGGACCCGGTCCACCGCGTGCAGCGCCGTGCTGTGATCGCGCCCGCCAAACGCCCGCCCGATCGCCGGGTAGGAATTCGGCGTGTGATGTTTCGCCAGCCACATCCCGGCGTGCCTCGGCAACACAACGCATTTGGCGCGGCGTTCCGACAGGATGTCGTTGAGGTCGATGCGCCACAGCGAGGCGACGATTTTCTGGATGACTTGCAAGGTGATCGGGCGTGGAACCGGTGGCGCATCGGCCCGGCGCAGCCACAGCCGCACATCCGGCAGACAATCGTCCAGCAGTGGCGGCGGCCCGGCGGGCACAGGCGGCGGTGCAGCTGCTGCACTGGCGGGCTCGGCAACGATCTTCGGCAGCGCGGCCAGCGCCGCCTCGGACCTGGCTGCGTCCTGCTTGCGCTGGAACGCCCGCCCGGCCGCCTCGATGTTGCGCCGGGCGTCGGCGTAACGCGCCAGCAACGCCCCGGCGCCGCCGCCGGTGGCGTCCACCCGGATATCCCGACTCACGCCCTCGCTCATAATCTACCTCCCACGCCGGTAACCCCCACACCCGCCACCCGCGCCAGGGTGACGCCACGCCTCGTCTCGGTGAGTCGTGGTTCGGTAGCTTTGGTTTCGCTTGCCGCGCCCTGCGCCGGCGCAGCCGCCACAGCAGCGGGATGCAGCACTCGCCAGCGATCGAGCCGCCGGCCGATCTCCGCCGCCACAAGGTTCATGCGGCTATGCTGGCCGCCGCCGCCGGCGACGCGCACATACGACAAATCAAACGACCTGAAAGCGTCGAGCAGCGCCGCCTCGCCCCAGTGCATGCGCTCGGCCAGACAAGTGACGATGGGGCCGATGATTTCCATTTTCAGCAGCCCGGCATTTTCAGGCGAAATCGAGCCTGACGTGGCGGTTTCAACCACACAGCGCAGCGCCAGCACCACCACATCGCGGCCATGTTGCTGCGCCCATTTGCCGAGCGGATAGGCGACGTTTGTCTCGCGCGCTTTCATCTTGCTCGCCATCAAGGCGTAGCGCAGAAATTTCACCCCGGCGTCGCGATGCATCGCGGCGATATCAACGCAATCGGGATCCCCGGCTGACACCAGCGCGGCGAAGCGCGCGCAGGGATGCACCCGCGTCACGTTGGAATTGATGCGGTCAAAGGCGCGCGCCTGCGCCGCCTTGTTGGCGTCGACGATGAGGCAGGGAACCCGCTCCAGCCCGATCAGCAGCGCTGCATGGCAACGGTGCTGCCCGTCGATGATGGACCACAGGCCGGGCTTGCCACTGGCGGCGACGACCACAACCCCGAACGACGTCCAGTCGAAGTTTTCGGCGATGTTTCTGATGTTGCGGATACCGCCCGCCGAGAGATCGCGCTGGTAGGCTTCGTCAATGACGAGGCTTTTGAGGTTGATCCATTCCATCTTGGGTGGCGCGCCTGTCTTGCCGGGCGCGACAGGGGGAATCGCCGTCACGTCGAGCGCCCGGAAGTTTTGCGCATCCGCCGACGCAGCCCGCGTCGCCAGCGGGCGCAATTTCAGGTGAGGCCCCGCGCGGGTCATGGTCATCCGCCTTTGGCGGTATCGACGCGGATCGCCCTGCGTCCCAGCCGGGCAAAGCCGGCGATATCGTCCCAGTGATCGGCATGGTGCGAATCGCCGCAGCAGATGCGCGCCATCTTGACGGCGATCATTTCAAGCGCCTCGCGCTGCTCCGGCGGCATATTGCCGTTCTCCGAGACGCACATGGCCGATTTCAGCTCCTGCGACAGCCCCGCCGTCAGCTTGAACAGCCCGTGCGTCCAGGCGCGCGCGACGAGCAGATCCGGCGTAGCAACCGGCCTCAAATCCTCCTGGCGGAAAGGCCCGGGGATTTCCACGTTGGGCGCTTCCCCCCTTGCCCGCGCCGCCAGCGCAGCGAGCGGCGACGGTTGCGCGGGCGACTCCTGCGGCGGCTTTTGAGCAGCGGCCCGCGCCGCAACACTGGCTTTGGCGTGGGCGATCATCGCGTCCCATTCCGCTTTCAGTTTCCGTGAGAGGTGATGCGGTTGCCCCAGCGCGCACCGGTTCCATTCGCGCTGCTCGGCCACCGTGTGCCCGAATTCGTTGCGCTTAACCTTGGGTTTCCGCGCCTTCGTCGATTTCACTGGTTTGCCCATGCTCTACCCCCCAAAAAAGCGCAGCGCCCCGCAGGCCCACGCGACCAAAATTCCTGAAATGATGGGCCACGCCAGCGCCAGCGCCAGGCGCCGCCAGCGCGGCTCGAAGGTGTCGTCGATGTCAGTTGCGCGGGCGTGGCAGAAGCTGGACACGGCCAGCGCGGCGTCGCGCGCCCAACGCCATTGCGTCGCGCCGACAGCGCAGATCAGTCGAAAGACAATGCGCAGAAATCCACCGCCGCGCACATGGCGGCGCGCGCCACATAACCCCATAACAAACCCCAGCTCGTACCGGCCATCTACGCGGCCTCGGCAACGCAATTTTTTATAGCTACAAAAACGCAATCATGCCCACGCGAACGCCGTGCAACACAACGCCAAGAAACCCTTATAAACAAAGCCTCAAACGCACTTTTTATGTTTCACGTGAAACCGTTTTTTCTCCCGGATTTTCACCGTTTCACTGCGCGCGAAAACTCCGCTTCCAGCGCCGCGCGGCGCGCCACGTACAGCGCATCGCGCGAGACGCGTTGCGCCGCGTCGAGCCACAGCGGACACGACGGCAGCAGCACAGCCAGCAAGTCAGGTCCGTAGGCATCCAGCAGCGCTGTGGTGTGGGCAAAGCCCGGGCTGGCGCCCTCCAGCAGCCAGCGCTCGATGGTGCGCGCCGGAACCAACCAGCCGCGCGCCGCGCAATCGGCGGCAACATTTTGCGCGGTTTTGCCGGGGTGCGCCCGGCGCAGGAATTGCCGCAGGTTTGAGGCCCGCGTTTGTGCGGTTGATTTGCCCTTGACGCGCGTAAAGCGCTCCGCAGCCTCGCCCATGAAAACCTCCGAGGGTGTGACCATCGGAGAGGAGAAACCAGACATCCCCATAATACCCCCGCTTTGCTTTCAGCCTTCTTTTTCAGCCATTTCGGCGCTGTAACGCCGCCCTGGCTCAAACCGTCGAAGCACACTCCGTGTCAGCCGCTCCGCTCGGAACGGTGAAAAACCACGCGTCGTCCCACTCTCCCAACGCCCGGCCCTTCGCGCGCACTACGTCTTGCGCGTTTCCGGGGAAGCGTCCTTTGGCTTCCCAGCGCGACACCGTCGCCTGACTGGTGCCGAGCAGGCGCGCGAAATCCCCTTGAGTTGAGCACTTGAAGACGTGCTGCCGGACGTGGGTGACGGGATTCATAGCGTCACCATACATAAAATGTATGGAGGCGCAAGCCCGGTTATACATTTTTGGTTTTGCCCAAGCTGTCGCCTGTCATGCAATTTATGTATATGAAAGACCGCGACGAACTCCTGGGGGAACGAATCCGCACCCTGCGGCTGTCCCTCAACGAAGGACAGGATGTTTTTGGCGCGCGCCTCCATGTCGAACAGGCGACGGTTTCTCGCTGGGAAAACGGCTACATTCCCAAGCGAACGCTTTGGCCAAAGATCGCCAAAATCGCCGGTCGCCGGGTGTCTGAATTCTTCAATATCAACGGCGATCAATTGTTCGGCACTGTCCCCGTTGTCGGCTACGTCGGTGCGGGAGCCGAAGCTGTGATTTTCTCGGAGGGGCAGATGGACCCCGAGGACCGCGTCAAGGCCCCCGAAGGGTCCAGCGCCAAAACTGTAGCTGTCGAAATCCGCGGCGAGAGTCTTGGTGCGCTATTCGACCAGTGGTTGGTGTTTTACGACGACGTGCGAACGGTTCCAGCGCCGGGGCTGGTAGGAAAGCTTTGTGTTTGCTGGCTGGCGGATGGCCGGGTGCTGGTGAAGAAGCTGAAGCGCGGACAGATCGCCGGCATGTGGACGCTGATTTCCAACGTCGAGCCGCCGATCTACGATGTCACTGTGGATCGCGCTGCGAGGGTGCTCAATCTGGCGCCACGATAAGCCAAACAACTTAGGGGGAAACCAATGAAACAAACAGTTGCCGTTCTGTGCCTGCTCGCGCCGCTCGCCGGTTGCGGCGCGGCGCCACACGTCATTGCCGACCGGCAGGATTATCTCGCCGAGGCGACGCGCCTGTATCCCGGCGAAGGCAAGGAGCGCGTGCTGCAAGCGGCGGAAACCATCATAAAAACTTCCGACCCCACCAATATCGACATGCGCTACACCGGCAACGGCTTTACGGCGTTGCGGCGCTATTTCATCTACGCGATCATCGTCGCCACACGCGGCCAGGAGAAGTGGGAATTCAATATCGAAGAGCGCACCGGCGCGGTCGAGGCTTCGCTGTCGATCTCCGAAGCCAGCGTAACCACAGGCGGCTACTCGTCGACCAGCTTCGAAGGCGCGATGCAGGCGATCCCGCTGTACCGGCTGTTCTGGAAACGCATGAATTACATGCTCGGCAAAACCCCGGACTGGCCCTCCTGCGCCGACGAATTAAAGGCGCTGGAAGTCGCCCACACCAGCCCAACCGCCTTGGGCGGCCTCTGCGGCGGCACCAGCGCCGGCCGCGACAACGTGCCGGCCCCGTTGCCGACCAAACCCGTTACAGCCGGCCAACGCAACGCAGCTGGCGTTGCTGCGGTGCGCGGAAAGGTTCTTAACGTCGGGCGATGAGGCCGGACCTCGGTATGTCCCCGCCAAAAGCTGATCAAAACAAAGGAGCGCGACATGGCAGCGGGAAATCCGGCGAATTTCAGTAACCGCAAGGGCGAGGAGTACAGCGAGAGCGTGTTCTACGACGCCAACATTTTGCAGGGCGACAGCGACGCGTCTGGATGGTTTTACGTCGGAAAAGTTTTCTTCCTGATGGCCATTTGCGTATTCGGTTGGGCCGAATACTACTGGGACACGGTACCGCAAGGAAGCATAGGCATCGGCACATCAGGCTATGCCCTCGTCCTCTATACCCGAGCCCTTGCGCTGGCCGTCATGGGGCTGTTTTGCATCGCAGCGGGAATTGCCGGCACGCGTTTCGGCCTGTTTCGGTTTCACCTTCGGTCGGGCCGCCATGTTGGCTAATGCGGTAAAGCCGCCCGCATAGACTCGGTTTTTCATCCAATTTACAAAACATACATTTTCTGAATTTAAGGCTTGAGCATTTATACAATTTATGTATTCTGACGCCATCGCCCGCAAATCAGCGTCGATGGAGACACCATGGTCCCCGAACCCGCCACCGTCATCCGCCTCTCCGACCACCCGCGCGCCACCCCCCGCCACCGTCTCGGCCTGATGGCGTTCGCCGCGCAAGGCGCGCTGGGTGGACCCGCGCTCGGTGGCTCCGCCACGTACCCGCTTTCCCGGGGGGTGGGACAACTGGGACAACCCCCCGCCGAGAGTTGTCCCACCCCCGCAAACCCCGCGTTCCTGCCGGTCATCGACCGCAGCCCGGCGGCGCTGGAGCTGGAAATCATGCTCGAGGCGCACGAGGCCGGCCAGGTGTTTTTGCGCGAGGGCGCGATCGACCCCGCCATGATGCAGGTCGACGATCTCACGGAGCTGCAGATATCCGCCGTGACCGGGCCGCACCGCGCGGCGCTCGACTTCATCCGCCGCAGCCTCGCCGAACGGCTGCTGCGCGATTGCCACTTCGCCGTGTCGGCGCGCCGCGCAAAATTGCGGGGCGACAGCCGCGACACCGCCGACCTCGCGCCGATTCCAGCCTGACGCTTTTTGGGGGGCGAAACCATGCGGGCGATCCTGCTGCTGATGATCCTCTTTCTCGCCGGCTTCACCAACTGCCTTTTCTTCGCTTGACCGACGCCACAACCATAATCCGGAGCAACCCTCATGGCCGACAAATCCAGAAAATCCTATTTCGAGATTGACGCCGATCGCTACAATCCTCGGAAATGGACGCCGGATGAAGTGGTGCTGATGGCGGAGTTTCTGGAATTCGGCTTTTTATCAGATGCTGCGGTTCTGGCGCGCCTTGGCATCAAGCTCCTCACCTCGGAGCAACTGGAGCCGAAGGGCGGCGACATTGAGTTCCTTGGCTACTCCGCGCCGAAACAACTGGTCGCCGACCCGCATGAACTTTACGACCTCCGCTACGAGGTCGAAGACGACATCACCGAGCTTGTGCCTGTTTATCGCGGCAAAACCGTCTACGCCGTGCGTCTCTACGAGGGCGACGACGACGGCGGGTCGGAACCGGTTCTCGAAGTGAAACCCTCGCTGGACGAGGCGGAGGCGCTGCTCCGCGCCTACGCCTCTCCCTGACCTACGCTCACCCAAGCCTTTCCCCGCACCCCTTCATCAGGAGCCAAGCATGAACGAGAAACTTCTCCCTTACATTGAAAAACTTGGTCTCGTGGGAACCGATCGCGTGACGGGTTTCACCGGTTGCGTCGATAGCGTCGCCTTCGATCTCTACGGCTGCGTTCAAGTCGCCATGAGGTCGCGCACGCTCGACAAGGACGGCAAAATGGATGTGGGCGTTTGGCTCGACCACAACCGCATCGCCTTTTCCGACGAGCGGATCATGCCGGTTCCCGCACACTTTGCAGGCGACGCAACGCTCGCGGCGATGGATGCCAAAGGCGCCGCCGAAAAGCCGACGCGGCGCGCGTAACAGCCACTCACCACTCGCCACTCGCGACTCGCCGGAACCCCCGCCATGCACCTCAAATCCATAAAACTCGACTTCGCCGATATTTCAGGCGTGTCGCCCTACAACGCCCGCTTCGCCAGCGCGCCCGACGCCGCCATCAAAACCGAACTGGCGCCGCAAATCCTGCGCACCGGCGGACCGATAGACCCTTTGGTCGTTATCCAGGACCCCGAGCGCGGCTATGAAGTGCTGGAGGGCCGCCGCCGCTGGCTGGCCATGCAGCACCTCATCGACCAGGGCGCGCTGCACGCTGACTTGCCCTTGCCCGTGCAGGTTTTTGAAGGCGACGAGGCCGAGGCGCGCGAAGTCTCGTTGATGGGCGACAGCAAGGCGGCGCTGTCGGACCCGATTCTGGCGCAGCGCTTTGCGCAACTCTCGACCCGCCTGACGCCGCCCGACATCGCCGCGCACTTTGGCAAGAGCGAGCGCGCCGTGCGCCAGTTGATTGCGCTGGGAAAGCTGGCGCAACCGGTGTGGGAGGCATGGCGCGACGGCGAGATCATCCGGGCCAGCGCCGAGGCTTATACGATTGGCGCGCCATCCGAGCAGACCAAAATCTTCGCCAACCGGACGCAGCGGAATTCGCCGGCGACAATCCGCTCCGTGCTGCACGGCGATTCGCTTGACGCCGCCAGTTCGCTGGCGCGCTACGTCGGCGTCGACGCCTACCTCGCCGCGAAGGGCCGGATCTCCGGCGACCTGTTCAGCGAGACCGCCGTATGGCTGGATCCCGCCATCGCCAAGGGCATCGCGGGCAAACAGCTGGGCGCGCTGGCCAAAACCATTGCCAAACGCGAGTACTGGGGCTGGTCGCGCAGCGAGTTTGACGAGGGGACGGCCGAACTGTTGATCGCGCCGGATATTGAGACGGCGGGCAATCCTTGCAGCGAGCCCGAAGCCAAACGGCTCGATGAAATCCGCGCCGAGATGGTCAAGACGCGGCCTGTCGATGGCGACGAAGGCAAGATGTTCGCCCACGAGATTGAACGCCGTGAAGCCTTGCGCAAAGAAATCGCCGCGATCGAAGCGAAGGCGTGGACGCGCGGGGTCGCCCCCGAACGCCGCAAGAAACTCGGGGTGATTGTCAGTCTATCCTATGCGCGCGACGGCAGCGCCGCCGTCGGCGTCGGCGTCGACTTCATGCGCGGCGTCGAGACGGCGGCCATGACCACCCGGCGCGAGGCGCAGGAGATGGCGGAGCGCGCGGCGGCGAAGGCGGGCAAGGGGGACAGGGCGGGCGGCAAGATTGACAGCAAGGCGAAGGCCGGGAAGCCAGACGATTCCCCCGCCGGCGACGATGGCCGGGAAGTGAATCCCGCGACCGAGATTCTCCTCAACGCAATCAGCGCCAACCCCCGCCTGATGCGGCTCGTGGTGATCGAACACAATATACTGTTTGCCGAGATTGATTTCGACGCCGCATACGCCTTCGATCCCGCACTGGGAAAATTTCTGCAAGACGTTGAAAAGATTTCCCAGCCGCATCGTTTCAACCGCTACGCCCTCCTGATGCCGCAGGCCATTGACGACCTCTACGGCTTCTTCATCCGCGAAATGGTCACGAATTTCGACGACGGCGCCGGCATCAGCGTTTGGCGCAAGCTGATCGAGCCCGCCGCCGCTTGGGATGGCGAAGGGCCGCCACCCGCAGCACACGAAACAGAACAGGCCACCGAGGCCGTGTCATGACGCACGCGCCCGGCAAACCAATCCTGAAACTTCAGGACATCCCGCTAACATCGACGCTCACCCGCAGCGGCCGCGTCGTCGATCTGCTGCACCCCACACCTGACATGATCGACTTCGGCGACATCGCCTTTCACCTGGCGCACATCAACCGTTTCGCCGGTGCCGTCGGCGGCTACAGCGTCGCGCAGCATTCCGTCGAGGGGGCCAGAGCCATCCAGCGCGACAACAGCGACCCGTTGCTGGCGCTGTATTTCCTCTTGCACGACGCGCATGAATACGTGCTGGGCGACATCACGCGTCCTGTGCGCAACGCGCTGGATGAATGCGACACGCAATCGCGGGTTTATCCGACTTCTCTCATCAACTGTCTGGCGAAACGCTTCGACGCAGCGATCCTCGCCGCCGCCGGTCTGGCGCCACCGAACGATGATATTCTGCGCCGCGTGCATGAAGTCGACATGCGCATGCTGGCGACCGAACTGCATCATTTCTTCGGCGTCGTTGTTGAAGAGGCGGCGTTTCCCCGTTTCGACATGAAGATACCGGTTCGATCCCCAGCAGACGCGGCGCACCACTGGCGCACCACGCTCATCACATGGCAGACAGCCTGCGGGCTGAAACCATCATGAGCGGCCGCCTGCAACAGCCGCCGCCGCGCGGCTCCGCCCTCCACCGCATGGTATTTTTCGACACCGCCATGGCCTTCGCGGCGTTCTGCGCCGGCGCGGCGCCGGCTTGGCCCAACCCGCACGCCGCTTTCCAGTTCCTGCTTTCTGTCATCGTCTGGTTCGTGCTGCGCCATCACCGCGAACCCGCAACACCGGTCGATTCCATCACCCACAAATTCCGCGACGCCGGCGATCGCGCGCGGCAAGGACTCGATGAAGACGGAGGCGCGCCGTGAAAGATCATGCAAAACATCGCAACCGTCACCGGCGAGAAATCCGCAGCGCCCGCACGGTGCTGGCCGAAACCTTCCCCGCTTGCTTCCTGCCGTTTCGACAAGCCAAGCGCCCCCTTGCGCTCTCTGTTGGCAGCGACGCCTTGCGCGCCCTGCCGGAGATCGGCGCGTTCCTGTTTGACCTGGCGCTGACCGATTACACGGCGGGGCCGACCTACCTCACCGCCTGCGTCGAGGGCGCCGCACGCGTCAATTTGAAGGGCGACGACGAAGGCGTTGTCACCCCAGCGCAAGCCGCCCACGCGGCGGAAAAGCTCGCCCGTTTTAACGCGTGGATTGCGCGCCAGGAAAAGGCGCCGACGTGATGGACGAAGTCACACCGTACAACGCGAGGAGACGCGCTATGGACGTTAAGCCAAAGAGCGGTTTTGCAAACCTCCGCAACGCCAATCAATCCCGCCAGAAGGAATGGGACCCGGCGAACGCCATGACAGGCGCTTATCGCGGCAATGAACTGGCCGGCGAAGTTGGCGAAGCCTGCAACGTCATCAAGAAACTGGAGCGCGAGCGGCTGGGCCGTCCAGGGTCGCGCGCCAGTGTTGGCGATCTTGCCGAGGAACTTGCCGACGCCATCATCTGCATTGACCTGATCGCCATGCATTACGGCATCAACCTCGCCGACGCCGTGGCGCACAAATTCAACCTGACCTCGGCGAAGGTCGGCCTGTTCACGCGGCTGGCGGAGGGCGCGCTGTAATGGGTGACAACACCGGCATCGAATGGACGGATGCGACATGGAATCGCATTGTCGGTTGCAGCGTCACCTCGCCCGGCTGCACGCACTGCTACGCCATGCGGCAGGCGATGCGCATCGAGCGCATGCAGCCCGGATCGCACTACGCCGGCCTGACGCAACCGTCGAAAGCCGGTCCGGTGTGGACGGGCAAGCTGGCGTTGGCGCCCGAGCACATCCTGACCGCGCCGCTGCGCTGGAAACGCCCGCGCAAAATCTTCGTCAACCCGATGTCGGATTTGTTTCACGAAGACGTACCGGATGCGTGGATCGACGAAATGTTCGCCGTCATGGCGCTTAGCCCCCAGCATACGTTTCAGGTGCTGACGAAGCGCAGCGCGCGGATGCGGTCATACATGACCTCGCCCGGCACTGCGGGGCGCATTGCTCGCGTGCTGATCGACAATTGCGTTCTCCGTCGCACATGGAACGTCAAGCTGGAGCGCCTGCCAACCCGCACGATCGGCGACATCGACCTTCCCGACGACATCGACATCGCGATGCCTTTGCCCAACGTCTGGCTTGGCGTTTCCTGCGAAGACCAAACCCGCGCCGACGAGCGCGTGCCTGACTTGCTGGCGACGCCGGCGGCGGTGCGGTTCTTGAGCATCGAGCCAATGCTTGGGCCAGTGAACATTGCCGATGCAATGACAACCGACGCAGCGCGTCGCGTTCTGTTTGCTCAATTGGAGAACGGCCAGATCGACAAGCGCGGAAGCCTGCACTGGATCATCGTCGGCGGCGAATCCGGCCCCGGCACACGCCCCATGCATCCCGACTGGGCCCGCGATATTCGCGATCAATGCGCAGCGGCGGGTGTGGCGTTTCACTTCAAGCAGTGGGGCGAGTGGCGACCGCCGCTAGATGACGAAACGTTCGACACCTCAAAGGGCCGCGCGCAACGAACCCCTGCGTTCATAATGACCAAGGAGGGGACTGTTCATTGTTTCTTTCCGTCGAACCGCAGGGGTTGCTCGCCCGTCGTCTGCGTCGGCAAACACCGCGCCGGCCGTGAACTCGACGGCGTCACGCATGATGCGTGGCCGGCGGCAGAGGAGCCGCGCCAGTGACCCTCTCCTGCGACTACGGTTGCGATTGGGGGCCCGGCTGTACCATGTGGTGGCCGGCTGAAGCATGGTCACAACACCAGCGAAAGCGCCCGCCGAAGTGCTGCTCGTGCGCCGCGCCGGTTCCCGCCAGCAAGGACTGCCTCACCTTCCATCGCTACAAAGTGCCGGAGCATGCCGCCGAAATCCGCATCTACGGCGAAGATGGCGAGGTGCCGCGTGCGCCGTGGTTCATGTGCTGGGAGTGCGGCTGGCGATATCTGGCGCTAGGTCGCCATGGCTACGCCGTCCCTATCGCCGACGACATGCGCAAGCTGATGATCGAGCATGACGATCTCGTGCAGTCCGGGAATGGGGGCTGCCAGTGACCCACCCCGCCCCGCACCGCATCCAGCGCAAGCGCACCAAGGGCTGGAAACTGCCCGAGGGAACCGTCGTCGTCGATCGCTCCACCAAATTCGGCAACCCGTTCCCGGTTTCGAAGGGAACCGCGACGAAAATGGGCGTGGTCAAGGACATCTGGGCTGTCGGAACATGGACCGGCCCGAATATGTGGTTTTGCGATACAAAGGCCGACGCGGTCGAGCTTTCCGTGAAGGCCTACTCGGCATGGATCAACGCCTCGCACAACGCACCGCTTCGCTTCCGGGCGCAATCCCTGTTGCGCGGCAAAAATCTGGCCTGCTGGTGCGCGCTCGATCAGCCCTGCCACGCCGACGACCCCGATTGCCGGTGCTGCGACGTGGCAGCTAGTGAGACGCCACGCGGGCGATGGTTAAACCTTGACGGTGGTCATGGGTTCCACGGTGAGCGTGTCGTGCGCATGAATCGCGTCGGCAAACACCGCGACGGGCGCACGCTCGACGGACGCGAACACAAGGCGTTTCCAAAATGAGCGCACCTGTCGAAACCGTCTGGAATCTCGAAGCACACGTCGACGAAATCATGCCGGGGGGGCGGCCCACGCCGGGTGACTGGGCTGTGCAATGCGACGGTCAATGGAGGCTGCGCAACGAACATGGCGATCCGGGTGAGCCGCTGCAAGACGGAGAGATCGTCGCCTTCCTGCGGCACGATATCTACGGCTCCGCGACCATGACATGGCGCGCCGCCGACGACTTCGACATCTCCGCACCGATGCCCGCAGGCGCGACGCAATGCTGCGCGCTCGATGGCTGGCAGGTCGACACGTTGAGCGCCAACCCCGAGGAACTCGCGCGCCAGCTTGCCAACTGTGACGACGTGGAGCCGGGCGATGAATTCGAAATCTCTTATTACCACTGGACCGACCCGATCCAGCACCGTTTCATCGCCGCGACCGGCGAATTTGTCGTCGTGCAATAGGAGGCGGGAATGGCGACAGAAAACCAGTTTTCCACGATCGATCAGCCCTGCCACGCCGACGTGTTGCTGGCGATCGCCAACGACACGCCATTCCGTCAGTGGAGCCATGGGGCATGAAACCGCTTTTATCGCGAGCCGACTTAAAGCCGTGCGCGAAGTGCGGCAAGGGATTGATGCATAGCGGCATCCCCATTGTCTGGAAAATGACAGCGCACCGCGTCGGGGTCGACATTCGCAAAATCGACCAGCAGGCTGGACTGGAATTGATGATCGGCCATGCCGTCATTGCCGCCGTGTTGGCGCCGGCTTTTGACTACGGCGTCGCCGTCGCCCGTCCCGTTGAATTCATGCTTTGCGAGCCGTGCGCGTTGGACGGCAATCTTCTCGCCGTCCTACTCGACGATCTCGCCAACGACGCGCCAGCGCCCGGCATTCCAAACGATGGCGAGGCATGAGCGATAGCCATAACCAGCGCGAAACCCTGCGCCCAGCCCGGCGGGCCAGCAAATCCCGCGAAACCGAACAGATCGTGCGCGGCGCCATTCGAGGGGCGCGCAAATCGGGCCTCCACATCCACGCCATCCGGGTGTTGCCCACGGGCGAGATTATCCTGACCGAGGCCGCCAGCTTGCCACAGACGACCGGCGCGCGCGATGCTGGCGAGGTGTGCGAGGCGCGGCTGGCGGGCATCCAATGGGGACGGTCAAAGTGAGGTACTACACCACCCGGCCCCGCGCCGGCGTTCGGGCCGGCTACTGGCAGCCGACCAAGGCCATGCAGGCCGAGGGGTTCCGGCTGGCTTCGTGCGGCCCTGACGGCCCCGCAGCGTGGCGTATCGCCGAAGAATGGAACCGCCGTTGGGATGCCTGTCGCACCACCGGAGACGCCCGCCGCTGGCCCATCGGATCGCTCGGCGCGGCCTTCGAGGATTTGCGCGCCATCCCCGAGGTCTGGGCGGTGAAGGCGCTGCGCACCCGCGAGGACTGGTTTCGCGGCTGGCGCTACATCGAGCCGGTGTTTGGCGACGTCAATCCGGCGACGGTCACGGTGGCGACGATCGCGCAGTGGTACGGCGGTATCCTCAAACAGGCCGGCGCCCGGGAGGCGCACCGCGCCATGAAGATCTGGCGCGCGCTCTGGCAGCAGGCGGCGCAGCTGCGTTACTGTGATCCCGGCCGCGACCCGTCGGCCAGCATCCGCCGCGTCACGCCGGCAGCGCGGCAGGAGGTCTGGCGGGAGGGCGAGGTGGTCCACTGCGTCAAGCGCGCCTGGCGGCTCGGCTATCACGGTCTGGCGGCGCTTGCGGCGGTGGCGTGGGATACTTCCTTCTCGCCCGTCGATTGCCGCAAACTCACGTTCGCCGCCATGGCCGAGGATGGCGGCCGCATAAAATTCGCGCTGAAACGGTCTAAAACCGGGCAAGCCGCCATCGGCACGTTGGGAGCGCGCGCCGGCGCGCTGGTGCGGGCCTACATTGGCGAGCTGCCCGGCGAGGCGCTCCCCACCGCGCCGATTTTCAGGAACCGGTCTGGCCGGCCCTACAGCAAGGATACCCTGGGCGACGATTGGCGCGACGTGCGCGGCGCCGGCGAAACCCGCACCCTGGCGGACATGCGGCGCTCCGGGGCGGTCGAAGCCAACGCCGGCGACGCCAGCGACGAATCGGTTTCCGCCAAGCTGGCCAACTCCATTGCGACGAACCGGGCGCTGCGGAAGATCTATCTTCCGGTCAACCTCGCTGCGGTCGAAATTGCCGACCGCGCCAGGATCGTCGGGCGCGGCAGATTGCGGAACAAACCCGCCTCGAAACTCTAACGGCCGGCCTGAAAGACTCTAACGTCGCCAAACCCTGAAACTCTAAATGTTTGGGAAATATAGGGAAACTGGCGAGAGTGACGGGACTCGAACCCGCGACCTCCGGCGTGACAGGCCGGCGCTCTAACCAACTGAGCTACACCCCCGCAGGCACGTGGGCTCAAGCCCCCGTTGCGAGAGGTGCCGGATACGGTAGCAACCAGATCAAGTCAAGGCGAATGGCAAATGGCGCCATGGCGGCAGCGCATGAGCGAAAGCGCCGGCCCATCGCGCCAAAGCAGGGCGGAGCCCTGGCAAGCGCGCCCAAGCAGGGCGGAGCCCTGGCACACCCGACCCAAGCACCATGATTGTTATCCGCGCCAGCTTGCATTAGCTTGGCCCGCATCGAAGTTGGGACGACGAATTGACAGGCGCCCGGTCTTGCCGGGTGCGCTGGCGACCACCTCGTCCAGACGGGATCGATAGCTGTTTATCGCTTTCGCGTTGGCGGCTTTTACACGAGACGAAAGGTGTCCCATGGCGACGGGAACCGTGAAGTGGTTCAATACCCAAAAAGGTTATGGCTTTATTCAGCCCGACGACGGCGGCCAGGATGTGTTCGTGCATATCAGCGCGGTCGAACGCGCCGGGATGAACGGGCTCAACGAGGGGCAGAAAATTTCCTACGAGATTGTCGCCGACAAACGCACTGGCAAGTCTTCAGCGTCCAATCTCCAGGCTGTTTGAGCGGCCGTCACGGCAGCCGCTTGTTGCGCCGCACCTCGGCGGGACGCGGCGGCCGGGCAAGCGAGCGTCAGAATTTACGCTCGCCAAGCCGCCATTTGCGCATTTCTCCACCGGTCACGATGTGCAGCCCGTCGGGCGCCACCTGTTCCGCAGTGTAGATGATCTCGCGGCTCACCCCCATCGAGCGGGCGTAGTCGGCGAGCCGGGCGACAAAATCCTTCGAGCCGTAGACGCGGTCTGCGGTGGATTCTCCGGTCCCGACATCGCGCATGTACCGATTAAAATGCATGCGATGGATGCCGACCAGAGAATCGTTCGGCACGACGCGTTTCTTTCCACCCATCAGCGCATAAACGCAGGCGGAAAAACAGCGCGCGCCAGGCGGGAACAGCGCCGGACTGACGCCTGGCGGCGCCGGCAGAATGCGCGCAACCACCGTCAACACGCCTGTCTTGCGAAACATTTCGCCGAGCTTCATGGCGCCGACGACAGCACCGCCGGGCGAATGCAGAAAGACAATGCTGCGCAGCCGGCGATCCGCGACACGGCTCGACAGAAATTCATAGAATTCGCGTGCGCTATCATTGCTGATGTCGCCGGTGGCGGAAATCACCAATGGACAGCGCGATCCGCAAACAGCGGGGTCGCCGTAAGAGACGGTGGTGAAATCCATGGCCTGGGCGGTGGCGGCTGCAACGATACAACCCAACCCGACACAACCCAACCCGGCAGCGATGACACGCAAAAATCGAAGCACGTAACAACCTCTAAGCCAATTTGTCATGGTAGCGCAGGCGCCCGTGAAATCAAACAGGTTGCGCGCAGCGTGGTAACAAAGCTTGGTAAATATGGCGAACAGAAGGCTTGTTGCTTCCCTCCGCCGCATCCCTCACGGCTGGTTTAACGCCAGCATGGCGCGCTCGTAGAAACTTTCATCAACGAACCCTCCGGCGTCTCGCAATCGCCGGTGGGATTCGCCAGCCTGCGTACGCGTCGAGAGCACGTTGGCGAGCCCGACAGCGTCGAGCTTCGCGTCGGTCGCGAAACCGCTATGCGGGTCCAGCAATTCATCGAGCGTCGCCGCCGCCAGCTCCGGCGTCAGCGCCAGACGTCGCTGCAACAGCGCCGTCGCATCGCGACGGTTCGAAGCTTGGCGAAGCCAGCGCAACGCTTCGACATATCCGGTGATGTACGCCTCTATCTGCGCGGCGTTTCGCTGCGCCCAGTCGCGCCGCACGAACCCGCCACCGGCCTGATACGGGCCCAGCAAAGTTGTGAGCGAGCCGAGACTGTGCAGCCCGTGCAATCGCGCCTGCGCCGAGAATGGCGGGTTGAGGATCGCGCCAGCGTTTGCGGGGTCGCCCAACAGGGATTGCAACCGAAGCCCCGCATTGCCGACGCAACACACGTTGTAATCAACACCCATGCGCAGCCCGGCGCGCGCCAGCAGTTGGCGGGCTTGCAGGGCGTAGCCAGCGTCTATCGCATCGACCACAAGATTACGCCCGGCGAAATCGGCGAACGAACGGACATCGCGCTGTACGATGAATTCGTTCATGCCGGCTTCGCCACCCATGACAATCACCACGTCGTGCCCGTCGCCGATGAGTTGCAGGGCGTTATCGACCGCGGCCTGTGCGATGTGGATGTCGCCACGCAACAACGCGGCCCGCTGCCTGGTCGAACCCGGTGTGAGGTCAAGGGTCAGGTCGAGACCGGCGCGGGCAAAAAATCCCGCCTCGATGCCCAGCCAGAGAGGCAAAGCCTTGGCGTTCGGAAAGCTGGAAACGACGACTTTTTGAGGCAATGTTGCGTCCGCTGGCGGAAGGTGTGTCATTCAAGCGCTTGGCGCGCGCGCTCGACGAGCGCTTCGGGCGCCTCGTACAGCCTGGCGACCATGGCGGCGAAATCGGCGCCGGTCATCGGCGAGATCGGCAAATGCATCTTTTCCGCCTCGGCTAAAAATTCGGGATCGTTCATCGTCGCGTCGAAGGCGTCACGCAAGGCTTTCAACCGGTCGGCGGGGACGCCGGGGGGAGCGATGTAGGGCCGGCCAAATTCGCTCTGGTTGAAGATCAGTTCCAGCACGGCGCGTTCGCGCGGGTCCTGCACGGCGTCCCAGATGTTTTGCACGCCCAGCCGGTTCATCGCGGCGTCGCCGGGCGGCGCTGAAATCTGGCCGAACACTTTGATGAAGCCACTGTCGATCCAGGCGCCATTGGTTGGCATGAAACTCGACAACTGTATGCCGCAGACGCCCTGCACCTCGTTCTTCTCGACTGCCTGCACCGCTTCTTTTGAACCGGGATAGCCGGAGACAATTTCGAATTTGGCGCCGACCACCTTGTTGAGCACGGCGGGAAACTGCCGGATCGAGGACGCCCAACCCGCGCCGCCGACAATGAGCTTGCGCGAAAACGCATCCGCCCAGCTTGTGAAGCCGGCGTCCTTGCGGGCGAAACAGATGCTGGTTTCGCGATTGGCGCTGCCGATAAAACTGAATTTGCGGGAATCGTAACGGGCTTTGGCGACATCGCCGATCAAGGGTTCGACAATGGCGCCGGTGAACACCGCGCCAAACGTCGATCCATCCGCAGGGGAACGCGCGTAAATCTGGTTGGCGGCGGTTAGCGACCCCGCACCCTCAAGCAGGCGCGCGACAACCTGCGGCCGGCCGGGAATATGCCGCCCCAGATGACGCGACAGCAGCAAACCATAGATACCGTAGCCGCCTCCCGCAGCCGAGCCGATGATAAAATCAACTTTGCGCCCGGCGTAGAAATCCGTCACCGCATCGGCGCGCGACGCGCTGCTAGAGGCGATTGCAAACCAAATGGCGAGGCCAATGAGGCAGCGGTTGCGCATCATCCTCGCGGGTCCCTGATGGGGGCATCTTTTTTGATGTTGAGACGGCGGCAGTCGGCGTCGTCAAAATCTTCATCGCAGCGAAAACCGGCCGCGCGGATGCCCGCCATGGCGCAGAGGTCGTCGACTTCGTTGACATCGCCGGTAACGCCGAGAGCGCCGACGATCTCCCCATGGGCATCGCGGATGAGTTGGCCGCCGGCCTCCAGAAAAATTGGTCCGTCGATGATCGCCCGCAACGTCTCCATGAATAGCGGTTTCTCGCGCGCCTTTTGCAAAACCTGCCGTGAGGAACGATTGAGCGCGAGGCAGGCGAAGGCCTTGCCGCGAGCGATCTCGAAACGCTTGATCGACGCGCCATCCTGTTTCAAAAACGCTTTCACTTGGCCGCCGGCGTCGAGAATGACGGCAGCGAGCGCGTGCGCCTTCAGGGCTTCGGCATGCCGGAAAGTGTTCTGGATGACGGCGAGCGACTGGTCCATTGTAATGCCGCGCATAAAATCTCCGGGGCGTTCAATTCTGGTATTCGCTCAGGCTATCACGAGCGATCCATTGCAGAAACTGCGCGGTGTCTGCGTCGCCGGCAATCGGCTTATAGCCGCTTTTCGCGCGCCGCGCGCGGCCGGTTCAATCAGCCTCGGGAAACATTGCCGCACGCGGCTTTTGCACTTCCAATCAACGGCGTCGTTGTGGCCTCCCACGCGGCGCCGCAAACGCCCAACAAAACCGCCGCGATATCGCCGGGGCTGAGGCGGCGGACCCGCAAGCCTTCGGGCGCCTTGCGAAGCGCCGCCGCCCCGCCTAGACAATCGCAGCTTGGTTGCGCAGCTTGGTTGCGCGAGTTGGTTGCGTTGCAGGATTGAGTGGGCGATGGCCGAAGACAAGTTTCACCTCGCCTGCGTGATGGGCGACCCGATCCTTCATTCGCGCTCGCCAGCGATGCATGGTTTCTGGATGCGTGAGCACAAGCTTGCGGGCGCCTATGTGCCGGTGCATGTGCCAGTGCAGCGTTTGGAGGGCGCTTTGCGCGCCCTGCCCAAGCTTGGGTTTGCCGGAGCCAACCTGACGATTCCGCTGAAGGAACGGGCGCTCGATTTCGTCGACGAGGTTGACGTTACCGCACGCCTCATCGGGGCCATTTCGTGCGTCACCGTCCGCCCGGACGGTTCGCTCTTTGGCGTCAACAACGATGCCTACGGATTCACCGAAAGTCTGCTCGAAGCGTTTCCGGGCTGGCGTGCCGAGGCGGGGCCGGCGGTCGTGATGGGCGCCGGCGGCGCGGCGCGGGCGGTTGTCTACGCGCTGGCGGAGCGAGGAGCGCGCGAAATCCGCCTCGTCAACCGCACGCTGGCGCGGGCTCAGGCGCTGGCGCAGTCCGTCGGCGGCCCGGTGTCGGTAACCCCCTGGGAGGATCGTCAAGCGGCGCTCGAGGGCGCTGCGTTGCTGGTCAACACGACGAGCCAGGGAATGGTGCATTTCGCGCCGCTCGACTTGTCGCTGGAGAAACTGCCCAAAGCCGCGCGCGTCGCTGACATCATCTACATTCCCGCCGAAACCCCCCTGCTGGCGGAGGCGCGCCGGCGCGGCCATCAAACCGTGAATGGCCTCGGCATGCTGCTGCATCAGGGCCGCCCCGCATGGCGCTCGTGGTTTGGCATCGATCCCCGCGTGACGCCGCAACTGCGAGCCATGATCGAGGCGACGCTTTGACCAGTTGTCGCGCCGCCTTTTCTGGCTAAAGTGCTGCCTGAAAAACATGCTGGAGGATATCTCATGCTGCCGCCCGACATTGATCCGGACTCGCGCTGCCGACTGCCGCTGGTGCGACGCGAAAGCCTCGATGACGAGGGCAAGGCGATGTTTGACGCGCACACGGACCCCAAGGGCGGCACCATTCGCGGACTGAAAGGGCCAGGTGGCATCGGGCTGCATTCGCCTGCGCTGGCGAGGCTCAGCCGACCCGTCGGGCGATACCTGCGCTTTGATGCGCCGGAATCGCCGCGTGTGCGAGAGACCGCGATCCTCATCACGGCGCGCATGTGCGACAGTCGCTTCGAGTGGGCGGCGCACGAGCCCGAGGGGCTTGGCGTCGGTGTGCCCAGCAAGGTGATTGACGTCATCAAGCATCACAAGCCAACCGCCGGGCTTGAGCCGACCGACAAGATCATCATCGAGCTTGGCCGTGAGGCTTTTGGCAAACGCAAGGTGTCGCCGAAAACCTATGCGCGCGCCCAGCAACGCTTCGGCACGAAGGGCTTGATCGATCTCGTCCAGTTGATGGGAAATTACGCCAGCACGGCGGCGCTGCTGTGCGTGTTCGATATGCAGCTTGACGATGGCCCTGACGTCGCGCGCCTGCCCGTGCAGGGCTCGAAAATGGCCGTCGTCGCCAAGAAAAAGCCTGCTGCGAAAAAGGCTGTTGCGAAAAAGCCTGCTGCGAAATCCCCGACGCGCCAAAAGCCGGCACGAAAAACCTCGCGTCGTTAGCTCACTCTGCTGCTCACTCACTCGCCCTCGATGGCGGCTTTCAGGCGGGCGATGACCGGCGGCGGGATCGTGTAAACTTTTTCGACGATGGCCTGCAGGGAAACGCCGTCAATAATAGAGATAACGAGCTTCTGCTTTTCCGCCTCGGCGATGGCCAGCGGGTCGGACAGCGCCTTTACGAAGGCTGTGCGCAGGGCGGCGACGCGCTCGGGCGGGACTTCCGGCGCGACGAAGAACGGCCGCGTGAACACACCCTGCGAATACAGCAATTCCAGCATTTGCCGCTGCGTCGGGTCTTTGACGTAATCGACGGAGAGCGGCACCTTCTGCGCGTTGAGGTCGGGATCGCCAGAGGTGGCTTCCTGCACCAGCACGCGCACGAGCTTGTTGGCGAACCAGTCGGGCCGTTGCGACTGAATGGATGTCCAACCCATGCCGCAAAGGCCCTGGACTTCGCCCTTCTCGATGGCCATGCCGATTTCGCGGGTGCCAGCGTAGCCCTGCACAAAACGGATTTTCGCGCCGAGAATGTTTTTCAGCGCCATCGGCATGTCGCGCGTCGTGCCGCCGCTCGAACCCAGAATGATCTCTTTGGTGAAGAGTTCGTCAAAAGTCTGGATCGGCGAATCCTCGCGCACGAGGCAGGTGAACACCTCCGAATTGGCGCTGCCAATAAAGTTGAATTTACGCGCATCGTGTTTGATCTGCGCCGCGTTCGGACTGATCAACTGATCGACGAGGGAACCCGCCTGGGGCGCACCGATGAACGTGCCGTCCTTGGCGGCGACATTGGCGACGTAGGCCGCCGATGTGTTGCCAGAGGCGCCCGGCATGTTTTGCACGACAACGTTGGGCGCGCCGGGAATATATTTGCCGATGTGGCGGGCGACCAGGCGTCCATACAGATCGTAGCCGCCGCCCGCGCTCGATCCGACGACAACGTTGATCTGTTTGCCGCGATAAAAATCTGCGACCGCCTCTTGCGCCTGCAAGGGAGCGACAAGCGCCAGCGAAATCAACGCCGCCGCAAAATCAATCCTGCCTTTCATGCATTTGCCTCCCGCTGTCCGCCTGTCTTGCGGCGGAATTCATTGTGGCAGTTTTGAACGGTAGTGATCCCAGGTTTTTTTGAACAGGCTGGGGGTCCAAAGCTTTTCGCGGCAAAGTTCTTGCTCGGCCTCGCTGAACACATAGGGCTCGCCGATCTGCATGGCCATGTACTGGCGTTCGCTGTTCTCTTCCAGGTAGATGGCCAAGGTGAACGCCTCGACGATATCGGCGCCGACGACAGTGACGCCATGCGATTTGAGCAGGATGGACGGCCGTTCGCCAAGCTGCCTGGCAAGCTGCTCTCCCATCGCCTTCGTGTTGATGGAGTTGGGGCTGTCAAACGTCGGAATTTTGCCGAGCAGCACGCCTTGCGCATAAACCGGCTTGTAGGGCGTGCCCGTCATCGACAGATAGGTCGACCAGCGCGGATGCGTGTGGACGATGGCGTGAACCTCGGGCCGCGCCCGATAGATTTCAGAATGCAGATGAAATTCGAGCGGCGGCGGCACATTGCCGTCGAGTGGCTTGCCGTCGAGATCGATGCCGATGATGTCAGCCGGCTTAAGCGCGCCGCGCACGGACGGGCCGGAGTTGATGAGCAGCCGGTTGTCGCCAACGCGGGCGGAAAAATGGCCGTTGTAATCGACGACGTTGGCGCGTTCGAGCATACGAATGGCGTCAACCAGTTCAGCGCGTGCGGAAATTTCAGCGAGCATCGGGAGAATTCCGTGTTGGAGCCATCCTGAGTGGCTGTTTAACGCGTCGGCGCCTTGCTGGGAAATCGCGCCAACGGCGGTGATGGGCGAGACGCCAGCAAAGTTGCAATTCTGGACGGGTTATTTCTGGACGAGTCATTTCTGGACGCTGTGGCTTTTGCGCACTGGCGATGTGTACTATCGATAAGCCGCAGCGCTTTCGCACAGGCGGCGCTGTTTTGGGTCAGGCAGTATCATGAAACTTTTCGGTTTGGCTCTGTGCGCGACGCTGCTGTGCGGTTCAGCGGGCGGTGCGTTCGCCGACGCGAGCCTCGTCGAAGCCGACGGGAGCATTCTGGCGAACCCGGTAGGAGGCAATATGTTTTCGCCGGTTGTCGTTGGTGCGTCGCTGAAAGTCGGGACGCGCCTCGCGCCGGGCAAGAACGCGCACGCGACCTTGAAATACGCCGATGGCTGTCTGGTTCCGGTATTCGCTGATTTCATTGTGACGATTTCAGAGCCATCGCCATGCGCCTATATGACGGACGACAAGGCCGGCAATAACCCGCCGGCGCCGTCAACGCAGCCGAAGGCGCCTTAGGTGTCGCGCGCCCTGGGTGTCGTTGGCGCGGACCCCCTGTCGGCGAAAGGTTTTCAGGTGAACCGCCGGAATATGATTGCCTTGACGGGAGCCTTGGGTCTGGGCTGGC
>JAYTTW010000026.1:0-11930 GCA_043744855.1 Hyphomicrobiales bacterium
TTCAATCAGAAAGCCCTCGCATTCCTGCGTTTGTCCTCCATCCGGCTCATGTTGAGAAAGTTATGCAACCCAGCGTAATGTTTCCGGATAGACTCTAAGAAAACAACGGTATCAAGTTTTGCCGGTCGTTTCAACTACAGGTTTTAAGGCGCGATAAAGACATCCTGCAAAGGGTCTCAAAAATCGTCGTTACTTTCGGCACTCATCGTCAAAATATCCCCGTACACGTGACCGCGCATCCTTGAAGCAAAAAGGAAACCTCTCTACTTCGGTAAAAAGGGACCTCTGAACCGGGGCGTTACACTATCGTGGCTGGACGTTGTGTGGTTCGCGGCGGCGGTTTACCCTGCCGGGCAAACAGGGAAACGCGGTCGCGGCGCTGCGGCAGGCCAGGTTGTCGGGAGCGTCGCCAGACCGCCCAAAAAATGCCGGAGGCGATATGGAAAAAATCAAATTCACCGGAATCGCCGTACTCTGGCTGTTGCAGGGCGCATCGGCGGGCGCGCAGACGCTGGACTTGGTGAAAGTGGCGATTCCCCAGCGCGGCACGTGGGAAACCTCGCCCCCCGATATCGGTCAGGTCAAAGGGATTTTCGGCAAGCACAACATCAAGGTCGAGACGCTCTACACGTCCGGCGGCGGCGAAACCATGCAGGCGCTGATTTCCGGGAGCGTCGATGTTGCGGTGTCGACGGGCACGGCTGCGGTCATGTCGACTTTTTCGAAGGGCGCCCCGGTGCGGCCCATCGCCAGTTCGATCACCGGCGCACAGGATATTTTCTGGTACGTGCCGATGCAGTCGCCCATCCAGTCGCTGCACGACGCTGCGGGAAAAACCATTTCGTACTCAGCCAACGGATCCTCCTCGAATCTGGCGACCTTGACGCTGATCAAACAATCCGGCGTCGACATGAAGGCGGTGGCGACTGGCGCTTCGGCGGCAACGTACACGCAAGTCATGTCGGGACAGGTGGATATTGGCTGGGCCGCTGTTCCCTTCGGCATTGCGCAACTGGCGGACAAGAAAATTCGCGTCGTCGCCCGCTACAACGATATTCCCGAGTATCGCGACATGACGGCGCGACTGCATGTCGCCAACCTCGACTTTGTGACGAAGCGAACCGATGTCGCGAAACGTTTTCTGGCGGCTTACGGGGAAACGCTCGACTGGATGTACCAAGGCGAGGAAGCCGTGCAGACGTTCGCCAAATTTTACGATCTGCCGGCGCATGAAACGCAAATCGCGCGTGACGACTATTATAGTCGCGAAGCTCTCGATCTCAGGCGCCTCGGCGGGCTTGATCAGGCAACGCAAGACGCGGTGGCGCTGAAATTCATCGCCAAGCCGTTCAGCCAGGCGGAACTCGACGAGATGTTCAAGTATTTCATCCGCTGAGGCAGACGCCGCGAGTACCCTACTCCGCATACCCCGGCAACACCCTGATATCGACGACGACAACGTGCCCGCCTTCGAGGTCTTTCACGGCTTTGGTGAAGACATCGACAAGTTCGCTCGCGTCCTTCACCGGGCCGTAGCCGATAGCGCCTTGGCCGCGCGCGATGGTCGCCAGATCCAGTTCCGGGTCCGACATGCGCTGACCGATCCACTTGTTCTCGACGGGGCGATTGCGCATCCGCGCCATGCGCTCCTGATGCAGTTCATCGTTATAGAAGGACTGGTTGTTCGCGACGATCATCAGCAACGGAATTTTGTAGTGCACAGCGGTCCAGACGGCCTGACAACCCATCATGAAGTTGCCGTCGCCGATGATCGAAATCGGCAACCTGCCGCTGTCGCGCAACGCCAGCGCTGCGCCAATCGACAGGCCCGGTCCAGACCCAATGCCGCCGCCGCCATCGCTGCCGATATAATCAAGCGGATGATCGAAGTGCCAGGTTTTTGTGTTCCACGATAGCGGCAACTGCAATAGCGAAACCGCGTTGTCGCCGACCACCTGCCGCAAGGCGACCACCATCTGGTTGACGGAGATCGGGCCGGCCTTCAGCGCCGGCGACAGGAGTTCATTGGCTTTGCCGCCGTGGTGACGCACAGGCTTGCCTTCGAGCGCCCGCAACATCTCGCCAACCGCCAGATCAGTCTCAGCGGGGATCAACGCATCGACAGTGGCGAGGCCCATGTGGTCCATGCTCCAGCCGTTGTGAAGAACGTGGTCGAGCGTGACCTGAATGACTTTGGCGCTGGTCTCGCGGTCGCCAAGCGCCGTCTTGAGGGTCCCCGCAAGATCGACCCAGTCGAGACTGAGAATGACATCGGCGGCCTTGATTGCCTGCATCACCTCGCTGGCGGACCCGGAGCCGGCGGCGCCGACGTGCAGGGGATGCGCGGTCGGAAAGGCGGCGCCCACTTTGGTATCGGTGGCGACGCGCGCGCCAAGTTTTTCAGCGAGTTCGACGCGTTGCACCCAATGTTTTTCATCGCGCGACACGCGACCCATGAGGATCAGCGGATTTTTCGCGTTCAGCAAGGCGTCGACGGTGGCTTTGGCCTGCGCCGGATCGGCGTTGTGCGCGACCTTCGGCATGTAGCGCTGCGGCTCGATGGGCGGCAGCGGCTCGCTGGCGCTTTGCTCCTGCAATTCGACATCGAGCACCACATAGGTTGGCCCCATCGGCGCCGTCGTCGCCAGCCATCCGGCGCGCAAAATGGATTCGCGCGCGGCCCCAACGGAGCCGGGCTGATCGTCCCATTTGACATAGTGGCGCACCATGGAGGCCTGGTCGCGCGAGGTGTGAATCCATTCAATCCACGGGCGGCGCTTGACGGCGTCGACATTGCCGGTCGCGCCAATGATGATCATCGGCTGGCGATCACACCAGGCGTTGAAAATCGCCATCGACGCGTGCATCAGGCCAACGTTCGAGTGGATGGCGGCCGCCATTGGCTTACCGGTGACTTTTGCATACCCGTGCGCGATGGCGATGGCATGCTCCTCATGCAGGCAGAGGATCATTTTGGGGCTCTCGTTGCCGAGATAGTTGACGATTGAATCGTGCAAGCCGCGATAAGAGGCGCCCGGGTTCAGCGCAACATAAGGCACGTTCAGCGCCGCCAAGGCTTCAGCCATGATATCGGAGCCGAACAGCGCGCCAGACTTCGACGCGCCTTGCGGGTTTTCGATGTCGGGCGCGAGCTTTTTCGCAACTCCCGATCCAGCTTTCGCTGCCGCGCTCCTGCCCGCCATGATCGCCCCTGTAATTATGCTTTCGCCACGCCAGGCGACAGCCTTTGCGCTGCTTGACTGACCGGCGTTCGCCTGTCAATTGGACCGCTTAGTCTCTTCCGCACGCTCCAAACCATGGCGTGCGAAGCGGATCGGAGCGGTGCACAATGACGAACCCTGAAGGCGTCAAGGCCGCAACCAACAGCTTGGCAACCAGCAGCCTGGCAACCAACAGCCTGGAAGGCGTCGCCTTCACTTCGCAAGTGGCGGACCGGGCCGGCGGCGGGCCGGCGTTCGATCCCGCACTTGCCGAGGAACTGGCGATGGCCAATCGAATCCTTTTTCGCGAGGGCGTTGTCGACGCCTTCGGCCACATCAGCGTGCGCCACGACAAACAGCCTGAACGCTTCTTGCTGGCGCGCAATATGGCGCCGGCGCTGGTCACCGCCGCCGATATCGTCGAGTTCGATTTTGACGGCAATCCACTCAACGCCGCCGGACGTTCGGTTTATCTGGAACGCTTTATTCACGGCGAAGTGTTTCGCGCCCGGCCCGATGTGATGGCCGTGGTGCATTCGCACTCGCCGTCCGTCGTGCCGTTCAGCATCTCGCGCAAGGCAAAGTTTTTGCCGGTGTGTCACATGAGCGGATTTCTCGGCATGTGCACACCGGTTTTCGAAATCCGGGATCACGCGGGAGAGTCGAGCGATCTGCTGATCACCAATTCGAAGCTTGGCGCGGCGCTGGCGCAGACGCTTGGCAAATGCGAATGCGCGCTGATGCGCGGTCACGGCTCGACCGTGGTAGGCTCAAGCATTCGCGAAGTGGTTTTCCGCGCCGTCTACACCGAGGTCAACGCGAAAATGCAGTCCGAAGCGATGAGCCTTGGCGACTTCATTCCGCTAACCCAGGGCGAAGCCTCGACCTCGGCGCGCAACATCGCGTCGCAAATCAACCGCGCGTGGGATTTCTGGGTGATGCGCGCGCAGGGGAAACTCTGAGCGCGCCAACCCTTCAACAACGAGGACCGACATGAAACTCTGCCGCTTCAACGACAATCGCCTCGGCCTCGTGGAAGGCGATCAAATTCGCGACGTCACTTCGGCGCTCGACGCCCTGCCGGCGCATCGATGGCCGATGCCGCACGGCGATCAGCTCATCGCCAATCTCGACAGGCTGAAGCCTAAAATTCTCGAATTGGCGAAGGCTGCAAAGTCGATCCCCCTCGCCGGCGCGACGCTGTTGGCGCCCGTTGCGAACCCCGGCAAAATCGTTGCGGCGCCGGTGAACTATCAGGCGCATTACGACGAGGCGGAGTTCGATCCGGAAATTCGCCACGGCAAGGACATCGTCAAAATTCAAACCATTGGCCTGTTTCTCAAGGCGACTTCCTCCATCGTCGGCCCCAGCGCCGGCGTTGCCACTGTGCACCAGGACCGCCGCAACGACCACGAAATCGAACTCGTCGCAATCATCGGCAAGACCGCCCACAACGTGACCTATGAGAACGCGCTCGAGCATGTCGCCGCCTATTGTATCGGCCTCGACATGACCGTGCGTGGCGCTGAGGAGCGTTCGATGCGCAAATCGCTCGACAGCTACACCGTGCTTGGCCCCTACCTCACCACGTCAGACGAAATCGGCGATCCGCACGATCTCGACCTGGTGCTCACCGTCAACGGTGAGCCGCGGCAAAGCAACAACACCGCCAAGCTGCTGGTCAAGGTGCGCGAGCTGATCGTCTGGGCCTCGTCTTATTACACGCTGCATCCCGGCGACGTGATCATGACCGGCACGCCGGATGGCGTCGGCCCCGTCGTACCGGGCGATGTGATCGACGCGAGGATCGATAAGCTCGGCTCGATGCAGGTAAAGGTGCGGGCGGCCTAGGATCGCCGCTTGGGTTCGCCGAGGCGCGTCGCGGTCAACAACCCTGAGGGAAATCAACCTGGGGAAATCCATGTCAGGCAAGACACTTCCCTTTCTGATAATCGGCGGCGGCATTGGCGGTCTGGCGTGCGCGCTGGCCCTGTCCCGCAAAGGATTTTCGAGCGTTGTGCTGGAGCAGGCGCCGGAGTTCGGCGAAATCGGCGCGGGCCTGCAACTTGGACCCAACGTGTTCGCCATGTTCGACAAGCTCGGCATTACCGCCGAGGTCAACAAATACGCGGTCTTCCCCAAGGGTCTGATGATGCGCGACTGCATCACCGGCGAGGAAGTCACGACCTTGCCGCTTAACGAGGCTTTTCTGGAGCGCTTCAAGCACCCTTACGGCGTTATCCATCGCGTTGATCTGCATCGTGTGCTGCTCGAACAATGCCAGGCGAACAGCAATTTCGTCAGCCTGCGCAATGGCTGCAAGGTCGCCGACTTCGAGGATGTTGGCGACCGGGTGACAGCGCGCACTGATGACGGGGAAATGTTTGAGGGCTGCGCCCTGATTGGCGCCGACGGTTTGTGGTCGGGCGTGCGCGAGAAAATTGTCGGCGATGGAAAACCCGATGTTTCCGGCCATATCACTTATCGTGCCGTGATCAAAACCAGCGACATTCCCGAACATTTGCGTTGGCAGATGATGGTCATTTGGGCGGGCGAAAAAACCCATCTCGTGCAGTACCCGGTGCGCGGTGGGGAGCTGTTCAACCTGGTCGCAACCTTCCATTCGAACAAGTTTTCGGAGGGGTGGGACGCTTTCGGCGATCCGGCCGAGTTGCATGAGCGTTTCGCCGGCGCGTGCGAGCCGGTCAAAGCGTTGCTGGGAAAAATCGAGAGCTGGCGCATGTGGGTGCTGTGCGATCGGCCGCCGATCCGCGACTGGACGAAAGGCAACGTGACGCTGCTCGGCGACGCCGCGCATCCGATGCTGCAATATCTGGCGCAGGGCGCCAACATGGCGATCGAGGACGCTGTCTGTCTCGCCAGCGAGGTGAGAAAATGCAATGGCGACTGGAACGCTGCATTCCTCGCCTATCAGAAGCTGCGCTATCTCCGCACGGCTCGCGTGCAACTGACGGCGAAGCTCTATGGCGAAGTTTATCACGCAGCTGGCGCCACACGCGACCTGCGCAACGCGGTGCTTGGCGAGCGCACACCCGAGCAAGCGTTTGAGTCGATGGCGTGGCTTTACGATCCCGCGCCGATTGGGGATTAGGGCGGTCGGCAGTGAGCTGTCGCCCGTCGCCCAACCTTGAGTTCAAGAAATCGACAAAGCCATAACGTGAGCGTATTTGGCGGCGGTCGGCGGCGTGCTAGACTGCGATGACGTTTCTTCGAATCGTCGTCGCACTCCAGGTTTTTGTTTGAGCATGATCTTCTCCGAAAACCGGCGTCCACTTTTCGGGATCATGCTCGAACAGCCGGTTACCGGGAGGTATTTGTGAGCGAGCCTTCATCCGCTGAACCAAAACTGTTGCTGCCGGGACTAAACAGATTCTACGACTTCGCTGTGCCGCTGTCGTGGCTGATCGTGCGGTTCGGCGCCGGCTGGGTTCTGCTGGTGCACGGTTGGGGCAAGGTGTTGCGCGGCCCCGCAGCGCAAGCAAAATCGTTGCAGGATTCGATACCTTGGGCTGGCGGCCACACGTTCGAGATGGCGTTGCTGCTCACCTTTGTGGAGGGGGTGGGCGGCCTGTGCATAATGCTTGGCCTTTTGACGCGATTTTTCGCCGCCGCCAACGCCATCGAAATGGGATTCCTGACGTTCATTCTGTACTGGGGCAACGGCTTTTCGTGGCTCAATCGCGGCTATGAATACACGTTGATGTGGGGTTGCATCTGCCTTGCCATCGCGTTGCGCGGCGGCGGCCCATGGTCGCTCGACCGGGCGATTGGGCGTGAGCTTTAGCGCCCGCCCTGCGGCGATTGCGTGTAACGCGCAGCGGGATTATTGTTGCGACATTCGACCCGCAAATGGCAACTCCGCCCATGCCAATCCCTAGCCAAGCCAATCCCTAGCCAAGTCCAGGAAACGTCCGAATGACCGCAATCACCGCCACGGGCGTGGAGACGACCGACAGCAAGCGCGCCTTCGTCGAGGTCTGGGTCATCACCATCGGCCACGCGCTCACCCACTGGTATCCCGCAACGTTTTACGTGCTGGCGCCCGTCATCGGTCACGAACTTGGCCTGAGTTATACGCAGATCGCCTCCATCGTGACGGCGCAAGCGGTCGCCGGGGCGATCTCCAACGTGCCCGGCGGCATCATCTGCGACGCGGTGGGTCGCAAGGGCCTGATGATGGCCCTGTCGCTGGCGTGGATCGGCATTCCCTACATGATCATGGCGACGACGCACGCCTACTGGATGCTGGTGGCCTGCGCCGTCCTCATCGGCATCGGCAATACCCTCTGGCACCCCACGGCAATTCCGACCCTAGCGCGGCGGTTTCCGGATCATAAAGGCCTCGTTGTGTCCATCCACGGCATGGGCGGCAACATTGGCGACGCCGTCGCGCCGTTTGTCGCGGGCGCGCTACTCAGCGGCTTCGCCATCGGCTCGGCCTTTCAGTTCAGCGGCGTCAGTTGGCGTGAAGTGATGATCTTCAACGTCATCCCCGGCATCTTCATGTCGATTGCGCTGCTTTGGTATCTCGGCAAACTGCAGATGAGCAGCAAGGCCAAAGCCGATGAGGAAAGGCTCAGCCTGCGCGAAGTCGTGCGTGGCTTCAGCGGCCTGCTGAAAAACAAGACGCTGATGTTGCTTGCGACGAGCTCCGCCTTCCGCGCGATGACGCAGGGCTCATTGATGGTTTTCATCCCGCTCTATCTCGCCAACATCATGGGCTACGACGCGTGGAAAGTCGGCGCCGCCATGATGGGCCTGCAATTGTGCGGCTTTATTGCTGCGCCCATCGCCGGGTCCATGTCGGACAAGGTCGGACGCAAGAGCATCATGATGTCAAGCATGGTCATGACAGGCGTGGTGCTAGTGGCGATGATTTTCGCTGGCGGCACGCCGGCATTTGTATTCCTCGTCGCCACGCTGGGCTTCTTCCTGTTCGCCATTCGCGCTGTGCTGCAAGCCTGGACGCTCGATGCGACGCCGAAAAACATGGGCGGCTCGGCTATCGGACTGCTGTTTGGCATTCAGGCGATTGGCAACGCAGCGGGACCGTTGATCTGTGGTATTCTCGCCGACCATTACGGGCTGTTATCGACGTTTTACTTTATGGCCTTCACCATCGTAATCGCCAACCTGTTCGTGTTCATCATCGACGACCATCGCTCCGCTATAGCCTGAACCGGCGCGTCTTTCCCCTCGGCGATGGAAATGTTAGGCTTGTCGTCATGAATTTGCGTCACGCAGGAGACCGTCATGAACGTCAACGTCGCCCCCGCCATTCCAGCCGACCGACAGAAATTCTATGACCGGCTGACGCCCAAAGCCATGGCGCCTTTGTGGGAGGTGCTGAAGGGCCTGGTGCCGGAACAGCCCAAGTCAAAATTCGCACCGCACGTCTGGAAATTCGCTGACGCGCGGCCGCTGCTGATGGAAGCCGGTGACCTGCTGACAGCCGAGGAAGCCGAGCGTCGCGTGCTTGTGCTGGAGAATCCGGCGATGCCCGGCGGCTCGCGCATTTCCGCCACGATGTACGCTGGCTACCAGTTGATCATGCCGGGCGAGATTGCGCCGGCGCATCGCCACACCGCGTCTGCGCTGCGCATGGTGCTGGAAGGCCATGGCGGCTACACTGCGGTTGCTGGTGAAAAAACCGAGATGCAGCGTGGTGATCTCGTCATCACGCCGGCCATGACGTGGCACGATCACGGGCAGGAAAACCACAAACCGGTGATCTGGGTCGATGGCCTCGATTTGCACATGGTGAACTTTTTCGAGTCCGCCTTTATGGATCACGCGAACGACAAGACGCAGCTTGTGTCGAAACCCATCGGGTACTCCGAGGCGATGTTTGGCTCCGGCCTCGGCCCCATGCAGCCGCACTCGCCGTTTGGCGAGACCTCGCCGATCTTCAATTACTCGTATGCGAAATCGCGCCCCGCCCTGATGCAGGTCAGCTCTGCAAACCCGCCCGACGCGCATCTGGCGCACGCGCTGCGTTACGTCAATCCGCAAGACGGCGGCTGGGCCATGCCGACGATCGCCACATGGCTGACGCAAGTGCCCAAGGGCTTTGAAACCAAGCCAATTCGCTCGACGGATGGACGCACGCTGGTCGTGCTGGAGGGCGAGATAAGCCTCGAAGTCGACGGCAAGATGTTCACCGCCGGCGAGAGCGATGTGGCGGGCATTCCGGCGTGGATGTGGTCAAAGGTGCGCGCCTCCAGCGACGCGATCTTCTTCACGTTCTCCGACCGCGCCGCGCAGGAAAAACTCGGTTTTTACCGCGAAGAACGGCAATAGGGCCGGGATTTTTTGACGGACGGAATCCTCGACGTGATGCGCCTTTTGCCGCGCTACGCAGCAGGCGCTGCAATCCCTGTCAGGCTCAAAAACGCCGCCTCGATGGTGGCGGCGCCTGTCGCGGCGAGCAGGCCTTGCGGCGTCGTGTCCTGAAGGATGCGGCCCTTGTGGAGCACGACGACGCGGTCGGCGTCGACGACCTCATCGGCGAGATGGGTGGCCCAGAGAATAGCGACGTTGCGCTCGTCGCGAAGCTTGCGGATAATCTTGCGAAGCTCAGCCCGGCTTTGGATATCGAGGCCGACGGTCGCCTCGTCCATCAGTAAAAGCCTGGGCTCATGCAACATCGCGCGGGCCAGCTCGACGCGGCGCCGGTTGCCACCGGACAGCGTTGCGGCTTTTTTGTCGGCGAGTTCTGCTATTCCCAACGCTACCAGTTCCCGCTCGATGCGCTGGCGCGCAAGGCGCCCGGGAATGCCGTGCAGGCCCGTGTGAAAAAGCAGATTGCCGCGAACCGTCAACTCGAGATCGAGCGTCGATTGCTGAAAGACGATTCCAAGACTGGCGAGGGCCGGCACTGGGTTACGCCGCATATCGTGCTCCATGACTTCGATGATGCCGGAATCGGGCGTGAAGAGCCCGGAAAGCAGTTGGAACAGCGTCGACTTTCCAGCCCCGTTCGGGCCGAGAAGCGCAACGAATTGCCCCGCAGCGACGCTGAGGGTCACGTCATCGACGGCGCGCACCGGACCGTAGGCGCGCGCCAGATTTTGCAGACGCAACACCGCGTCGACATCCTGTGAACCAGATGTTTGCCGCATTTTTCTCTCCGCCGCGTCGCCTCGCTTGCGGCAGCCGAAAAATTAGGCCTACACTCGCCAGGAAGCAATGAGTTAGGCGCGGGCGGAATGTTGAAAACGGAGCCAAAATTTTGACGCACGCCACAAAACTGCCGGCGGCTGTCTTGGTGGCCAGCGCATTGCTTGCCGCCACAGCGTTTTTTGCCACTCCCGCCCCGGCGAAAGACACCGGCCTGATTTTCGTCAGCAACGAAAAATCCAACAACCTGATCGTGCTCGACCCGAAAACGCTGAAAGTTGTGAAAGATTTGAAGGTTTCGCGGCGGCCGCGCGACCTGCATTTCAACGCCGATCATACCTTATTGTATGTCGCCTGCGGCGATGATGACGTGATTGATGTGATCGATGTCGCCAAACTCGCGGTCGTGCGAAAAATTCCGACCGGGGCGAGCCCGGAAACGTTCGCCATCGACGAAACCAGGCGACGTATCTACGTCACCAACGAAGAAGGCTCGTCGCTTTCCGTCATTGATCTCGATCAGGGCGTCACGGTGCACGAGGTTCCCACCGGCGCAGAGCCCGAAGGCGTCTACATCCACGAAGACGGAAAATCCGTTTACGTCACCTCCGAAGTCGGCGACCTCGTGCATCTTGTCGACCCCGAGGCTGGCGCTGTCCTGCAGGACGTTGTCGTGGGGACGCGCCCGCGCCGTTTCGTCGCGACGCCCGACGGCAAGGAGTTGTGGGTGACGACCGAATTGTCAGGCGAAGTGTGGATCATCGACCGGCAAAAATTTGAGACTGCCGGAAAGATCGAGTTTCTGCCGCCAGGCATGCGCAAGAGCGATGTTACGCCGGTTGGCGTCACCATGACGAAAGACGGCAAGACCGCCTTCGTTACGCTGGGACATGCGGCGCATGTGGCCTTCGTCGATGTCGCGACCAAAAAGGTTTTGGCTTATGTCCTCGTCGGCAAGCGATCGTGGGGCGTCACGTTGTCGAAAGACGAGAAGACGCTGTACGTCGCCAACGGGCTTGGCGACGACATCACGGTTGTCGACGTTGCCAGTCGGAAGGCGGTGACTTCGGCGCCTGCCGGACGGGTGCCGTGGGGCATCGTGATCGATGAGTAAAACCTTGGCAAAGCTGCGCAGTGGCGGCCTGCTTGGCGCGCTGTGGTGCGGACTTTCATCGGCGGCCGCGCAAACACCGGCTGCGGTAACGCCGCCGGCTGTCGCGGCGCCGCCCAGCGAACCCTCGCTTGTGCAAGCGCCGACGCTCGTCCAAGTTCCTTCGCTCGTCCAAGTTCCGTCGCTCGTGCAAGTGCCGATCGGATTTTTCGAAATCGATGGCGATTCGCGTTACGAGTCACGGCGCGCCTATGAGCGCATCATTTTGAAGACCCGCGATCATCCCTTCGCGGGAGCGCAAATTGGCATCGAGGATTCGGTCGCGTCGCGTCGGGTGAGCGGCGCAGAGTTTGCGCTCGACCGTCAGCGCTTCAAAACCGCCGAGGATATGGGCGCGGCGATTGCCACAGCCAATGCAGCGGGCCGGCACTTCTTTCTTGTCGACGCGCCGGCGGAGG
>JAYTTW010000027.1:0-11797 GCA_043744855.1 Hyphomicrobiales bacterium
TGAACCGCAATAATTCCCCAATAGTCCTCATCCTGAGGAGCCGCGCAGCGGCGTCTCGAAGGACGAGCGCTGTCCACGCGTTTTTCAGCAGCCTGCTAGAGGTTTTTAATTGAACATGATCTTTTCCGAAAACCGGCGTCCACTTTTCGGGATCACGTTCTAACCCGCGCCGGCGCGCAATTCCCGGTCGATTGCCACAAGAATACGCGAATCCCCAGGCGTCACATCTGTCGAAAACGACGCGGCGACGTGGCCGTCGTGGCCGATGAGATATTTGTGGAAATTCCAGCGCGGCAGTTCGCGCGGCTTCTCCAGCGCCGCCCATTTGTAGAAGGGATGCGCCTCGGCGCCGGTCACCCTGACTTTCGCGGCAAGCGGGAAGCTGACGTGAAACTGGCTGGCGGTCTGGCGAATTTCCTGCGGACCGCCCGGCTCCTGCCCACCAAAATCATTTGACGGCACGCCGATCATGTGGAGGCCGCGCGGTCCCATTTGTGACCACAGCGCCTGCAAGCCCTCAAACTGCGGTGTATATCCGCAAAACGAGGCGGTGTTGACGACCAGTATCGGCTTGCCGGCGAAATCGCCCAGAGCGAGAGCGCCGCCTTCGAGCCTGTCAAACTGGAGGGGATAGCAGGTGCGCGCGCTAACCTGCGCGAAAGCCGGAGAGGCGACGCACGCCGCCGCCGTTGCCATAAATTCCCGACGATGCATTGTGTCGTCCCCGGTTGGAACTCCAGATACGCACCAGCATGACAAACCGATCACTGCATGGCAAGGTTCAGGCTTCTGAATTTGCACAAGTCCTACTTCGCCATCGCCGCTTTCAGATAGGCCGGCTCGACAAAGCTCGCCACATCAGGAAGCGGCGAGTTCAGCTCCCCCGCTTCCGCCATCAGTTCCAGCACGGCGCGCAGGCCAGCCATATCGATCTCCGCCGTCTCGGGCATGATGCCACGGTACAATAACCAGATGTGGGGCGCGGTGAAGCGCAACACGCACGAGGTCTATCCCGACGGCTACGCCGCCAAGAGCAATCGCGAACCGCTCACCTACTTCGACCCGGCGCTGAAATTCGAGAAGGCCGTCGAGGTTGCCGACGGTTATGGCGAAGCCGTGCAAGATCCAGCGCAGTTGCCCAAGGCCATCGAGCGCGCCATGAAAGCCATCGAGGTCGACAAGCGTCAGGCGCTGCTCAATGTCATCTGTCGCGGCCCGTGACGCCGCAAGCGTTTATACCATCAGGCGAACCGGCGTTCCCGCCATCCACTTTAGGATGTTGTCGAGAATGTCCTCGAAATATTCGCGGTAGGTGGCGTCACTGACGTAACCCAGATGCGGGCTCAACACGGCATTGTCGAGACGCCGGAATTCGTGCGTCGCCGGCAGTGGCTCTATGTCGAACACGTCGAGGCCGACGCCGCCGATGCGCTTTTCCCGAAGCGCCGCGAGCATCGCGGCTTCGTCGATGAGCGGGCCGCGCGAGGTGTTGATGAGCACCGCAGTGCGTTTCATCCGCGCGATATCCGCCGCCCCGATCAGGCCGCGCGAGCGATCACTCAACACCATGTGCACGCTGATATAGTCGGCGCGCGAAAACAGCTCGTCCTTGCTGACGGCGTCAACGCCCTGCGCGCTGGCTTTCTCGGCCGTCAGATTGGGGCTCCACGCCAGCACTTTCATTTCGAATGCCTTGCCCGTACGCGCCATCCGCGAACCGAGCCGCCCGAGCCCGATGATACCCAGCGTCTTGCCGGCGATGGTTGTCGGGATCGTCGTTTGCCATTTGCCGGCGCGCATCATGCGATCCTCGTAGACGAGGCCGCGCCCGTGACCCAGCAACAAGGCAAACGCCGTCTCCACCGTCGTCGCAGTGGAATCGCCGCCGCGCGTATAGCAGCAGGTGATGCCCTTAGCTTTGGCGTGCGCGCTATCGAGCGAGCGGTTCGATCCGCCCGTGGTGATAATGAGTTTCAGGTTGGGCAGCCGGTCGATCAACGCCTTCGGCATCGCCATGCGTTCACGCATAAGCACGACGACTGGGAAGTCGCGCAGCCTGTCCGCCGCGAGTTCGACGCTATCAAGATTTTCGTGAAAAAAAGTCGCCTGCGCTCCCGTCGGCAATGTTTTCCAGTCGCCATAGTCTTTGGCGACATCCTGATAATCATCGAGGATGGCGATCCGTATCATGTCTTCACTCCGTGAATTTTGGGCTGGCGCCCGGAAACAGCCGCAACCCCGTCTGACGCTTGGCATTGCACGCGACGCCAAAAGCGTCAACGCAGCGAAATGCGGCTGGCGCCGGGGCCGCCATTTCCCTCGCCAACGAAAGCCATTAAAGCGTACCGTAAAAGTTGCGGACGTTTCGCGATACGCCCTCGCGCGGCTCACAAGGACAGCGAGACCATGAACGCTCCGGCGCGACCTACGGACCCAATGACGCCAAAGCTGACCCACCGCGAGACGCTCTGGATTGTCGCCGGCGCCTTGTGGCCCGTGTTCATTGGCTCAATGGATCAAACCGTCGTTTCAGCGGCGTTGCCGACCATTGGTCAATCGCTCGGCAGCACCTCGTATCTGTCCTGGGTGGTCGCCGCCAATTTGCTCACCATGACGGCGATGACGCCGCTCTACGGCAAGATCAGCGACAGCATCGGGCGTCGCATCGCGTTGCTCATCGCCGTCAGCGTGTTCATGGCGGCCTCGCTCGTCTCGGCCCTCGCGGTCAATTTGCCGATGCTGATTGTTGGCCGCGCCCTGCAAGGACTTGGCACCGCCGGCATGACCTCGATGGGCATGACCATCCTCGGCGACATCGCGCCGCCCAAGCAACGCGCGCGCTACTACACATATTTTTCCATCGTTTACATCACCTCAGGCGCACTTGGCCCGACCTGGGGCGGCTTCGCCTCCCAGCATTTGCACTGGTCGGCGATCTTCTGGGTCAACCTCCCCATGGGCGCCATCGCGCTGGCGATGTTGTGGCAGCTACTGAAAAAGCTGCCGCGAAACGAACGTCCGCACAAACTCGATATAGCCGGCGCGGTTCTGATCGTCGCCGCGAGTTCCTCGTGCATGTTTGTGCTGAACGCCGGCGGCGTGAATTTCGGCTGGAGTTCACCGCAAATTCTTGGCGCCTCGCTGTTTTCGGCGCTGTGCTGGGTCGGCTTTGTTCGCCGCATTCTTACCGCGACAGAGCCACTCATACCCCTCGGCATTTTGCGCAATCCCATCGTGCGCCAGGCGGTACTCTGCAACGGCATCGGCTGGGCCTCGATCACCGGCCTCAACATTTACCTGCCGATGTTTTTGCAGGGCGTACACGGCTATTCCCCCTCGGGCGCCGGCGTGGCGCTCATTCCGTTGATGATTACCGTTAACGCCAGCGCGCTCGTCGGCGCGCAACTGGCGTCGCGTATTACACATTACAAATATCCGCCTGTCGCCAGCCTCAGCATTTGCGTCTGCGCCTGCCTGTGGCTGGCGTGGCGTTGCGAGAGCATCGGATTTATCGAGTTTCTCTGCGTTGTCGCCATCATTGGCTCGGGCTTTGGCCCGGCTGCCCCGGTGACGACTGTCGCCATGCAAAACGTCGTTGAGCTGCACGAACTCGGCATCTCCACGGCGACCATGAGTTTCGTACGCAACATCGTCGCCACCGCCACCGTCGCCATTTATGGTCTGATCGTATTGGGCGCGGCGACGCGCGGTCAGGGCGTCGCGCAAGGCGGCGCCATCGCGCCATCGCTGTTTGGCGACCATCTCGAGGCCGCCGCACATTTCCGCATTGTCTTTTTCTGCACCGCCGCGACATTTGGTGTCGCCTGGCTGGCGCTCATCTTCATGCAGGAAAAACCGTTGATGACCGAGCGGCGGGTTAAGTAGCCAGAGCATGGTCCTGAAAAGTGGATGCCGGTTTTCGGAAAAGATCGTGCTCAACCAAAAACCGGGAGTGCGACGACGTTTTCGAATTAGCGTCATCGCGCGCTACGGTGCCGTGCGGCCAAGGTCTTCGGCTTTCGGCTCCAGCGCCACCTTCACGCGGTCGCGCACATCCTGCGGCGCCTCAATGAGATCGCGTATCACCTGCGCCAGCACCTCGCCGCTCATCGGGCGTATTTCGGCGTTCTGCTGCTTCGCCTCGGCGATGAATTCAGGATCGCGCAACGTCGCCTCAAAAGCCCGCCGCAACGCCGCCACGCGCTCGGCTGGCACACCCGGCGCAACGCCAACAGGCCGCCCAACCGTCACCGCTTTCGACATATAAACCAGCAACGGCTTGTTCGCCTCTTCGACCTGCTGATCGAGCAACAGCGGCGTCGTCGCCAGCCCGGCTTCCTTTGCGCCGCCAACCTGAATCAATGGCGTGATGAGCTTGTCGGTGAGGTAGTGCGGCTTTGAGGTCCTATAACCGGTGAACGTGTTGGTGCCGCGCCCCTCAACTTCGCCGCGCTCCATGGCGAGATCAATTTCCTGTCCGCCGGGATAGCCGACAACAATCTTGAATTTCGTGCCAAGCACGTTGTTGTAGAACGCGGGCAATTGCACCGACACCGAACCCGCGCCCGTCGAGCCGATCGGCGTCACGCGACGTCGCGCATCTTCGAGCGTTTTCGTTGGCGATGTATGCCACGTCACCAGCAGCTGGTTGGCGTTGACGATGTTACCGATCCAGTTGAAGGCGCGCAGGTCCGTGCGCAAACTCGTATTGAGACCCAGCGCCTGATCGACCGGCAAGCCTTGCGAGACCATCGTCAGCACGGTGCCGTCTTTAGGCGCAGCGACGCCAACGTAATTCGCCGCGACGATGCCGCCGCCGCCCGGCATGTTGACCGGCACGATGACAGGTTTGCCCGGAATGTGCTTGCCCATGTGATGGGCGAGCAGCCGCGAGTAGCTGTCGTAATCGCCGCCAACCGGCGTGCGGATGATGAATTGCAGTTGTTTGCCCTTGTAGAAATCTTGCACCGGATCGGCGACCGCCGGCGCCGCCATCAAGCAGGCTAGCGCTGCGTAAAGGTGTTTCACCAGCGTCGCACGCTCAAAGCTTGAGAAGTTTGGCGGCATTCCCATAAAATATCTGCTGCCTGGTGGCGTCGTCGATGTCCATCCCGTTGATCCCGTCGAATGTTTTCTTGATTGGCCCGAGCGGCGCATCGGTAGCGAAAACAATTTTCGAGGGGCCGAAAAATTCAAGGCCGCACTTGACGCCGAGCGTTGCGCCAAACATCGCAGTGTCGCCATAAAACAATTTGAAATATTCCATGTGCGGCTTTTTGAGCGACGACAACACCTGCGAATAATCTTCATCTGAGGTGCGCGAACCCAGCACGTCGAGTCCAGCGCCGACGCGACCATCGAAAAACGGAATCATGCCGCCGCAATGGTGCGTGATGATTTTCAGATCGGGATGGCGGTCGAACAGGCCGTCAAACACCAGCCGCGTCATCGCCACCGAGGTGTCGTATGGCCAGCCATAGCACCACCACATCTCAAAGCGGGATTTCTCCTCGCTGGCGTAGTCGCGCACGTCAGCCGTGCGGGTCGGATGCAACCAGATGGGTCGATCCCATTGCGCCATTGCCGCAAAGAAAGGCCGGAACCGCTTGTCATCGAGCGGCACACCAGCGACGTGATTGTAGATGAGCGCGCCTTTTGCGCCGAGTTGATGGATGGCGCGGTCGGCTTCGCGTATGGCGCCGTCGACATCGCCCAGATGCAAGGCGGCGGCGAAACCGACAAAGCGGTCGGGATGTTTGCGGCACAGGTCGGCCATCTCGTTGTTGGCGATGCGCGCCATCTCGAGGCCGGTGTCCGCCGGCCCCAAATCCTCCAGCGAAGGATTGGGCAGGCAGACGAGCTGGCGATAATCTGGCACCGCGTCCATCGCCTTGAAGCGCAGATCGAGATCGGAAAGCGGCTTCACTGCCAGCAATCGGTTGACGATGTTGCCGAGCTTTGGCGCCAGGGTCGCCATTTTGTCGAGAAATGTTTTCGGAGCAATATGCGTGTAGATGTCGATAATCATGGGGCTCGCTCAGGTTGCGGGGCGACGTGCGCCATTGTCGATGCGTGGCTCACGCCAAGTCAAACGCTGTATGCTCGCCTAACAGGCTGCTGAAAAACGCTGGCGTGAGAACCTCGTCCTTCGAGACGGTCCTTTTGACCTCCTCAGGATGAGGTTTCCAAGGCAAATCCACCGCAATAATTCCCCAATACTCCTCATCCTGAGGAGCCGCGCAGCGGCGTCTCGAAGGACGAGGGCTGTCCACGCGTTTTTCAGCAGCCTGCTAAGCCATCGCGGCGCGTTTGACCGCGCGTAGTATGGCGACATGCGTGCCGCAACGGCATTTCACTCCGGCCAGCGCAGCGCGGATTTGCGCGTCATCCGGCTTCGGGTTGTCTTCGAGTAGCGCGACGGAGGTCATGATCCAGCCGCTGATGCAAAAGCCGCACTGGGGAACCTGCTCGTCGATAAACGCCTGCTGCACCTTGTGCGGTCGGCCGTCTTTCTGAATGCCCGCGAGCGTCGTGATCTTGCGCCCGATCATGGCTTCAACCGCCATCATGCAGGAGCGCAACGCCAAGCCATCGACCAGCACAGTGCAGGCGCCGCACTGGCCGAGGCCACAGCCAAAACGCGGGTTTTTCAGGCCGAGGTCGTCACGCAACGCGTAAAGCAACGGCATGGCGGGATCAGCGTCGATCCTATGCGTCTTGCCATCCACGTTGAGTTCGATTTGGGCCATGGCTTCTTTCCAGGGTGAGACGGGCTTCCTCGGCGAGGACCGGCGAGGCCCCGCGCCCCTGGGCCTGGTGGACGCCCGCAGGCCCTAGTAGGGATAGCCCTGAAGCCTCGGCGTCGCCGGCTTCCAGTCAGGCAGCCGACCATAATCTTCGCCGATCGGCATCTTGACCTTCGGCAGACTGTCTTTGTCGAGCACTGTGTCCTCCGGGATCACCTTGTTCAAGACAAGCAGATACGCCGTCAGCGAATAGACCTCGTTGGCGGTAAGCGTTCCCTCGCGTCCGACCGGCATGCCGCGATTGATGAAATCCCACACCGTCGTCGCATAGGGCGCGCGCAGCGGCAGAATGCGCTCACGTTTCCAGATCGGAAGATCCGCTGCGGTTTTCGATTTCAGCACCGGCGCCGCGCCACCGACGCCCGCGTCACCATGGCAGGTGACGCAGCCCTGATTCTCATACACCAGTGCGCCCTCCTTGGCGGAGCCGCTCCCCGTCGGCAGTTCCGCCCCAGCGGGACCGATCGAGATATCCATCGCCCGGATTTCGTCGGCGCTCGGCGTGCGCCCCAAACCATAGGACTGCGCGTACGCGGCGTTGCCCAGCGGGAGCAGCAACGCGGCTGGAAGCAGGACGGTTGCCAGCGCGATCATCGCCAGCTTACGCAAGCCCATTCGTTACGCTCCCGTCTTTGGCGACCTTCCATGGCATCACGCTGTTGTCGAGCCCCGGCACCCTGTAATTCCGCTCGACCGGCTCGTTCCAGAACTTGGCGACCTGTTCGCGTGTCGGCTGCACCTGGCCGATTTCGTCGGTGCAGCGCGACAGGATTTCGGTCTCGGTTCCATCCCAGTTCCACGGCAGGCTGAAGCGGACATGCGCCATGCGTTGCGGCGTCGATTTGAGTTCGGCAGCGGTCCACTTGCGTCCGCCGTCGGTGGATACCTCGACGCTCTTGACGGCGCCGCCGCCCGACCACGCGAGGCCACGTATCTCGTAGAATCCCCGGCCGGGCAGTTGCTGCCCGCCGGACGGATGCGTGATGACCGACTTGGGTCCGATCTGGAAGCCAAGAGCGGCCTCTTTCGCGCTTTTGTCGAGATGCCCGAAATCGTTATAATTCATGTAATAGCGATCAACGATCTTGATGCGCCGCAAGAATTTGGTGTGGAAAATTCCCTCAAAGCCGGGGGGAATGATGCGCACCGGGAAACCTTGTTGCGGGCGCAACGCCTCTCCGTTCATGCCGTAGGCGATAATGCAATCGTCCATCGCCTTGGCGATGGGCATGCTTGAAGCGCCCTTCACTTCTTCGGCGCCTTCTGCGACGAACCACGTCGCGTTGGTTTTCAGGCCGCACTCCTTGAGCAGCGTGGAAAGCAGCACGCCGGTCCATTCGGCGCAACTTGTCATCCCGTGCGTTTCCTGCACGTTCTTGCCTTTGCCGTTGTGGCGATTGCCGGCGCATTCGAGGAAATGCAAACGCGTGACTGACGGAAGCCGCTTCAGGTCCTCCATCGTCAAAGTCAGCGGCCGATCCACCAGTCCGTGAATCATCAGAGCGTGCTGCTTGGGATCGATGTCCGGAATGTAGGAGCCGCGCGTCGTCGCCACGTAGTGCAGCGAGGATGGCGTGATCACGCCAACCGAATCCTGCAATGGCGAGGCCACATGAAAAACTTTTCCGAACGCGTCGGGCGACGGCCTGCCGCCAATCGGGTGCGCTATGCGCTTCGAGGTCACGAAGTGCGAGCGCTGGCCATATTCGATCAGCGCCTTGCTGCCCATGATCATCGGATTGATTTCTTCCGGGCCCTGGTCGGCGCCATGATCGTGGGATTGGCCGAGGGCTGGCGTTACCGCGCCCAATGCGAGCCCACCAGCCAACGCGCGACCGCTGCTCAGGATCTCCCTGCGGCTCTTTTGTGTCGAAACGACAGGCGTATCTTTCGCAACCATCGGCCTCTCCTCCCAAAACGGCGCGCGTCAGACGGACGTTGCCTTTTGGTGGAGAGTTTACCCAAAAATCGCCTTTGGCAAGGGGCCGTCAATACAGCTGTCGATAGCTCTTGAAGATGTCCGATTCCGTAGCACGTATAAATGTCCGATTTTGGTTTTGCAGTCCCTGTGGGCGAAGGGGGCGGGCCGCAGGGCCGTCAATACAGCGCTTGAAATTTTGTGAAGAGCCGGTTTGCACACGGTTGGCGATGCCGCCAAGCGGCCTGCAACAACCCCGCCGCTTACGCCGGCAGCACCGTAACCGGCGTGCCTTTGGCGACGCGCGCGTAGAGATGCGCGATGTCCTGATTGATCATGCGGATGCAACCCGACGAGACGTTCGTGCCAATGGTTTCAGGCTCGGTCGTGCCGTGAATGCGATAACCGAGATCGTGGGCGTCCGCCCACAGATACATGGCCCGCGCGCCGAGCGGGCTCTTCGGACCCCCGGGAACGCCGAGGCCACGCGCCGCGATAGGCTCCAGCTTTTCGCGAATCTCCGGCTGACGCTCGACCATTTCGCGCGGCGGCACCCAGTCCGGCCAATCCTTTTTGGCCTGGATGTAAGCTTCGCCCGACCACAAAAAGCCTTCGCGGCCAACGCCCACACCGTAACGCGTCGCCGCGCCGGGCTTTTCGACGTAGTAGAGATGACGATGGGCGGGATCGATGACAATCGAGCCTGGGGGTTGCGAGCCGTGGAACGCCACGCTCTGACGCAGATACGACGGGTCCGTATCGAGCGTGTCGAAAGCGTTGATGGGAAAGCGTTCGCCGGGATAGGCGGCATAAACGGTCTTGTATTCGGGCCGCGCCAGTGTGCGGGTTATTCTGGCTGGGGGTTGGGGCGCCACCGACCCCGTGACATCGGAAAGGAAGCCGCCACCGCCGCAGCCGGCAAGGCCGGAGCCGAGGGCGCCGATTCCGGCGATCGAAAACACACGACGGTTCAACATGGCACGCAACCTGGAAACGAGAACTCCAGGCAGCACTATTGTCGCATTTGGTTAACAAAGCCTCATCAGGACAGGCCTCGCAAGCCTTCAGCCCGGCGATTAGGTATCTTGCAAACCGATGTGAGTTTTCCTAACCTTGAACTCCTAAATCGAAGGGAACGAGGAAAAACACAGATGACGCATTATTTGATTGTATGGGGGTTTCTGATTGCGGCAACGGCATTAGAGGCGACGGGCGACGCGTTCGTCAGAATTGGAATGCTTGAACGTACAGGAACTGTTCGTGTGCTAATAATGATCTTCGGCGGCACTTTGCTCTTCGGCTATGGGATTATGCTCAACCTAGCACCACTCCCGTTTCACCGGGTGGTTGGATTGTACATCGCCACGCTGTTTTTAGTTTGGCAGATAGTCAGTTATTTCACTTTCCGGACGCTGCCAACCTTGCCCGCCATACTGGGTGGGGTGTTAATCGTGAGCGGTGGGCTTATCGTTACGTTTTGGGCGCAAGAAGACCAGCACTAGAATTTCTTGTTACTCTTTTTATTACCCTTGGGCGGCTCATTCCGCACCGGTGTCGCGCTCGCGATCTTCCGTACTGTCTCCGCAAATCGCGCGGGGTCATCATCGCAGCCGAGTTCGCGCGCGGCTTGTTTGAAGCGTTGTGATTGCGTTGTTGTCGGCTCAATGTATTTGGTCATCTTCAAATCCGAGTTGCCTGTACCGCGCTGGTAAGCAGGCGGTATCGTGCCCACGTTTAACATACAGTCCGAAACGACTCAGCGGCCCGCTTTGCGCGCCAATTCTTTCGAGCTTTCCATCACCCGACAAAAATTCCTCGCATTTACGATCCAGCGCGGACGCTACATGAACGCCATCCGCGCCTCTGAGCGCTATGCTATGAACCCATCGCAAGTCCCTAGCGTCCTGCGCAATGAAGGGAGTGACCTGCACCAGTCGAACCTTAAAGCGTGCCATAACAGTCCTTCGGCCATCATCCAGCCGTGGGCTGGATTCTACGGCTTGGATGAGTCCCGGTAAAGTAGCCTTTTGCCGACCACGTCCGCCAGCGCGATGCTGGCGCGCGCCTTATCTTCTACTCCTAAACGCGACCGGTTATTGTAGCGAAAATCGAACTCCGCAAGGTAGCGGTGCAAGTGCCGCTCACTACAATGCTGGTAAATGCCCTTCATGCCGCGTTTAAAAATGCTGTAGTAGCCTTCCACAGTGTTGGTGGTGATTACCCGGCCTTCTTCAATGCGAACGTACTCCTCTTTGGTGTGGTTTACAGTGTCATGGCTGGCGAATGCGCCATCCATGTTCACGTGCTTGTACCAGCTAGCCGAGTCAGTCATTAACGCGGTTTCTTTGGCGATGTTGGCCTTTACAATAGGCACAACCTTCGCAACCGAAGTGCTATCGACGTGAAAGCTGCGGGCCGCGCCGCCACGCTCTACAAGCGTAAGAACGATGTTCTTATGCGCGCCGCCGTGACGCTGTTTCGGTACGCCCACAACGCGACCAATGTAGGTTTCGTCTACTTCGACGGTTGCGCCGTTACCGCCCATGGGGGCCAATGAGCCGTCACGAAGAGCTTCACGAATGCGATGCGCTAGAAACCACGCGCTCTTGTACTGAATTTCAAGAATGCGGTGAAGCTGATGCGAGCTAATGCCCTTTTTGCTTGAGCAAATCAGATGCACGGCCTGTAACATCTTGTGAAGGGGAATGCGGGCGTGTTCAAAAACAGTGCCGACCTTCACGGTGAACTGCTTGCCGCCGACGCAATCGCTGCACTTGTAGAGACCAACCCGGACGCGCTTTTCGACGTTTGCCTTGATCTTGCCTATCCGGCCCATGCAACCGCAATGAGGGCAAACCGGGCCATTTGTCCACAGGGTCGCCTCTAGGAACGCGAAGGCTGCTTCCTCATCATGAAACCGGGGCTGCGAAAGAACGGACATCGGCCTAACTCCTTAAGCACTTCATAGCTCAAAGCGCTCAGGTTTGCAAGATACATAATCGCCCAGCCCGGCAAGGGCGCGGGTTTACTGCCTCGCGCCCTCCGACATCTTCGCAACCTGCTTCGTTGCAAG
>JAYTTW010000028.1:0-11794 GCA_043744855.1 Hyphomicrobiales bacterium
GACGTCATTCGTCCGCGCTCGACGCGCCCACGCATCGCCAGGGCACTGGCCATGCTGGCAAACAAGCAGCTAGAAAATCCGTGGAAGAAACACGACAACATACCGCTGTGAGGCGGATGGGTGTGCAAATCTTTTGGTTTTGCACGCTAGTGGTGGGCGTGAACGCATTGTCCATGGTCGGCAAGTGTCTCAATGACACGGCAGCGATCAACGCGGCCATGGCTGCATCCCTCAATCATGGCCTGCAATTCGGTTTTAAGGGCAGCTAAACTCGTCAACCGCTGTTCCACTTCAACCAGACGCTGACGCGCAATGGCGTCGGCCGTTACGCAGGGTTGGTGTGGGTCGTCCTGCAACGTTAGCAGAGTGCGGATGGCCTCGATCTCAAAGCCCAGCTCGCGCGCATGGCGGATGAACGCAAGCCGCCGCAAATCGTCATTTTCGTAAAGTCGCCGGTTGCCTTGCGTGCGCGGCGGCGACGGCAAAAGGCCGATCTGCTCGTAATAGCGGATGGTCGGGATTTTCACACCGCTGCCGCGCGCCGCTTCGCCAATGGAAACACCTTGCATGGGGCTTGCTCCTCTAGTGACTAGAGGATGTAGCGTCATTCCTCACAAAGCAAGGATGGCTGATGATGGCGACGACGCAGACCCGCTTTCGGGTCGGGGGTATGGATTGCGGGGCTTGCGCAACGAAAATTGACACGGCGGTTCGGCGAATGCCCGGCGTCTCCGATGTGGCGGTGTCGGTAACGTCTGGCACGATGACATTGAATCATGACGCATCGAGCGATCTGGGCTTGATTGCCAAAAGAGTGTCGAGCCTTGGCTACACTGTGCAACCTTTCGCGGGGTCAGCGCCTACTCCTAGTCCCCATAAGCATGACAACGCGGGCCACGATCATTCTTCGCACGACAAGGAAGGGTCCGGCATAGAGAGCCTGCTTAGTCACGATCCTAGCCCGACATCCGGGCCGTGGTGGAAAAGCAAAAAGGGCCTCCTGACAATCGCGAGCGGGGCGGCCCTCATCCTCGCCTATGGCGTAGGTAAGGCTGTTCCCTCCTTATCCCCGTGGGCTTTCGTCGTAGCCATGCTGGTCGGTCTGGTTCCGATTGGCCGCCGCGCCATTATGGCGGCCTTCGCCGGTTCACCCTTCACAATCGAAATGCTGATGAGCATCGCGGCCGTCGGCGCGGTAATCATCGGCGCAGGCGAGGAAGGCGCAACGGTCGTATTCCTGTTTCTCGTTGGTGAACTGCTGGAAGGCGTCGCCGCAGGCAAGGCGCGCGCCAGCATTCAGGGCCTAACGAAGCTTGTGCCGCGCACGGCGCTTGTCGAGCGCAATGGCGAGACAACCGAAATGCCCGCCGAAGACGTGGCGGTTGGCGCGATCGTGCTGGTGCGGCCGGGCGAACGCATTCCCGCCGATGGCGTCATTGTTTCCGGCGAAAGCGCGATCAACGAAGCGCCTGTGACGGGCGAAAGCACGCCTGTGCGAAAAGGGGTGGACGCGAACGTATTTGCCGGGACGGTCAATAGCGACGCCGTGCTGCGCATACGCGTGACGGCGTCGGCGGCCGACAACACGATCGCGCGCGTGGTCAAACTGGTTGAGGAAGCACAAGAAAGCAAAGCGCCGACTGAACGCTTCATCGACCGCTTTTCCCGTTGGTATACGCCGGCTGTTGTGGCGGTCGCGGCGCTCGTCGCCGTCATTCCGCCTGTGGCCTTTGGCGGCGCGTGGGAAGCTTGGGTCTATAAGGGCCTAGCAATCCTGTTGATCGGTTGTCCCTGCGCCTTGGTGATTTCGACCCCTGCCGCCATTGCAGCATCTTTGTCGGCAGGCGCGCGCCGTGGCCTGCTGCTTAAGGGTGGGGCCGTTCTCGAACAGCTTGGCAAGATCACGGCCGTCTGTTTCGACAAGACCGGAACCCTGACCGAAGGCAAGCCGCAGGTGACGGACGTTGTGGGTTTTGCCTGCAACGAACGTGATGTGCTGTCCATGGCAGCGTCGCTTGAAACCGAATCAACGCATCCGTTGGCCTTGTCGATTTTGAAGCGTGCCAAGGACGACAATGTGCCGGTTCCGCCTGCCGGAGAAGCATCCGCACTAGGCGGCAAGGGCGTCGTCGGTCGTGTCGGCGGCGTCGATCTTTTCCTTGGCTCGCCGGCGGCAGCGGGCGAGCGCATCGCGCTCTCTGCTGAACAGAAAGAGCGCATAGAAGCGCTGAACGGCGAAGGCAAAACGGTTTCCGTACTGCTCGCCGGTAATGCCGTCGCCGGCGCAATCGCCATGCGTGATGAGCCCCGCGCGGACGCATTGGCGGGACTCAAAATGCTAAGTGACGCCGGCGTCCAGACCATCATGCTGACCGGCGACAATCGCCGCACGGCCGAGGCAATCGGCAAGCAACTCGGCATTGAGGTGCGGGCCGAACTCATGCCGCAGGACAAGCAACGCATAGTCGGCGAGATGAAAGGCAAGGGCCTGATCGTTGCTAAGGTCGGCGACGGCATCAACGATGCACCGGCACTGGCTGCGGCCGATGTCGGCATTGCCATGGGCGGCGGGGCCGACGTGGCGCTCGAAACAGCCGACGCCGCAGTGCTGCATGGTCGCGTGGCTGATGTCGCCGGCATGATCGCTCTTTCTAAACGCACCATGGGAAATATTCATCAGAACATCACCATGGCGCTCGGCCTTAAAGCGGTATTTTTGGTCACGACGGTGATCGGCATCACCGGGCTTTGGCCGGCGATTTTGGCCGATACGGGTGCAACCGTGCTGGTAACGCTCAATGCGCTGCGACTGCTTCGGCCTGTTAGAAATTCTTAATTTGCGATGGATAGCAGGCTGCGACGGAATCGTTCTGGCACGGAATAACGCAATGGCTCATCGCGGAAAAGTTTAACGATGATGGTCAATCTGCGTAAAGCGCGTTGGCCAGATATTGTGGACGTTTTGTGAACTGTCGGTAGGTTGTTGCCGTGGCGTATCCCGTAACGGCAGACGAGTTTTGCGGAACACGCCCTCAACTCAGTGGGGCACAACAGGTCGAAGCCAGGTTTTAAAGTGCGCCGGTTTTTCCGCGACGACAACGGCGGCACGGCGGTGTTTTTCGCGTTGTCGCTTATACCGGTCGGCGGCGCGGTCGGCCTGTCGATTGATACCGCGCGCGCCTATACCGCACACACGCATTTGCAGGCAGCGGTGGATGCAGCCGCACTTGCCGGCGCCATCGCCTACAATCAAACCACCAACACAGCTTCCGCCACCAGCAACGCACAATCGACGTTCGACGTTTCCGTCGCCATGAAAATTCCCGGCGCGACGTCGACCATCACTTTCGATGCCACCGCCCGCAAGCTAAGCATCAGCGCCGCCTATGATGCGCCGACGACGTTCATGAAAATCGTCGCCGCCGGGCCCGCGACGACAACCGTTCACGCCAGCGCCGATAGCGTCGTGCAGGGCGGCGGGCTGTCGAAAAATCTGGAAGTCTCCGTCATGCTCGATGTCACGGGCTCCATGGGCCAGAACTCCGGCACAGCAGGCGTGACAAAATTGCAGGCGATGCAGACCGCTGCAAAGAATGTGGTGGATACCGTCGTGCAAACCACCCAGACGCCGTTTTCCTCGCGCGTCGCGCTTGCGCCGTTCTCCGCCGCCGTCAACGTCGGCGGTTATTTTCAGACGGTGACAGGCGGGGCGCCGGTCAGCGGGTGGACCAGCGTTGTTGAACGGGCCGGCGCCTTTAACGCCACCAACGATCCGCCGTCGAGCGCGCTGTTCCCCAGTGAACGCATCGTGCATACGAGCGCGCGCAGTCCGCTCTGGTACATCGCAAACTATGAGAAAGCGCGGACCACCAACACGCCCGTCGGCGCGACCGTCGTGGCGCTGTCGAGCGATGTTGCAGGCTTGAAATCCTCCATCGATGCGTATTCGGCGGATGGCACGACGGCCGGCCAGATCGGCACCGCGTGGGCGTGGTATCTGCTGTCGCCGTCGTGGAGTTCGGTGTGGACCGGCGCCAGCACGCCCGCGCCGTTCAGCAGCAGCGTCTCGAAAGTGGCGATCCTGATGTCGGACTTTGACTACAACGTGTATTATCAAGGCAGTGTCGGCGACATGAATGTGCAGGCGATGGCAGTCTGCACAGCGATGAAAAACTCTGGCGTTACGGTTTATACAATCGGCTTTCAGGTCGATCATACCAAGCCTGCGTCGGTGAACCTGTTCACCAATTGCGCCTCCGATCCTTCCAAGGCCATCGAGGCGACCGACGGGGCGACGCTCATCTCGACCTTCGATGTCGTCGCCACCACGGTCCTCGCCAGCGTCTCCTCGGCGGTTCGTCTGGCGCGGTAGCTTGTCGCACCAATTCACCCTTCTGCAACCACGCGGCTTGGCGTCCGTTTAACCTTGCCGCCCGTTAACGCTGCCACGTTCATTCCCCGTCAAGGCGCGCGGCGCACTTTCAGGCGTATCAACGGGCGCTGCAAAGGCGCCCGGCAAACGGGGCCTTAAATGTCGAACCAGCCATACAATATCGTCGGCGAGTGGGATCGTAGCCGCTCGATGATCCATGCGGCGGCGCAAGCTGAAGCGGTCAGCGCGGTCGATGTTGCACGGTTTCGCCAGCTCATTCCCGGCGGTCGCCCGGCGTCGCGCGAGGATGCCGATGCGCTGTTCGCGCTGGAAGCCGCGCCGGTTCGCAAATGCCCGGAGTGGACGAATTTTTTCATCGAGACGTTAACGGAGCACGTCGTTTGGCAGGCGCGTCCGACCGGCGTCGTCAACGAGGCGCAGGGCGAATGGCTGATTGGCTGGGCCGACCGCGCCGCGAGCCTCAACACGCTCGCGTTGCTGGTCAACGTGCTGGCTGAGGCGCACCGGGCGCCGGCCTGGTTTCTCGCGGCGGTGCGCAAGCGGGCGCAGGACGGCTGGTGCGGCGTCGATGTGCCGCGCCTCCTGCAACAGGCGGAGATCGCTGCGGCGGCCTGAGCGGAAAAGTCATTCAACTTTTTCGGGATACGCGCTAAAAGCTGCGGGAGCGGGGCGCAGGGCGCCGCGCGGCGGGGGCGCCATGTTCCGGAAAATTTTGATAGCGAATCGCGGCGAGATCGCTTGCCGCGTGATAAAAACGGCGCGCCGCATGGGCATCGCGACAGTGGCTATCTATTCGGATGCCGACCGCGACGCCCTGCACGTGGAAATGGCGGACGAGGCGATCCACGTCGGCCCGCCGGCGGCGGCCCAGTCCTATCTTCGTATCGATAAAATCATCGAGGCGTGCCGCACCAGCGGCGCGGAAGCGGTGCATCCGGGCTACGGATTTTTGAGCGAGCGAGAGGCGTTTGCGCGGCAGTTGGCGGAGGCCGGGGTGATTTTCATTGGCCCCAATCCGCACGCCATCGCCGCCATGGGCGACAAGATCGAATCCAAAAAGTTCGCCAACGCGGCGAAGCTGTCGACCATCCCCGGCTTTCTTGGCGTCATTCGCGATGGCGCGCACGCCGTCGAAATCGCCGACAGCCTTGGTTATCCCGTCATGCTGAAAGCCTCGGCAGGCGGCGGCGGCAAGGGAATGCGCATCGCCCATTCCCGCGATGACGTAGCGGAAGGCTTTGAGCGGGCTCGCTCCGAGGCGCAATCCTCGTTTGGCGACGACCGGGTGTTTGTCGAGAAATTCATCGTCAATCCCCGTCATATCGAAATACAGGTGCTCGGCGACAAGCATGGCAACGTGATCCATTTAGGCGAGCGCGAATGTTCAGTGCAGCGTCGCCACCAGAAGGTCGTCGAGGAAGCGCCGTCGCCGTTACTTGATGAGGCGACGCGGCGCGCGATGGGGGAACAGGCGGTGGCGTTGGCGCGCGCTGTGCAATACGACAGCGCCGGTACGGTTGAATTCGTCGCCGCTCAGGACCGTAGTTTTTATTTCCTCGAAATGAACACGCGCCTGCAGGTCGAGCATCCCGTCACCGAGATGATCACCGGCGTTGATCTCGTCGAACAAATGATCCGCGTCGCCGCCGGCGAGCCGTTGTCGATGACACAGAACGACGTGAAACTGCGGGGATGGGCGGTCGAAAGCCGCATTTATGCGGAAGACCCGACGCGCGATTTTCTGCCTTCAACCGGACGGCTCGTCAGCTGGCGTCCGCCGACTGAGGGGCACCACAACGGCGTCACGGTGCGCCATGACAGCGGTGTTTTCGAGGGCGGCGAAATCTCCATTCACTATGATCCCATGCTCGCCAAGCTCATCACCCACGCCGGGGATCGCGCTAGCGCCATCGAGGCGCAGTCGCGCGCGCTGGACGAATTTGTCATCGAAGGCATTCGTCACAACATTCCGTTTTTGTCGACGTTGATGCAGCATCCGCGCTGGCGCGAGGCGCGTTTGTCCACCGGCTTCATTGCGGAAGAATTTCCGCACGGGTTTGCGCCGCCGTCCCCGGGCCCGGCGACCGCGCTCACGTTCGCCGCCATCGCGGCCGCCATTGATCACGTGATGAACGAACGCAAGCGCCGCATTGACGGACAATTGCGCACGCAGCACCCGGTGGAATTCGAGCGGCGACGCGCGGCTTTAGTAGCCGACGTTCGGCACGATCTGACCATCGAGGAAACCGGGGGGCAATTCATCGTGCGCTTTTCGAACGAGGGCGCCAGCGTGCATCGGCTGACCAGCGACTGGACGCCGGGCGAAAAGGTTTGGCGCGGTGTCGTTGATGATGAGCCGGTCGCGGCGCAGGTGCGCACCTTGGCGAACGGGGTGATGCTGAGCCACGCGGGTTGCGTCGCGAAGGCGTTCGTCTATTCGCGACGCGAGGCGGAGCTTGTCGCGCTGATGCCCGTGCCCAAGGCTGCCGAAACCTCGAAAGCGCTGATCTGTCCGATGCCGGGATTGGTAAAATCCATTCTCGTCACTGAGGGCGCGGAAGTGAAAGCCGGCGACCCGCTTTGCATGGTCGAGGCCATGAAAATGGAGAACATGCTGCGCGCCGAGCGCGACGCAAAGGTGGTGAAAATCCGCGTACGCGAAGGCGACGCCATCGCCGTCGACGCAGTGATTATGGATTTCGGCTGAAAAGCTCGTGGAATGCCGCTCGTGTTCGCCTATGGCGCCAACATGGATGTCACCGGCATGGCGCAACGCTGTCCGCATTCCCAAGCCATCGGGCCGGCGCGGCTGATGCGGGAACGGATGGTGTTCGCGCCGGTGGATAGCACCCTTCCAAATACCGGCAAAATCTGAAAGGTTTGTGCAACGCGCGGCGCGGCGCGCTACCCGGGAGGTTGCCATGCACGTCGACAAAGTCAGGCTTCATCGCCGGTCCCTGTTACAGGGACTGGTCGCGGGCGGCGCCGCTGCGGGCGTCGCCACGCAGGCGCCGGCGCAAACGGGCGTCATGGAGGCGCCCAAATGTCCACTGGGCCCGCCGCCGCACGAAAAGGGTCCGCGCGTGTGGATGGATATGGATCAGTGGGATATCGACGCCGCCTACGATCAGGTCTTCTATGCTCCGATGGGCTTTCAGATCACCAAGCGCATTGCCGCCACCAGCGAGGCGGTGCGAGCGCGACTGGGCGTGCCGCTGCGGCTCTCCTACGGAGAAAGCGAGATCGAAAAGCTCGATGTCTACAAGGCGAGAAAGCCGGGCGCGCCGATTTTCATCTTCATTCACGGCGGTTCGTGGCTCGGCGGCACGGCGCGGGATCACGGTTATCCCGCTGAAATGTTCGTCAACGCCGGCGCAAATTTCATCGTCATCGACTTTATCCAGATCAAAGAGGCGGGGGGTGACCTGCGGGTGATGGCGCAGCAGGTTCGAGCCTCAATCGCCTGGATTTACAAGAACGCAGCCACGTTCGGCGCCGACCCGAACCGCCTCTACATCGGCGGGCGGTCCTCGGGCGCGCATCTTGCTGGTGTGGCGCTGGTGACGGACTGGCGCAAGGAATTCGGCCTGCCGATGGATATTGTCAAAGGCGGCGTCTGTTCCAGCGGAATGTACGATATGAAGCCGGTGCGTATTTCCAAACGCAGTGGTTTCGTGAAGTTCGACGATGCGATGGAGCACGCGATGAGTTCGCAGCGCCATCTTGACCTTCTCCAAGCGCCGGTCATGGTCACGACCGGCACCAACGAAACGCCGGAATTTCAGCGTCAGGCCCGTGATTTCGCCGCCGCAGCGAAGGCGGCGGGCAAAGACGTCACGCTGATCGTCGCACCGGAGTTCAATCATTTCGAGATGGGCGAATCCTTCGGCAATCCCTATGGCCCGAGCGGGCGCGCGGCGCTGACGTTGATGAAACTGTCGATACTTGCATCCTGACGCGCGCAATGGCGGATCGAATCAGTTTTTCGTGATATTTTCCGGGCGCGGTTCATCGCAGAGGAGAGGAAATTTTCATGGCCAAGGGTCAGATGAAATCCAACAAGGAAGCCAAAAAGCCGAAAAAGGATGCGGCGGCGAAGGTCAAGCCGGCGACCGGCTCGCTATTCGTCGCGCCGGCTGCTTCTGTGCAGAAGGGCAAGAAGCCGAAGTAGGCTGCAACGCCGGCCCGGCTACACTGTTGTCCCGAACCGCTTGACGAACTCGCGGCGCAGGATGTTGTCGACCTCCGCCATCGTCACGGGCACGCCGAGATCGACGAGGCTCGTGACGCCGAGGTGTTGCGCGGCGATGCCGCACGGCACGATGCCGGAGAAATGTTCGAGATTTGGCTCGACGTTGAGCGAGACGCCGTGAAACGTCACCCAGCGGCGAACGCGGATGCCGAGCGCGGCGATTTTGTCTTCCGCCATCTCGCCGTTGAGACCGCGCGGCTTGTGCGGGCGGCGCACCCAAACGCCGACGCGGCCTTCACGCCGCTCTCCGCTGACGCCAAATTCAGCCAGCGTTCCAATCAGCCAGTCTTCCAGGGTGCAGACGAATTCGCGCACGTCAGGCCGGCGGCGGTTGAGGTCCAGCAGGACATACGCGACGCGCTGGCCGGGGCCGTGATAGGTGTATTGGCCGCCGCGTCCGGTGGCGTGCACGGGAAATCGCGCCGCGACGAGGTCGCCAGGCTTCGCCGACGTGCCGGCGGTGTAAAGCGGTTCGTGCTCGACCAGCCAGACATTTTCGCGCGCCGCGCCACGCGCAATGGCGTCGGCGCGGCTCTGCATTTGCGCGACGGCGTCGTCATAGGCGGTAAAGCCCGGTGTGAGGCGCCACTCCACCGGCGAGGGTTCTCGTGGCAACAGTTGGTGAGCCACGGGGCAGGCGAGGCGCGGCCAAAGGGAACCTGGCAAGGTCGAAGCCGGCATGGACGAACCTGGCATGGACGAATTTGTCATAGGCGATAGATAATCGGCGCAGGGGCGGCTGGCGAGGGGGAGCGGCGACAAGTTGTGGCGCAACGCCTGAAAACCAGCCGTGAAAAGCCGGCCTTGTCACGCCGGAAAGCATTTGTTAGACGACGCGCCTACCAGCGGCGGGCCTGCCAAACCGGGCCCGCCGCGTGAATTTGCGGCCATGGCGGAATTGGTAGACGCGCTAGCTTGAGGTGCTAGTCCTTTAACCGGGGTGGAGGTTCGAGTCCTCTTGGCCGCACCATAATTTGCAGCGGCGCCGTTGCTGGCAGCGGCGTGCGGCGTTGTTTGACAATGCTTCGCGCCTACCTCGACGATCGCACCGTCTCTCGAGCGCGATTCCGAATCTCTTCGGAGGTTGCGTAAATTGCGGTAATGCGTTGTTCGGATGCTTTTCCACTGATGGGGCTTATGGGCAAGGTCATCATTGTTGCGTCGGCAATAAATTGCGGATCCGCGACAGCTTCGTCGAAAGCCTTGCGAAGGAGGGCAAGCCTTTGCGCGGGCACATGTTTCGAGACCACGTAGGGGCGTCCAAGCGGGTCCGCGCTTGAGAGCAGGCGCACCACCTGCTTGTCCATCTCGTTTTTTGCGAGGTCGACTGCGTAGGGCACCGGTCGGTCAAGATTTGGAACAGGCTCGGCCGAGAAAGTGATTAATGGGTTGATTTTCTTTTTTTCGATCCATTCCGGCGGATTACTGCTCCAGGAGCCGCATCCACCATCCAGTTCCCGGCGCTCGATTGCAAGCCGCTCATCGGCGCTGCCTGGGTATCCCATCACATGATGCACTTTCACGCCCAAGATATTTTTCAACACCGCAGCATTGATATAGTTGGAGGATCCCGAACCCGGCGCGCCGATGTTGAATTGCGGAAACTTTTGGAGATCGGCTAAGCTCTCAATCCCCGTCTCGGCCCACGAATAGCAGACGCGGAAATCCTGACTGATGCTTCCGACCCATGCAAACTGATCAAATGTCACATCGGCTTTGGCTGCCAGAAGCGAGTCAATTATCAAGCCCGGATTAAAGGCAGTCATCATGCTCCCATCTTTAGGCGCGCTTGGAGCGTCGAGATGCAGCACTGCCTTCAGGCTCGACCCGCCGGGCATATTTTGCACGACGACATGCGGATGTCCGGGGAGGTAACGGCCCATGTGGCGGGATAAAGCACGAGCGTAGGAATCATAACCACCGCCGGGCGAGAAGCCCACGATGATGTTCAATGATTTGAAATCGCCGGCGGTTTCGGCGAGCGCAACGGTTGGCGCAAACCAAACCAGCAGGGCAACTCCGGGTGTTAATAAGCGCATAAATTCGCCTCGCATGTCCGGGACAAGGTGGTCCGCATGCTGGCCTGTAACCTTATATGTTTCAAGAACGCGTGAAAGGGACTTCGGAAACCGGGTTTGGCGCTGTCAGGCGAGCTCGCAATTGGCGATTTTGCAAATGAAATGAGTTGACGCCGTAAAAGGTGAATGGTGTCGGGCGGCGCAACCTCGCGGAAGCGCCGCCCTGAAACTTATCGAACCCGGGCCGAAAGCTTACTTCGGCAGCAAAACGCGATCAACAACGTGGATCACGCCGTTGGATTGCTTGACGTTGGCGATGGTGACGGTGGCGATGCCGCCGTTCTCATCTTTCAGCTCGATCTTGTCGCCCTTCATCAGGGCGATCAGCGTGCCGCCGGAGACGGTTTTAATCTTGTGCTGGCCGCCGTCATCCTTGATCATCTTGCCAATCGCGTCCGACATGGCATTAGCGCTGACCACATGATAGGTCAGAATCTTGACGAGTTTGTCCTTGTTTTCAGGCTTCAACAGGGTTTCCACGGTGCCCTTCGGCAACTTCGCGAAAGCTGCGTTGGTCGGCGCAAACACGGTGAACGGCCCCGCGCCTGACAAAGTGTCAACCAGGCCCGCAGCCTTGACTGCTGCCACAAGCGTGGTGTGATCTTTTGAATTGACGGCGTTCTGGATGATGTTCTTGCTTGGATACATCGCCGCGCCACCAACCATCACGGTTTTTTCCTGCGCCATCGAAGGCGCCGCAACGAAGTGCGTAAACGCGAGTGCGGCAATGGCGAGGGTGGCGAAAGACGTAGCGCGTAGGTTGCTCATAGTAACCTCCTGGACAGCATGCGCGGGGGATGCCGCATGCTGGAAGGGATACGCAATCGCAGTGATAACGGATGACGCTGGCGCCATCACGTAAACGTGAGCCCTGCCCTAACAGGCTGCTGAATAAGCTGGCGTGAAAACCTCGTCCTTCGAGACGGTCCTTCGGACCTCCTCAGGATGAGGTTTTCAGGGCAAATGTAGTTTCATTTAATGGCTTCAGCATCTCATTAGACCTCATCCTGAGGAGCGCTGAAAGCGCGTCTCGAAGGACGAGGGCGGTCCACGCGTTTTTCAGCAGCCTGC
>JAYTTW010000029.1:0-2999 GCA_043744855.1 Hyphomicrobiales bacterium
CGCGCAATTCATCCTGCCCGACATAGGTGATCGCAGAAGTGCAGGCCCAGCGCTGTGGCGCGGAGCCCGAGTGCGCGCCGCCCTTGTAGAATGTCGGAAAAGCCGTGTTCTCGCGCGTCACGCGCTCGCCCGGCAGCGGCGTAATGGGCGTCATGCCGTGCAGCCGTTCAGCAACGTAATTCTGGAAACTGCTTTTGGATTGCTCGCCGTCGCTGACAATGTCGAGGCCCAGCGCCATCTGCTTTTCAACCGTCGCCGCCACCGACGCGGTTGTCTCGCGCTTCAACGCCGAGCCATCAAACGGCTGCTTCGTCATGCGTTTAAACAGCAGCGAAGTCAGCGCTTCGGGTCGCGGCAAGCTGCCCGTGTGGGTCGTCAATATGCGGGTGTGGCTTTCGTAAGGTTTCACCATGTTGCAACTCCCTTGATACCGGCGCCTTAACCCAGTTTCGCCAATCCGGGAAAAGTTTCCAGCAACCAGAAGGAAAGCGATTGCATGGAGCCGGTGAGAAATGCAACGCCAGTCAACACCAGCAATGCGCCCATGGCTTTTTCGACCTTGCCGAAGTGTCGGCGGAATTTGCTGATGAACCGGAAAAACGGTTCGACCGCCAGCGCAGCGGCGAGGAATGGCACGCCGAGCCCGGCGGAATATACCGCCAGCAACACCGCGCCCTTGCCCACGCTGTCCTCAGAACCCGCTACCGTCAGGATCGCCGCGAGGATCGGCCCGATGCACGGCGTCCAGCCGAACGCGAACGCGAGGCCCATGACATAAGCGCCCCAGATGCCCACGGGTCTGCCGACTTCGACGCGCTTTTCGCGATACAGCACGTTGATGCGAAACACCCCGAGGAAGTGCAGCCCCATGACAATGATGACGACGCCGGCGAGCAGCGCGAGGCTATCCGAGTACTGCCGGATCGCCTGACCGAAAACCGACGCCGTCGCGCCGAGCGCAACAAACACCGTGGTAAAGCCCGCCACAAACAACAAACCCGCCAGCGCCACATCGCGCCGCGCCCGCGAGCTCCCAGGTTTGCCGCCCGTGTCCGATAATTCCTCCAGGGTAGTGCCGGCGATGAACGTCAGATACGGCGGCACCAGCGGCAGCACGCACGGGCTGAGAAACGACAGCAGGCCGGCGCCCGCAGCGGCGGCATAAGTGACATCAGAAGCCATGCGCTCTCCTAACCGCATTGCCGGATCACGACAAAGCACTTCGCGGTGATGCCAGCCATTCGCCGTCAAGCAAATCAGCCGGCGGGCAAGCAATCACTTTGACCCCGGCGCGACCCTGCCGAGCCTTTCTCAAGGCAACCCGCGATCACGTTCGGCCACTTGCGCGCGGCTTGCAACGCCGGCAAGCGCCTCTCCAACCACTGGCGACGCGGGCCGTTTCGCCAGCCCGCAGCCATCGCAGCCGCCGCCACAGCCATGTGTCGCCGCCTCCGGCTCGCAGGGCGCCGGTGTGCCGGCAAAGCCATGTCTCAAGCGCGTGCGCAGATGCACCGACAGCGCAAAGCGCCACACGACGAAGCCGGCGGCGATCGCCACGAGGATATAGGTAAGGAGCGCATCCAGCATTCGAGCCTCCTGACGCTAGCCGCCCAGCGCCCGGGTCGTCTGATAGACGATGAACGCGGCGACGTAGGCGAGCGTCATCATGTAGATAAACATCACGACAGGCCACTTCCAGCTGTTCGTCTCGCGCTTTACCACGGCCAAGGTCGAGGCGCATTGCGGCGCAAACACATACCACGCCAGCAACGCCAGCGCTGTGGCGAGCGACCACTGCCCGGCAATGGTGACGCCGAGCGCCTCGCGCGCCGCTTCTCCCGTGGCGCCGACCGCGTAAACCGTCGCCAGCGCGCCGACCGCGACTTCCCGCGCGGCGAGGCCCGGAATGAGCGCGATGGCGATCTGCCAGTTGAAGCCGATGGGAGCCAGCAGCGGCTGCAGGGCGTGGCCGATGATGCCGGCGAAACTGTAGTTGATGGCGGGCTCTGTAGCGCCGACCGGCGCGCCCGGAACGCTCGACAAAAACCAGATGAGAATCATCATCGACAAAATGATTGTGCCAGCGCGATTGAGGAACACGAGCGCGCGTTGCAGCACACCCATCATCACGCTGCGCACGCTGGGCCGCTTGTAGTCGGGCAGCTCCATGATGAAAGGTTCGCTCTGCCCCTTCCACACGAAACGACGAAACACCCACGCCACGGCGAACGCGCTGACAATGCCCGCCGCATAGAGGCCGAACATGACGAGACCCTGCAGGTTGATGAACCCGGCGACGGCGCGGTTGGGGACGAACGCCGCGATGATCAACGTGTAGACGGGAATTCGCGCCGAACATGTCATCAGCGGCGCGACCATGATGGTCGCCAGCCGCTGGCGGCGGTTTTCGATCACCCGCGTCGCCATGACGCCGGGAATGGCGCAGGCGAAACTCGACAGCAGCGGAATGAACGAACGCCCGTGCAGGCCGACGCCGCCGATGACGCGATCCATCAGGAACGCGGCGCGCGCCATGTAGCCGAAATCCTCGAGCAGGATGATGAAGAAAAACAGGATGAGTATTTGCGGCAAGAACACCAGTACGCTGCCGACGCCCGCCACAACGCCATCCGCCAGCAGGCTCGACAGCATACCCTCCGGCAGGTTCGCCTTGATGATTTCACCGAGCCAGTCGAAGCCGGCCTTGACGAGGTCCATCGCCGGCGTCGCCCACGAGAAGACCGCCTGAAAAATGAGAAACAACACCGCCAGCAAAATCACCACGCCGAACACCGGGTGCAGCAAAACCCGGTCGATGCGCTGCGTCAATGGCTCGGCTGTGTCGGGCGCCGTGACGTATCTGGCGACCAGTTGTTCGGCCTCGTGATGGGCGTCGCGCACGTCACTTGCGCCCGGCTCGCGCCACGCCGGCGCCGCCATGCCCGGCGCGCGCCGCGCCATCTCGTCGATGCCCGCCAACAGCGCCGCCGCGCCGTCGC
>JAYTTW010000030.1:0-2994 GCA_043744855.1 Hyphomicrobiales bacterium
TGAGCGACACCCGCCTCCCTTCGCCAGCAGCCCCACAAGTCCGCCTGTCCAGCACCGCAGTCCCGACCTTGTCGTCGTGGGCAGTGCCTATGCCGCGCGATGATGAAATCTGGGAAGCCATGACACGCGAGCAGCAGCTTGCCGCGCTGCAAGACCATTTTGCTTCGGAAGATTGCACCACACCGACAACCCGCACAGTTGCCGAAATCGTGGCGGGCGCCAGAGCAGGCCGCCGCCCCTTGTGATTGCGTCGTGTGGCTGCGGCTCATGATCGCGCCAACTTCAAGGACCATTGGCATGACCATCGAGTTGCACACGTGGGATACGCCGAACGGCCGCAAGATCAGCGTCGCGCTGGAGGAGATGGGGCTCGCTTACAGCGTGCATCCCGTCCACATCGGCCAGCGCGAACAGTTTGAGCCGGCGTTTCTCAAAATCAGCCCCAACAATCGCATCCCCGCGATCCTCGATCCCGAGGGTCCCGCTGGACAACCGCAAAGTGTTTTTGAATCTGGCGCCATCCTGCTGTACCTCGCCGAGAAGACCGGCAAATTTCTCGCAGCCGCTGGCGCTGCGCGCATCGCGGCTTGGGAATGGTTGATGTGGCAGATGGGCGGCTTCGGCCCGATGCCGGGCCAGGTGCATCACTTTATCGGCCTCGAAAATGAAACCGATCGTCGCTACGGGCTGCAGCGATACAGCACGGAAACCCTGCGCCTTTATGGCGTCGCCGACCGGCGGCTCGCCAATGTGGAATTCTTCGCCGGCGAAATCTCCATCGCGGATTTCGCCATTCTCGGCTGGGCGTGGCGCCATGAAAGACACAAGGTCGACCTCGCCCAGTTCCCGCACGTAAAACGCTGGTACGATCAGATGATGGCTCGCCCCGCCGTGCAACGCGGTTTCGCCGTCCAGCTTTCGAAATAGGAGCGGCGCGGGCGGCGCACAAAACGCCGCGTGTCGCTTCAACGTTGTGCGGCGGCGCGAAATGCGGCACGCGAGACCACGCTTGCCGGCGATGCACGAGTCGGCCAAAGTGCGCTTCCCGTCAGGCGATACAGCAACGCTTAGGGAGGAGCCATGAACATCCAGACAGTCAAAAGTCAGTTGAATGGGGCCAATCGCCTCAGCGTCATCGACTGCGACGTTCACCCGCGCAGCAAAAATCTCGACGCGCTGAAGCCCTACATGACGCAGCGCTGGTGGGACTATCTTCAAACCTATGGCATGCGCAAGCGACACGGCTTCGCCAAAGGCCATCCCTATCCCAAGTCGCAGCCCGCCGATGGTCAACGCCGCGACGCCTGGCCGCCCGAGGGCGGGCAGCCCGGAACGTCGTTGCCGTTCATGCGCAAACAATTGCTCGACGCCTACGGCATCGATCATGGCATTCTCAATCCGCTTTCGCCGACCGGGCAGGGCGATCAAAATCCGGAACTCAGCGCTGCCGTCGCCAGCGCCAACAACCTGTGGCAACTCGCCGAGTGGATTGACAAAGAGCCGCGCCTGAAGGGCTCGATTGTCGTGCCCTATGAAGATCCGCAAGCGGCCGTCGAAGAAATCCGCAAACATGCCGGCGACAAGCGCTTCGCCCATGTGTTGCTGATGAGCCGCACGATGGAGGCCCTGGGACGCCGACGCTACTGGCCGATTTTCGAAGCCGCCGTTGAGGCGGGGTTGCCGGTGGGCATCCACGTTTTCGGCTTCAGCGGCTATGCCTCGACCAACACCGGCGCGTGCTCGTTCTACATCGAGGAGATGACGGAGCACGAAACCTCGTGCTCGGCGCTCGTCACTTCGCTGATCATGGAAGGTGTATTTGAGCGCTTCTCGACACTGAAAATCGTTCTCATCGAATCAGGCTTCGCGTGGCTGCCGGCGCTTGGCTGGCGTCTCGACAAAACGTGGGCGCGGATGCGCGGTGAAGTGCCGCACGTCAAACGTCCGCCGTCAGAATACATCCGCAGCAATATCTGGGTGACGACGCAACCAATGGAAGAGCCGGAGAACCCTGCGCATCTTGCTGACATCATCGAGTGGATCGGCTGGGACAAACTGATGTTCGCATCCGATTATCCGCATTGGGATTTTGACGACCCCTTTGTCGTCATACCCGCCGCGTTTGGCGACCAGCGGCGCGAGCAGATATTGTCGGGGAACGCACGCAAGCTTTACGGCTTCGCCTGAACAGGGTTGTCAGCTTCGGCAATGTGAGGCGCAAACCTCTCCGCCGATAGCCTCGGATAGGTGGCGAGCGGATTATCGAGCATGAGTTTGCGTCGCAGCGTGTCCGGCACGTCTTCGGGCAGCACGGCGTCGCCGTCAAACTGCCAGTGCGGATAGTCAGAGGCGTACAACAGCATCGCCTCCGAGCCCAAATGTTCGCAAATTTTTTGCATCGACACGACGCCTTCGGGTGCATCGAACGGCTGTGCGGTAAACCGCACATGGTCGCGTGCAATTTCGAGCGGCGAACGATCCACCCACGGCACTTCGACGCGCACACCGCGCCAGAATTTCGATAGCCGCCACAGGTGCGCCGGCGCCCACGTGACCCCCGACTCGATGAACACCGTTTTGAGCGCGGGAAACTGCTGGAACACGCCTTCGGTGATAAAGCTCGCCAGTTGCGACTGAAAGCCGAGCGACTGCGCGGAATAATCCTCCACATACCAACTCGTCCAACCGATGGATGTCGTGGGATGACGATGCGCGCTGCCCGCATGCACACCGATGGGCAGGCCATGCTTTTCGCACGCCGCCCACACCGGCCAATAGCGGCGTTGCCCTAGCGGCGCCTCGCCCATGCACGGCGTCAGCACCTGCACGAAGCGTTTGTCGTGCGCCCAGAACTCGATTTCCTCGACGGCGAATTCGGGATGTTGCAACGGCAGCACGATCGAGGCGCGCAGGCGCGGGTCGCGGTCGAGCCACTCCTGCGCAATCCACGAGTTGAGAGCGCGCGCGAACACGCGGGCCATATCGATATTATAG
>JAYTTW010000031.1:0-11645 GCA_043744855.1 Hyphomicrobiales bacterium
CGACCCGCCCACAGCCCCTCCATCCAGCCAGTCATCGACAGCCGAAGGGGACATCTCTACTTTGCACAGATAGGGGACATTTCTACTTTGGGCTGACAGTCTTGCACAGCCCGCATCCCGGCACGATATCTCGCGCGGGCGCAAGTGGATTGGGGCCTGTCGTTTGCAGCCTGGAGGCACGCGTGACGAAACTTCCGCAAAACACTCCGGTCGGCGGCGCGGCTGGTGGCGGCGTCGAGGCTTTTTTGCAGCAGGCGAAATCCGTTCAGGCGCACGCCTCTTCGCGTGGGCGGCTGGTGTTCGCGCTCGACGCCACGATGAGCCGGCAGGCGACGTGGGATCTGGCGCAATCGCTGACCGGCAAAATGTTCGACACGACGGCCTCGCTTGGCGGGCTCGATGTGCAACTTGTGTATTTTCGCGGGCTGATGGAATGCCGCGCCTCCAGCTTTGTCGCCAACGGCGCGGGGCTGGCGACGCTAATGTCGAAGATCGACGTGCGCGGCGGCCATACGCAAATCCGCCGCGTGCTCGAACATGTGCGCGAGGAGACCCAACGCGGGCGCGTCGGCGCGCTGGTTTATATCGGCGACGCCATGGAGGAAAACGCCGATACGCTGGCGAGCCTCGCCGGCGAACTGGGTCTGCTGGGCGTCAAGGCGTTTGTGTTTCACGAGGGCGCTGACTTGACGGCGGGCGCGGCGTTTCGCGAAATCGCGCGGTTGACGGGCGGCGCCTATGCAGCGTTTGACGCTCAAGCGCCGGCAAAACTGATGGGGTTGCTGGCGGCGGCGGCAGCCTATGCGGCTGGCGGACGGCTGGCGCTGGAAAAGCAGGCGCGCGAGGGCGCCGAGGCGGCGAAGCTGCTGCTGACGCAGATGCGGTGAGGGGCGCGGCGGCTTACTTGTGTTTCCCTCGAGAGTGACGATATCTGCGACGCTCTTGCACGAATAGCTTTTGCGCGAAACGGGGACATCTGGTGCTGCCGCAACTCCTCGTCTTCCTCGCCGTCATGGGTTTTCTGCTTTACGGCACGAAATTTGTCGCCAGCGCCTCGCCCACAGCGCTGGCGAAGCTGACGCGCATGGGCGGCGGGGTTGCGGCGCTCGGCGGCGCGGCGTTCTTGCTGTTGCGCGGACGTTTCGAGATGGCCATCGCGGTGGGTGGGTTCGGCCTCTATTTGCTGGGCTTTCTCGCCAATCACAAATGGGCTGATCTGTTCCGTCATGTCGGCGGTTCGCCCAAAGCCTCTAGCCATCGTTCCGCGATGATCGAAATGCGGCTCGATCACGCCTCAGGCGCTTTCTCCGGAACGGTGCTGGCGGGAACCTTTCAGGGCCGCGCGCTAAAGGAGCTGACGCGGCCACAGTGCGAGGCGCTGTATGCGGAGTGCCAGCGCGACGATCCCGAAGGCGCGCGTCTGCTAGACGCTTATCTCGACCGCCGGTTTCCCGGATGGAGTGCAGCAACTGAGGGTGATGCTGACGCGCGGCCGGGCAATGGCGCGGGGCGTCGCGCGGGGGCGATGACCGAGCAGGAGGCTTATGAGGTCCTGGGGCTTGCGAAGGGCGCCACGAAGGAAGAAATCGCCGCCGCGCATCGCGCGCTCATGAAAAAATGGCATCCCGATCATGGGGGCACGTCGAATCTGGCGGCGCAGGTCAACGAGGCCCGCGAAGTCCTGCTGCGCACTCATTCCTGATACTCCAGCGCTCTCATGCTCTAATTGCGGGTTGGAAAGCAGGCGAACCCAGTCCGCTTGAGGCTCTTGCAGGCGGTCTCGGCCTGGCTGTCGGTCAGCCCGGCGAAGCGGGCGCGGTAGAGCGTGTCGCCGCCCTTCTGGACTTTTTCGGTAAACGAGGCGGCGCTGGCGAGTGCCGGGTTGTGGCTGCGGGCGCGGGCCAGCAGCTGCTTGGCCTTGTCCGCGCCGTCGGTGGCGCCGATCTGGATCATGACGCCTTTTTGGGCGGCGGCGGGGCGCGAGGACTCTGGCTCGGGTTTTACGGGTTCGGGTTTGGCCGGCGCGGCTTGCGGTTTGGCGGCGAACTCGGGCACGCGCATGGCGATTTTCACCGTCTCCGGCTTGCTGGCTTCAAGCCGGCCGTGCGCCGTCGCTTCCGGCTTTTTCGGAGCTTCAAGCCGGCTGACCTGCGGCGCTTCTGCCTTGGCGGTTGGCCGGCCGGCGGGACCGGCGATCCAGCGCATGGCGCGAGCCGGGGGCTCAACCGGGGCGGCGCTGGCGACGACTGGACGCGGCGCGGGTTCGACCGGGATCGTCTTTCGCTCCGTTGGGGTCGATGCGGGGATCGAGGCCGGGATCGTGGCGACGCGGTCTTTCTCGTCGCTGTTGCGCGCGGCGACCGCAATCAGCCGCGGACGCGCCGGTATGACGGCGGCAAACGAAGTCGTCGGGGCCAAGGCGGCGCTGGCAGCGGTCGCACTGGCGAAAGCCAGCGTCCTCGGCACGACACGAACCGGTTGTTCAACGCGCGGTTGTGGCGCGGCGGTGGTGACACTCGCCAGCACAGCGCGGACGGGCTCGGCCTGGGCGACTTCGAGGCGCGTCGGCGGGGTTTCAACGATTACCGAAGCGAGCCGTGTGGTCGAAGCGTTTTCGAGGTGTTTTTCGACGAGACCGGCCATGATCTGGTCGCGCACGCCAGCGCTGCGCCCGCCCAGCACGACGGAGACAATGCGGCGGTTGCCCATTTTCGCCGACGTGAGCAAATTGAAGCCGGAAGCGCGGGTGTAGCCGGTCTTGATGCCGTCAACGCCCTCGACACGGCCGAGCAAATGGTTGTGGTTGCGGATGGCGCGACCGTTCCAGGCAAAGCTGTGGATCGAGAAATACGGGAAATATTTGGGGAAGCGCTCCTGAATGGCGCGGCCCAGAATGGCCAGATCGCGGGCTGTCGTGATTTGCGCGGGATCGGGGAGCCCCGATGCATTTTCGAAATGCGTGCCGGTCATCCCAAGCGAGCGGGCCTTCTCGGTCATCAGTTCCGCAAAGTGCTCCTCCGTGCCGCCGATGGCCTCGGCGATTGTCACCGCGATGTCGTTGGCGGATTTGGTCACGATGGAGCGTATGGCGTCATCCACCTCAATCGTCGCGCCCGGCGGCAAGCCAAGTTTGGTTGGCGCCATGGAGGCGGCGTGGGCGGACACCCGCAGGTCTGATTCAAGCGTGAAGCGACCGCGTTCGAGCTGCTCGAACAGCAGATAAAGCGTCATCACCTTGGTGATGGAGGCGGGATGACGCGGCGCATTTTCGTTGACAGCCTGCAAAACCCGCCCGCTGTTGGCGTCAACGACGATCGAGGCGAAAGCTGGCCCGGCGGCCTGACGGTGGGCCACATGCCGATGAGAAACCTGCGCATGAGAAACCTGCCGATGCGAAACATGGCGATGATGGCGCGAGCGGGCCTGGGCAGCGCTGCTGTCCAATATTGCGGCGCACAAGGCGAGGCTGGCGGTGGCGAGCAGGGCGGAAACGCGAAACCCGGACGCAGAAACGCAACGCTTATACATATAGGCCTCAACTCGACGTGCGGCCCCGCTCAACAAGCGTTGCCGATACAACACAGCAAACGACCGTAGGGGATTGCAGTTACGCGGCGGTTAACGGCAGCGGGCCGGCGCCCACAGGGCGGCCCAAACTATTTTTTTGTGCAATGCAACATTTTTGTTGACAATAATTGTGCGGTGCATGATATAGGCATTGTGCCCGCCAGACAGACTACTGGCTGGAAAGAACAACCAACGGGGATAAAAGCAATGTTCAGCAAAATTGAAGACGCACAGAAATTCGGCAAAGAGCAGATGGAAGCCGCCACCGCTTCGGCCGCCACATGGACCAAGGGCGTGCAGGAAATCGCCGTTCAGACCAGCGACTTCTCCAAGAAGTCATTTGAGCAGACGCAAGGCTTCGTCGAGAAGCTGATTGGCGTGAAGACCCTCGACAAGGCGCTCGAAGTGCAGACCGAATACGCCAAGCAGGCGTACGAAGGCCTCGTTGCGCAGTCGACCAAGATCGGCGAACTCTACACCAGCCTGATCAAGGAAGCTTTCAAGCCGGTCGAGCAGGCCTACGCCAAGGTTCAGACCGCCAGCGCGCCAAACGCCAACACGTCCAAGTAAAGCTCGCTCGAAGTAAGCCCACTGGGTTTACGAGTTGAGTCCCTAATGCGGGTCAACAAAAGTCCAAGGGGGTCCGGCTGTCGCCGGGCCCTTTTTCTTTTTTCCGACATACTCGGCTCCCACAAGGCAAAGCACTGGCGCTGGCTCGCGAGGGCGCCTAGATTAGAGCGTCGCCGCGCCGAAGCACGCTTCGCCGCACGACGCCAACGGGGTTCGGGAATACTGATGTTTCGCAGACGAACAGCCGACCGGTTTGAGGGGCGCAGCGCTGAAAGGTTGGGTTTGGGAAGTTTTGTCGCGAGCCGGCTGCTTGCGCCAGTAACCGCTGCGCGCGAACCGCGCCGGGGCGGCGCTGGCAATGGCGCGGGAGCCGCGGTCATCACCCGCACCCGCGCGCAGACGAAAAAGCCGGACATGTACCGGGTTTTGTTGCTCAATGACGATTATACGCCGATGGAATTCGTGATTGTCATATTGCTCAAATATTTTCACAAGGCGCAGGAGGAGGCGACGCACATCATGCTGCACGTCCACCAGAATGGCGTCGGGGAATGCGGCGTCTTTACTCACGAGGTCGCCGAGACCAAAGTGACGCAAGTCATGGATTACGCGCGCAAGCACCAGCATCCGCTGCAATGCATCATGGAAAAAAAGTGAGGCCAGCCGATCATGCCGTCCTTTTCCCGCAATCTTGAACAGACCCTGCATCGCGCCCTCGCTGTCGCCAACGAACGTCGGCACGAATATGCAACCCTTGAACACTTGCTGTTGAGCTTGCTCGAGGACACCGACGCCGCCGCCGTCATGAAGGCGTGCTCGGTCGACCTTGGCGCGCTGAAGAAAAGCCTCGTCGAGTACATCGACACGGAACTCGAAAACCTTGTCATCGAGGGGCGCGACGACGCCAAGCCCACCGCCGGCTTCCAGCGCGTTATCCAGCGCGCCGTCATCCATGTTCAATCGTCGGGCCGCGAGGAGGTGACCGGCGCCAACGTGCTGGTGGCGATTTTCGCCGAGCGCGAAAGCCATGCCGCCTATTTCCTGCAAGAGCAGGACATGACGCGCTACGACGCCGTCAACTACATCAGCCACGGCATCGCCAAGCGCCCGGGGCTTTCCGATACCCCGCGCTCGCCAAAGGGTGCAGATGAAGAGCCGGAACCCCGCGAGGGACGCAGCGAGCGCGAAGCGCCGGCAGAAGGCAAAAAGAAAGAGAGCGCCCTCGATAATTATTGCGTCAATCTCAACAAGAAGGCGAGGGAAGGCCGGATTGATCCGCTGATTGGTCGCGAGATGGAAGTGCAGCGCACCATCCAGGTGCTGTGTCGCCGTCAGAAGAACAACCCATTGCTGGTGGGCGATCCCGGCGTTGGCAAGACCGCCATCGCCGAGGGGCTGGCGCGCAAGATCACCCAGGGGCAAGTGCCAGAAGTTTTGGCCAACGCCACTGTGTTTTCGCTCGACATGGGCATGCTGCTGGCCGGCACCCGCTATCGCGGCGATTTCGAGGAACGCCTCAAGCAGGTGATGAAAGAAATCGAGCAGCACAAGAGCGCAATTTTGTTCATCGACGAAATTCATACGGTGATCGGCGCCGGCGCGACCTCGGGCGGCGCGATGGATGCGTCGAACCTGCTGAAGCCGGCGCTGGCGCAGGGTACGCTGCGTTGTATCGGTTCCACGACGTACAAGGAATATCGCCAGTATTTCGAGAAGGACCGCGCGCTGGTGCGGCGCTTTCAGAAAATTGACGTGAACGAACCCTCGGTGCTGGACGCCGTGGAAATCATGAAGGGGCTCAAGCCTTACTTCGAGGAGTTTCACAAGCTGCGTTACACCAACGAGGCGGTGAAAGCGGCGGTTGAGCTTTCGGCCCGCTATATTCATGACCGCAAACTGCCCGACAAAGCCATTGATGTCATCGACGAAACCGGCGCCTCGCAGATGCTGGTGCCGGAAAACAAGCGCAAGAAAACCATTGGCGTCAAGGAAATCGAGGCGACCATCGCGACGATGGCGCGGATTCCGCCAAAGACGGTTTCGAAGGACGACGCCGAGGTGCTGGAGCATCTGGAGACCTCGCTGAAGCGCGTCGTCTATGGGCAGGACAAGGCGATCGCCGCGTTGACTTCTGCCATTAAGCTTGCCCGCGCGGGCTTGCGCGATGGCGAGAAACCGATTGGCTCGTATCTGTTCTCGGGCCCGACCGGCGTCGGCAAGACCGAAGCGGCGCGTCAGTTGGCGTTGGCGCTTGGCGTCCAGCTGGTGCGCTTCGACATGTCCGAGTACATGGAGCGCCACACCGTATCGCGGCTGATCGGAGCGCCTCCCGGCTATGTCGGATTTGATCAGGGCGGGCTGTTGACCGACGCCATCGACCAGCATCCCCATTGCGTGCTGCTGCTCGATGAAATCGAGAAGGCGCATCCCGATCTCTACAACATCCTGTTGCAGATCATGGATCATGGAAAGCTCACCGATCACAACGGCAAGCAGATCGATTTTCGCAACACCATCCTCATCATGACGACGAATGCAGGCGCCGCCGATATGGCGAAGTCGGCGTTCGGCTTCACCAAGACGAGGCGCGAGGGCGACGATGTCGAGGCCATTAACCGCATGTTTGCGCCGGAGTTCCGCAACCGTCTCGACGCCATCGTGGCGTTCGGACATTTGCCGCGCGAAGTCATCGCCAAGGTCGTCGACAAGTTCATCATTCAACTCGAAGCGCAATTGGCCGACCGCAACGTCGCCATCGGGTTGAGTGAGGAAGCGCGCGAATGGCTGATCGATAACGGTTACGACGAGACGATGGGGGCGCGGCCAATGGCGCGCACCATCCAGCAGCACGTCAAGACGCCGCTCGCCGATGAGGTGCTTTTTGGGCGCCTCAAGCACGGCGGCGCGGTTCGCGTCGTCGTCGTCGCCGACGAAACCGGCGGCAAGAAGCTCGGTTTCGTCTTCCCCGAAGGGCCGGTGCTGCCGCGCCCCGACAAGGAGATCGTCGAATCCGCCCGCAAACGCGTGCGCGCCGAACCCGAAGTGCGCCGCGCCAAGGCGCGCAAGGGCAAGCCGTCAAGCAGCGAGGCTCGCAAGGGCGGCATCGTGCCGGCGGTGCCGCTCAAGGGGTGAGTGGCGGGTCGCGGGCTGGAGGCACGCGACGTCAACCCGCCGGGGCTGGCAGGCAATACGGCTTTTGCGTTGCCGATTCGGCCTCTCGGGTCGGCGAAATAGCGGCGCGGGATGGCGCTGGCCACCGCACTGGTCTAGGATTGGCGGCGCTGCGCGGTGGCGCCGCCCGGCTTTAAGCAAGCACTTGCAGCAAGCACTTGCAGCAAGGACTTGCAGCAGGGACTTGCAGCAATCCCCCGTACCGCACCTTCAGGAACCCTCTTGTGACCTTCTCTGTTGAAACTCCGGCGCTCGCCCGCGCGCTGGCCGAACGCAATTACCTCGAAGCAACGCCTGTGCAGACGGCGGTGCTGCAGGACAAGGCGAATGGGCGCGACATCCTCGTGTCGGCGCAAACCGGCTCGGGCAAAACGGTCGCCTACGGCCTCGCCATGGCCAGCGATTTGCTCAACGTCGAGGGAAACCTGCCGCAGGCCGGCGCGCCGCTGGCGTTGGTCATCGCGCCAACGCGCGAACTGGCGTTGCAAGTCGAGGGCGAATTGCGCTGGCTTTATGCTCACGCGGGGGCGCGCATCACCGCGTGCGTCGGCGGCATGGATCCGAAAGCCGAGCGGCGTCGGCTGGCCGAGGGCGTGCACATCGTCGTCGGCACGCCCGGTCGCTTGCGCGATCACATCGAGCGGCGCGGGCTCGACACGTCGGCGTTGCACGCGGTGGTGCTCGACGAAGCCGATGAGATGCTCGACCTCGGCTTTCGCGAGGATCTCGAATTCATTCTCGAGGCGACGCCGGCGGAACGTCGCACGCTGCTGTTTTCGGCGACCCTGCCGAAGGGCATTGTCGCGTTGGCGAGGCGATATCAGCGCGACGCCCTGCGCATTGATGTCGCCGGCGGCGAACGCGGCCATGCCGACATCGAGTATCGCGCCATTCGCGTCGTCGCCAAGGAGGTCGAGGCGGCGGTGGTCAATCTCTTGCGCTTTGTCGAGGCGCCAACGGCGATCGTGTTCTGCAACACGCGCGAGGCGACGCGGCACTTGCAGGCGACGCTGGTCGAGCGGGGTTTCTCTGCGGTGCTGTTGTCGGGCGAGCTAAGCCAGCATGAACGCAATCAATCGATGCAGGCGTTGCGCGACGGGCGGGCGCGGGTGTGTGTGGCGACCGATGTGGCGGCGCGCGGCCTTGATTTGCCCAACGTCGGCATCGTCATCCATGCGGACCTGCCGCACGATGCCGAAGCCCTGCAGCATCGCAGCGGCCGCACCGGTCGCGCCGGGCGTAAAGGGGTCAGCGCCTTGCTGGCGCCGCCGGTGCGACGTCGCCGCGTCGAAATGATGTTGCGCGAGGTCGGCGCGCAGGTGGTGTGGAGTGGTCCGCCGACGGTCGAGGAAATCCGTCAGCTCGATCAACAGCGCATGCTCAGCGACCCCGTGCTTTGCGAGCCGCCGGAGCCGGAGGATATCGCCGCCGCTCGGTTGTTGCTGGGGGAGCGTTCGCCGGAAGAGCTGGGGGCGGCGCTGGTGCGGCTGTATCGCTCGCGGCTGCCGGCTGTCGAAGATGTCAACGATCCCGGCGACGGACCGCCGCTCAGCAGCCGCGAGCCGCGCAACCTGCGCGATGCGCCGCCGCGTGAATTCAAAAGCCGTAAAGAGCGTGGCATTGAGGACGGCGTGTGGTTCCGTCTCGACATTGGCCGCACGCGCAACGCCGATCCCAAGTGGCTGCTGCCGATGCTGTGCCGCAAGGGCGGCATCACCAAGGCCGACATCGGCGCCATCAAGATTTACGATTCGGAAACCAAGTTTGAGATCGCCGGAGCCGTCGCGTCGAACTTCGCCAGCAACATGAAGCGACCGGGCGGCGACAACATTCGCGCCGAGCGTCTGGGGCATGAAAGCGCCGCGCCCAAAGCGAGGCTGGCGAAGAAACCGGAAAACCCTGACAAGCCGAAATACGTCGCCAAAGCCGATCGTGGCGCCGGCAAGGGCGGGCGCGGCGAGGGCGGTCGCTAGACGAATCGGACGCTGGGTTGGCGCGCATATCCCACCGCGCGAGGCGGAGACAGCATGACGGAGCCCGGCATTGTTTGCGAACGTCGCGGCGCGGCGGGTTTTGCGTTGCTGAACCGTCCGCAGTCGCTCAATGCGTTAAACCTGGCGATGCTGCGCGGGCTTCACGCGGCGCTCGCCGCCTGGGCGGAAGACGCCGCCGTCGAACGCGTTGTGATTACCGGCGCCGGGGATCGCGCCTTCTGCGCCGGCGGCGACATACGCCAAATCTACGAATGGGGTCGGGCTGGCGATCATGCGCAGCAACTGGCGTTTTGGCGCGAGGAATATCAACTCAATCGGCTGATTGCTCGTTACCCCAAACCTTACGTGGCGCTGATCGACGGCTTCGACATGGGCGGCGGCATGGGCGTTTCGATGCTGGGCTCGCACCGGATTGTCGGCGACAAAGCCATGCTTGCCATGCCGGAAGTCGCCATCGGTTTTATTCCCGATGTCGGCGCCACATGGTTTTTGCCGCGCCTGGCGAGCGGCGTCGGTGCGTGGCTCGCCATGAGTGGGGCGCGCTTGAACGCCGGCGATGCATGCGCCTTTGGCCTGGCGACGGGCTATACGCCAACGCCACGCTTCGGCGCTCTGGAGCAGGGGCTCGAAGCGCGTGGCGATGTTGCGGCGATCCTGGCCGACTTCGCGGCCGAGCCGCCAGCCTCAAAGCTCGCTGCGCATCTGCCAACGATCCGCGCGTGTTTCGGCGCGGGCAGCGTCGCTGGCGTGCTGTCATGCCTTGGCGAACGGGCGGCGCGCGGCGAGGCGTTCGCGGCACAAACCTTGGCAAGCCTCGCAACGAAATCGCCGACCAGCGTCGCGCTGGCTTTGCGACAGATGCAGGTCGGCCGGGGCATCGACATCGAGGCGGCGTTGCAGATCGAACTTCGAATTGCCGCGCGGGTCTGCCGCGGTGTCGATCTCTATGAGGGCGTGCGCGCTGCGGTGGTCGACAAGACGCACCAGCCGCAATGGTCGCCGGCGCGGCATGAAGATGTGGACGAGGCGGTGATCCTGGCGCACTTTGATGGGATCGGCGCGGACGAACTCACTTTTGAAAAGGCGAATGGATCAGGCGCATGAAGAAACAAATGCGCCATCCGCTTCGTGCGTCGCGAACCGACGTCATTCAGTTAAAACCGCAAGACGGCAAAACCAAAGCGGGCAAAGCCAGTATGGATTGGTCGTGGCTGCTCGTCGCTTTCATGCGCACGGTGGCGTGTCTGTGGATTTTGCGCGGCCTGTTGCTGTGGTCGGATATCCTGCGTTTCGAGGCGACACCCTTTGAGACCGAGTCAACCCGCGTGGCGTTGCTGATCGTGGCGTTCGCCGTCGCTGATCTCATCGCTGCGGTGGGTTTGTGGATCGCCACGGCGTGGGGCGGTGTGCTGTGGATTTTCACCGCCATCGCCAACATCGTGGTGACGCTTGCCGTGCCGCGATTCAACAACGGCGGGAAGCTGACGCTGGTCGTCGACATCGCCTTGATCGCCGCCTATTTCGTGCTGACGTGGTATGCGGCGCAAGACAGCGACGAATAGGCCGGCAAGCCCGCACGGTTAAGAAACTTACACGGTAAATCAGAGGTTTGCTTCACGTCTGATTCACCCAAACAAGTAAACTTCAGATTCATTTTGTTATTTAAACCGGGATTCATCCGGCCTCGCTACATTGCTCTCACAAACAACGACGGCCCATGCGCCGGAGCCGATGAGCAGGAACGGGGATTAACATGAGCAGTGTCGCAAAAACGGAAATGACCCAGGCCCGCATGGAACGCATCAGCGAGGTGCGCCCGGCTTATCTGGAGTCCCTGACCCTCGTGGAGCGTCTGCATCGCCGCCTCCTCGATGTCATCAAGGATGAATTCGACCGCCGCGGCCTCAGCGACATCAATTCTGTGCAGGCGCTGTTGATCTACAACATCGGCGACAAGGAACTGACGGCGGGCGAACTGCGCACGCGCGGCTACTATCTCGGCTCGAACGTCTCCTACAACGTCAAGAAGCTGGTCGAAATGGGCTACCTGCACCATGCCCGCTCGCGCGTGGATCGCCGTTCGGTGCGCATCAGCCTGACCGAAAAGGGCGCCGCGGTGCATACCATCGTGGCGTCGCTCTACGAAAAGCATGTGCTGACGGTCGAGCAGATCGGCGGCATCTCCGCCGACGAGTTCACCCGCATGAACCAGGCCCTGATGCGTCTTGAGCGCTTCTGGACCGACCAAATCCGCTATCGCCTGTAAGCGTTTGCGGGCGACCCGCCCGTAGGCCAGCTCAAAGTTTACCCCCAGCGCCTTGGGACGTGGTTCGCCACGTCCCT
>JAYTTW010000032.1:0-11638 GCA_043744855.1 Hyphomicrobiales bacterium
AATCAAAGAGGTCGACGACGGAATTTGGATTGTCAGCTTTATGCGTTACGATCTCGGCTTCATCGACTTGGAACAAAAGACCCTGCAACCCCTCGACAATCCCTTCGGCCCAAGGTTGTCACCCATGTCTTAGGTACGTTCCGTCACCCATGTGTCGAGGCCGGACAACGCACAGCTGGCGGAAGGGGTGGGATTCGAACCCACGGTAGGCTTTCACCTACGCCGGTTTTCAAGACCGGTGCCTTAAACCACTCGGCCACCCTTCCGCAGCAGGCGACGCCCGCGCCGGAATTGCGCATATTGGCGAAATGTTTTCAAGGCTCGACATTTCCACGGCTCGGCGTTCCCATGGCTTGACGTTCTCAAAGCCGCCGTCCTCACGATTTGGCGCCTTCAATATCTTTGCGGCCTTCGGGCCGCGTTCCACGACCACGCGCCCCGTCCCAAGACCCGCCCGCAGTTCCGCCAAGCTTAACGCGCCAGCAACCTTATCGGCGAAATTGCATCTGGCCGGCCCTTTGGTTAAGCCTTTGGCAATGGGATCGACGCAATTTTCGAGGCGACGCGCGGGAAGGCTTCCCCACCGCCTCGATGCCAGTCATTGCGCAGCGGGCGAGGGGCCAACCATGAGCGGAGTGTTTTGGCGAGTATCGCGTTGCGTTCCATGAGGTTTTTTGCCGCGACAGGTACTGCCCGGCAGGCGCTGCCGTTTGCCGGGCGAGGGCGTTCGTTGCGATGGCTGTTGCTGGCCGGCGTCGGCGGGCTGGCGGGCTGCGCCCAGCCGCAACAGGCCTATGCGCCGCGCGTGCAAGTCGAGCGCTCGGCCAGCGAATACTTCCCGCAAGGCAAATATGGCACGGCAAGTCCGCGCGTCATCGCCGATGATAGCCCGGTGCCGCGCGGCGGCGGCAAATATCTTGTCGGGCGTCCCTACAGCATCGCAGGAAAACGCTATTTTCCGAGCGAGCAGCCGCACGAGGTACAGGTCGGCATGGCCTCCTACTATGGCGGGGCTTTTCATGGCCGCAAAACCGCGAATGGAGAAATCTTCGACATGACCTCGGTTTCGGCGGCGCATCCCACCATGCCGTTGCCGAGCTACGCGCGCGTCACCAACACCCGCAACGGGCGTTCCATCATTGTGCGCGTCAATGATCGCGGCCCCTATCACGGCGGCCGCGTCATGGACGTTTCCCAAAAGGTCGCCGAAGCGCTCGATTTCAAACGCGCCGGCACCGCGCAGGTCCGCGTCGAATACGTCGGCAAGGCCGGCCTTGGCGGGTCGGACGACCGCCAATTGCTGGCCAGTCTGCGAACCGACGGGCAACGCGCCGAGCTCGACAATGCCCCCGGTTCGCGCCCGGTCATGATGGCCAGCCGCGAGGCGCCGCCGTCGCGTGAGCCGGCGCCCAGCCGTCTGGCGTTGGCGCCGCCGCCGCGCGCCGTGCCGGCGCGGCCGAGGCCGGAGCCGGTTGCAACAGGCGAAAGCGTGGTTGCTGCCAATCCGCCAGACAGCCCGGTGACAGCACGCCCAACGGCTTTTGCCGAGACCGCGCCAATGCCGCCAGAGCGCCCGTTTGATCTCGGCACCATACCCGGAGCGGCCACGCCGATTGCGGCGTCGCGCACACCGCTGTCCGCTGCGCTGCGTTCTTCTGCGGAACGCTAAAAACGTCGGTCCGGGAAATCGGCAGGAAATAAATCGCAGGTTTGTTGATTTTTGCACGCTCAGGGCACGCCCGGCTTCACCAAGAACACAATCTCACCGCAACCTTTCGAGAGGCCGTTTGCAAGAATGAGTTTCGAGAGGCGATTTGGCGAGGTTCAGGGCAACGGCCTTCCGGTCAGCTCGCCTTCTCAAAAATCCAACTTTTCAAGAAGCTTCGCTTTTCCCGCGCTTTCCGGTGTCCTGGGACAATTGCTACGCGACAGGCAAGGGCAGAATTTTCCGCCCTTGGCTGCCTTCGCCAATTGGACCAGATTGAAATTGGACCAGATTGAAAACAATGTATTCGCTGTAATTCCTACTTTGCCCGCACAACGTCGAGTTGCGGGGTAAACGTCCCTTTCTGGTCCTTGCGCGAAGAACCCTCAAGGGTGAGCGCGTCGCCGCTTCCGGTTACCTTGAACGTCATATCCGCTCCATCCCTGGCGGAATAATGGGATCGTTCGGCGTGCATCTTGATAACATTTCCGTCAACGGCGTATGTGCCAATATAGGCAACGATAAAAGCGTCAGGACGGCGCGGGTCGTCGGTTTTCATCTCCGCCCGCTTTTCGCCGATGATTGTCCACATGAACTGGCCATTGCCATCGAAGCTCAGGCTGCCCTTGACGGCGGCCCCGAAGGTAGCTTCCTTCTTGCCATCTTCGTATTGGTCGAAGACGGACTTGATCGACCATGTACCGACCACTTGCTCTTTGAGTGGTTTTTGTTGGGCCACGACGCTGCTTGTGAACACGGCAAGTCCCAGCGCTGCGACTGCGGACACGTTGAGCAATCGACGACAGATCATGACATTTCATCCCTGATTATGAGGAGGCGTCGGCAGGTTTCATTTGCTGCCAACGCCAGTTCAAGCGCCCGCTTGAATTATGGGAACAATAGGTTGTCACCAATTCAATAGATAGGCGTGTTCCGCTGAAAGTGGCGCAATTCAATTAATGCGATTGTCGCTTCGCGACGAAATTACCGTTCCAAAATTGTTGATTTTTGCCCGCCGAAGCCGCATTTGTGCTGTGGAGGCCCAATGTGGTGGTTTGCGGCAGTTTGCGGGGCGTCGGCCTGATGTTCGCCTTTCGAGGAATGGCTGTGGTTTTGGTGGCGGCTGGCGCTGGACTTGCTGCGCCGGCGCTGTCGCAAACTTCCGGCCAAGGCAACCCAACCGCCAACCAAACCGCCTCACAAACCGCCTACCAAACCCTGGCGCCGAATGCCCTGCTGCTGGATTTCGACACCGGTTCTGTGTTGTTTGAAAAAAGCGCCGATCAGCCCGTCGTGCCGGCCTCCACGGTCAAACTCATGACGGCGGAATTCGTGTTCCGCGAACTTGCCGCCGGGCGACTGCATCTGGAGGATGAATTTGCGGTCAGCGAAAACGCCTGGCGCACGGGCGGCGCCATATCGCGCGGCTCCAGCATGTTTGCGGCGTTGAATTCGCATATCAAGGTGGCGGATTTATTGCGTGGCCTGCTCATCGTTTCGGGCAACGACGCGGCCATTGTTCTGGCCGAAGGCATCGCCGGAAACGAGGCGGCATTCGCCACAAGAATGAATCAACGCGCCGCCGAACTGGGGCTGAAAAGCCTCCGCTTCAGCAATTCGTGGGGCAAGGACGATGCAGATCAGCGGGTGAGCGCACGCGACATGGCGACGCTCGCTGCCCACATCATCCGCACCTACCCGGAGTATTACGGGATTTTCTCCGAAAAAGAGTTGTTGTGGAATCGGATACGTCAGCCGAACCGGAATCCGCTGTTGCCGATGAACATTGGCGCCGACGGATTGAAAACCGGCAACATCACCGAGGCCAGCGGCTTCGCCATCGTCGGTTCGGCGGTGCAGAACGGGCAGCGCCTGATACTGGCGATGTACGGCTTGCGAACCGCCAAGGACCGCTCTGAGGAGGCGCGCAAATTTTTCCTGTGGGGGTTCCGCTCCTTCGAATCGCGCACCGTCGTCAACAAGGGCGCCGTTGTCGGCTCCGCGCGTCTGTATGGCGGCGCGCAGATGAGCGTCGATTTGGCGCCCGCCGCAGATGTTCGCATCTTCGCGCCACGTGGCGGCAGCGAACGGCTGAGCGCGCGGATCGTCTACGACAGCCCGGTGCTGGCGCCTGTGCAGGAGGCGCAAGTGATCGGCCACCTGAATGTCTATCGTGGCAACGTCATCGCCGTCTCGGCCCCGCTTCAAGCCGTTGCCAGCGTCGAGGTGGGATCGCTCTATCGCCGCGCCCTAGACGCGGGTCTCGAGTTGACGGCCAGCTTGTGGCGCAAATTCGTGGTGCGGAAATGAGTCAGCCTTCGGGCGCCGCCGCTGCGACACGCGGTGTGTTCATTACGTTGGAAGGCGGCGAGGGAACCGGCAAATCGACGCAGGCGCGTCGGCTCGCCCAAACCCTGACCCGGCACGGATGCGAATGCGTTCTGACGCGCGAGCCAGGCGGATCGCCAACCGCAGAAGCCTTGCGTGAAGTGCTGCTTTCGGGATTGGCGCAACCGCTGGGCGCATTCGCCGAGGCGCTACTGTTCGCCGCCGCCCGCATTGACCACCTCGAAGTCACGATACGTCCCGCGCTGGCGCGCGGCGCCGTCGTGGTTTGCGACCGCTTCGCCGACTCGACGCGCGCCTATCAGGGCGCGCTGGGAAACATTGACCCGCGCCGGATACGCGCGCTTGAGGAGGTGACCCTGGCCGGGGTGCGGCCCGACCTGACGCTCATTCTCGACCTGCCGGCGGAGACCGGTCTGGCGCGTGCGGGCGCCCGCCGCAGCGCCACCGCCGTCGACCGTTTTGAGGCTGAGGCGATCGAGTTTCATCGCGGCTTGCGTCAGGCGTTTCTGGAAATTGCCGCAAGCGAACCCCGGCGATGCCTCGTCATTGACGCCGCCAGATCCGCCGACGCCGTGGCAAGCGACATTGAGCAGGCGGTCATGGGGCAGGCGGTCATGGCAAAGTTTTTTGGCGCTCGCCAGACGGCGCAACCCGCCATCGCAAACGCGCCTCGATGAAAGCCGCAATCAAACCGGCATTGAGTGAAAGCGACGCGTTTCCCGGCGCACCGCATCCGCGTGAGACGACAACGCTCGTCGGCCATGAAAATGCGGAGGCGTTGCTGCTCGACGCCTATCGAAGCGGGCGCATGCCGCAGTCCATCATCCTCGGTGGCGAAGAAGGCATTGGTAAAGCGACGTTGGCCTGGCGACTGGCCCGATTCGTTTTCGCCTACCCGGATGGGGCCAGCTCCCAAGTCGCAGCGGCGGGGGATCTGCAGGTGCCCGCAGACGATCCCTCGGCGCGGCGCCTCGCCAGCCTCGGCCAGCCCGATCTGGCCCTGTTGCGACGCGAATGGAATGAGAAAACCAAGCGTCATTTCACCGAAATACGCGTCGAGGATGTGCGCAAGGCGTTGTCGAAATTCGAATTGTTCGCAGCGGACGGCGGGTGGCGCGTCTGCATCATCGATTGCGTCGACGACATGAACCGCAACAGTATGAACGCGATGCTGAAAATGATCGAGGAGCCGCCGCCCCGCTCGCTGTTCCTGCTTATCGCCCACAAGCCCGCCTATGTGCTGGCAACCATCCGCTCCCGTTCGCGCCTGTTGCTGTTGGCGCCCTTGAGGAACGACCAAGTCGCCCGCGCCGTCAGCAACCTCGGCGGAAGCTGGTCAGAGTTTGGCGCGGAAATCGCCATGGCGTCGGCGCGCTCCCAAGGCTCTGTGCGGCAGGCGCTGCGCTTGCTCGATAGTGACCGGTTGGCGCTGGCGCAACGACTGGACGACATCCTTGCGAAGTTGCCGCACATCGACTGGATGGCTGTGCATGCGCTTGCCGAGGTCGTTTCAAAACCCGCTGCGACGGACGAGTTCGAGGCTTTTTATGGCGGCGTTTTCGACTGGCTTTCAGCCCAGGTCCGGAGCAACGCGCAGGCCAGTCCGGCGCGGCTTGCTCCGCTGGCGGAGGTATGGGAAAAACTTCGCGACGCGGTGCGCGAGACCGAAGCCCTTAATCTCGACAAGCGCGCTCTCATTCTGACGATGTTCGCCAATCTCGCCGCAGCCGCACACGCGGCGCGCCTCGCCTGACCCGTTGCCGCCGTCGAAACTGAACCGGAATTTCATGCCCGACCGACGCCCTTTCATGATTACGACGGCAATCCCCTACGCCAATGGGGCGCCGCATATTGGCCATGCCTATGAGCGCATCGCGGCCGACGCCATGCAAAGGTTCATGCGGCTCGATGGCCGCGATGTCTTTTTCGTCACCGGCACAGACGAACATGGGCTCAAGATGCTGCAAACCGCGCAGCGCGAAGGCATAACCGTCGAGGCGCTGGGGGCGCGTGTCTCCGGCCAGTTTCTCGAGATGGCGGAGTTGCTGAACACGCGCTCCGACGATTTTGTACGAACCACCGAGGCGCGCCATCTCGCCGCCTGCACAGAGTTCTGGAGGAGATCACAGGCGAATGGCGATATCTACCTGTCGAGATACGAGGGTTGGTATTCGGTCCGCGACGAGGCCTATTACGATGCGGAAGAGGTTGTCGAAGGCGCCGATGGAAAGAAGCTGTCGCCGCAGGGGACGCCGATCGAGTGGGTGGCGGAGGAAAGCTATTTTTTCCGGTTGTCCGCTTATTCGGAACGCCTGCTGGCGTTCTACGAGGCCAACCCGACGTTCGTCACCCCGGACAAATATTTCAACGAGATAAAAGCCTTCGTCAAACGCGGACTGGCGGACGTCTCGATCAGCCGCACAACTTTCAACTGGGGCGTACCGGTGCCGGGCGATCCCAAGCACGTCATGTACGTGTGGTTCGACGCGCTGATCAATTATATCACGGCCTGCGGCTATCCCGATCTGAGCGGACCGCGCGGCAAATTCTGGCCTGCCGACGTGCACGTTATCGGCAAAGACATCACCCGCTTTCATGCCATCTACTGGCCAGCGTTTTTGCTGTCCGCGGGCGCGGCGCCGCCACGCCAGATTGTCGTGCACGGCTTCCTGTTCAGCCGCGGCGAGAAAATGTCGAAGTCGGTTGGCAATGTTATTTCGCCGGCAACGCTCGCGGCGGACTATGGCGTCGACCCCTTGCGTTATTTCTTCCTGCGCGAAGTGCCTTACGGGCAAGATGGCAATTATTCGCACGAGGCGATCGTTAACCGGATCAACGCCGATCTCGCCAATGATCTCGGCAATCTTGCCCAGCGATCCCTGTCGATGATCGCCAAAAACTGCAACGGCGCGATGCCGGCGCCGGGCGAATTCACCGCCGCTGACACGACAATGCTGGCCGACGCGGAAGCGCTCGCACCCAGGGCGCGCGCCTCGATGCAAGATTTCCTGCTGCATACCGTCCTGGCGGACATCTGGAAGATCGTCGCTGACGCCAACCGCTATTTCGCCGGGGAAGAGCCGTGGAAACTCACCAAAACCAATCCAGCGCGTCGTGACACCGTGCTCTACGTGACCGCGCAAACCCTGCGTGTCATCGCCATTCTCGCGCAGCCGTTTATGCCAGCTTCGGCCAACAAACTCCTCGATTTGCTGGCGGTGCCGCAGACGGCGCGCACGTTCGCGCACGCTGACGCCGCGCATCGCACTGAGGCCGGCTCCGTGCTGCCAGCGCCGGCGCCAATATTTCCACGCTATGTCGAGCCAGAGGAGGGCGCGTCAGGCCCGCGCTGAACCAGATGCTGATTGATTCCCATTGCCATCTTGATTTCCCGGAGTTCGCGGCCGAATTGCCCGACGTGATTGCCCGCGCGGGCGCTGCCGGCGTCGGCCGCATGATCACCATCTCGACGCAGGTTTCCCGTTACAGCGCCTATCGCGACATTGCCGAGCGTTTCGACAATGTCTGGTTCACTGTCGGCACGCATCCCCATCGCGCCCATGAAGAGCCTGACATATCTGTGCAGGAAATCGTCGATCTCGCCGCGCATCCCCGCTGTATCGGCATCGGCGAGGCCGGCCTCGATTATCACTACGACAAGAGCCCGCGCGATATTGCCGAAATCGTTTTTCGTCGACACATCGAGGCGGCGCGGCGCACCCAGTTACCGCTCGTCATACACTCGCGCGACGCGGATGCCGACATGGCGAAAATCCTGCGCGACGAAATGGGGAAGGGGGCTTTCAACGCCCTGCTTCATTGCTTCACGTCGAGCCGCGAACTGGCGCAAACCGGGCTGGAACTGGGGCTTGACGTCTCATTTTCGGGCGTTGTGACGTTCAAGAACTCGGCTGAGCTGCGGGAGATTGCGCGCGATGTGCCGATGCAGCGGTTGCTGGTCGAGACCGATGCGCCGTTCCTCGCGCCGACGCCGCACCGGGGCAAGCGGAACGAGCCGGCCTTCGTCGCGCAGACGGCGGCGGTTTTGGCTGAATTGAAGGCCGTCACGCCGGCAGAATTCGCCACTACGACGACGGCCAATGTGCTGCGTGTATTCAGCAAAATGCCGGCAATTTGAACATGGCATTGAGCTTCACAGTGCTGGGCTGCGGATCCTCGGCGGGCGTGCCAAGGGTGGCGCAGGGGTGGGGCGCCTGCGATCCGGCAAATCCACGCAATCGCCGCCGCCGCTGTTCGTTATTGGTGCGCCGAGACGGTCCTGCGGGAGTCACGCAGGTTCTCATCGACACCACGCCGGATTTTCGCGAGCAGCTTCTCGAGGCGCGTGTCGACAGTCTGGACGGCATCCTGCTTACCCACGCCCACGCCGATCATACCCACGGGATTGACGACGTTCGTCCACTCGTGGCGCACATGAACAAGCGCATCGATTGTTACATGGACGAACCCACATCGGCTGAGGTGCTGCGATCGTTTCGTTACATCTCCCAGTCGCCACCCGGCGGCGCTTACCCGGTGTTGATGAACGAACGGCGTTTGGCGCCGGGCGACAAGGTCCGCATCGCCGGTGCTGGCGGCAATATCGAGGTGCTGCCGTTCCGTCTTGATCATGGCGACATCGACGCCCTGGGTTTCCGGATCGGCGGCTTGGCCTATACGCCTGATGTCGTCGCCATACCCATCGAAAGCGAGAGCTGTCTGGCCAACCTCGACGTCTGGATCATCGATGCTCTCAGGCCATCGGCGCATCCGACGCATTTCTCGCTTGCCCAGGCTTTGGAGCAAATACATCGCCATCAACCCCGCCAGGCCATTTTGACGAACATGAGCACCGAGCTTGATTATTCCAGCTTGACCCAAGAGCTGCCAGATGGCGTCGAACCAGCTTATGACGGCATGGAGATCGAACTTCCGGATTGACTTGAGAGAAAGCGACGATCTGATTGTATTCAATCCTGAATACCGCAATTTCGACGTGCCGCAGCTTACCTGTTTTAGTTCCATAATATAGATTATGCGAATTGCACATGCTGGCGCGCCGGCACGCCCGGTCGATCAACATCGTCAGTCGTCTGTCGCGAGCCCAACACCCGCTTGCTGCAAAAAAGCCGTCGTTGTCGCTGAATTGCTATAGCCAAAACGGTTTTCTTGCTGTTAAATATTTCGGGCGGACAGACGGACGGCGGTTTCTTTTTGCGGCCAATCAGGCGCGATATCAGGACTGGGTGACGGACGGAGCTGTGCTCCGCCCGGTGTTTGCGTTGCTTTCGGGCATATCAAAACCGGCTGGGTATCAAGACGGGAAATACGGGCAAGGCACATGAGCAAGGGTAAAGATTTCCGACCACGTCGGCGTGGCTTTGATGACGACGAGCCGCCGATGTCCTCTGACCGGGCGCCTGCGAGACCGGCGCGCGCTCCGTTCGGCGGCGGTTTTGGCGGCGGCCCTGACATGGCCGCCAGTGGGGCTCCCGTTGTTGCCGTTGACGCTGTTGTAAAATGGTTCAAGGGCGACAAGGGTTTTGGGTTCGTTGAACTCGGCAACGGCGCCGGCGACGCTTTCCTGCATATCGGCGCGCTGCAATCCGCCGGTTACGAGACCGTGCCGCCCGGAGCCAAATTAAAAGTGCAGGTGACGCAAGGCCAGAAGGGTGCGCAGGTTGCCCGCGTGCTGGAAGTCGACATTTCCGGCGCGGCCGAAGTGTCAAACGCGCCGCGCCGGTCATTCGACAGCCCTCGCCCGGCGCGCCGCCCGCCAGACCCCGCCTCGGCCATCGACGTTCAGGGCAAGGTAAAGTGGTTCGACGAAACCAAGGGCTTTGGCTTTGTCGCCAGCGACGACGGCGGGAAAGACGTGTTTGTGCACATCTCTGTCTTGCGCAACACCAACATCAGCAGTCTCGCCGAAGGCGTCGCGGTCGCCATGAGCGTCGTCGACACGCCAAAGGGCCGCGAAGCGATTTCGCTCAGCCTCGCCTGAGCGATTGAACGGCTGTTTTCGCAACTGGAGCGGCGGCGCAATCCGCCGCTTTTTTTATGCGCGCCGTATTTCATGCGTGACTTATTCTGTAGGCAACTTGCCGGGGTTCCCATGCAACCGTCTCGCGACATCACCCGGTTGCTTGAAATCATGGCGGCGTTGCGCACGCCGGGCAGCGGCTGCGCGTGGGACCTGGCGCAGGATTTCGCCTCGATTGCCCGTTACACCCTTGAAGAAGCGTACGAGGTCGTCGACGCCATCGAGCGAAGCGATTTCGACGATTTGCGCGACGAACTGGGCGATCTGCTTTTACAGGTCACCTTTCACGCGCAGATGGCCTCCGAGCGCGCCGCGTTCGATTTTGGCGATGTCGTGCAAGCCGTCACAGCCAAACTGGTGCGCCGCCACCCGCATGTTTTCAATGAGGCGCGCGATCTCTCGCCCGACGCCGTCGCCGCCTTGTGGGAGAAAATCAAGGCCGACGAAAAAACCGCGCGAAAGGCCGCCCGCCTCGCCTCGGGATTGCCACGCGAAGTCGATCAGCAAGGCGCGCTGGGCGGGGTTCCCACCGCCCTGCCCGGTTTAACTCGCGCGATAAAACTCCAGGCCAAAGCATCAACCGTCGGCTTTGACTGGAACGACGCGCGGCTGGTACTGGCGAAAATCCGCGAAGAGACGGACGAGGTTGAAGCGGCGCTGGAGGGGCGCTTGAGTGCTGACGAAATCGCCGGCGAAATCGGCGATCTCTTGTTTGCCGTCGCCAATCTCGCCCGTCACGTCGAGGTGGACCCGGAAGCTGCAGTCCGCCAAACCAACGCAAAATTCGAGCGGCGCTTTGCCTACATCGAGAGCCAGCTTGCGGCGCGCGGGCGGCCCATCGGCGAGGCGACGCTGGCGGAAATGGACGCGCTCTGGAACGCCGCGAAAGCTGGGGAAGGTTGAGTTGGCGCGAGTTCCGTCAAGGCAGCGCTGCTGAGCGTTACCGCTTTCACCCATGTCCGGGATCGAAAGGCTGACCATCACCTTGCCGACCGACATGGCCGCGCTTGTCAAAGGCGCGGTGGCCGAGGGCGATTACGCCTCCACCAGTGAAGTGATCCGCGAAGCCATTCGCGACTGGAAAATGAAGCGCGCCTTGCGGCTTCAGGAACTCGCCGCGCTGAAAACCGACATCGACAAGGGATTGGCCGACGTGGCTGCGGGGCGCGTGAAAAAATTCGATCCTGACAACATCATTGCGCGGGGGAGGAAGCTATTGGCCAGCCGTACTGCCTCAGTCTAACCGAAGCGGCGGAAGCCGATCTTGCGGAAATCTGGGCTTACGTTGCCGCCGAAGCATCGCAAACGACCGCGACGCGATTCAAGGCACCGCTGCGCTTGCCGCCGCCACTTTCGCCGGCCCTTTGAAGAAGCGGTTTTCCGGGCGCGGCAGGCCGAGATTTTCGCGTAACGTCGCGCCCTCATATTCGCGCCGAAAAATGCCGCGACGTTGCAGTTCGGGCACAACCTTGTCGACGAAATCATCGAGGCCCGCAGGCAAGTATGGAAACTGGATGGTGAACCCGTCGGAGCCGCGGGTTTCC
>JAYTTW010000033.1:0-2956 GCA_043744855.1 Hyphomicrobiales bacterium
CGCTGGATTTGCCTTGGAAACCTCATCCTGAGGAGGTCCAAAGGACCGTCTCGAAGGACGAGGTTTTCACGCCAGCGTTTTTCAGCAGCCTGCTAAAGCTTGATACGAAGAAGCATCATCTCGCTAAAGGCGGCGGCTTCCGGTCGCCTGATAGTACACCCACAACACGACAACCGCGCCGACGACCGCCACCAGCAGGCTGTAGGGGTTAAAGCCGGTGACGCCGCCATAGCCGAGCGCGCTGAAGATGAAACCTCCGACGACTGCGCCAACGATGCCGAGCACCAAATCCAGCAGGAACCCCTGGCCGGACCGGTTGACGATTTTGCTGCCGATAAATCCTGCAATCAGCCCGAGGATAATCCACGAAAGTATGCCCATTTTCATTGCCCTCCTGTTTGCCTGCAACGGTCAACCCGCACGCCCACCAAAGGCTTCGCAGGCTACGCCGTCAAGGCTCGCCACCAAGCCCAGACGCCAGCAATAACGCTGCGCCAGCCATTTCAGCAAACGCTTCCAGGTGCTATACGGTTCCGCACCGGTTCCATCGCCGCACCCCACGACCAAAGGAGTTCGCTATGGGTATGTTTGACGACGCCTTGCACAACGCCGTACCCGGCGGCAATCTCACAAAGCCCCTGATGATTGCGGCTGGCGCGCTACTGCTGGCCAAATGGTTGGGCGGCAAATCCGGTAGCTCCCAGCCTGAAATTCTGCCGCCGCTCCGCACGCCGCAGTCCATGCCGCAAACCGCGCAGCCACAGACGATCGATGCGAGCGTGCCAGACAGCGCCATTCCCGGCGGTCTCGGCGGTCTGCTGGACAAGCTGCGCCATGGCGGTCTCGCCGAGGCCGCCAACTCCTGGGTCGGAACCGGGCCGAACCAGCCGGTCACCCAAGGCCAGCTCGGCGCAGCCCTCGGCCAGACAACAATCAGCGAAATCGCCCAAAAGTCCGGCGCCAGCGAAGCCGACATTCTCGACATGCTCAAGCAAATGTTGCCGCAACTCGTCGATCACCTGACGCCCAACGGCCGCGTCCCGACAGCCCAGGACGTCGCCGCTTCCGGTCGGCGCTGACCGGCCGCTGGAAGCCAGTCGGCGAGCGCCCGGCCGCGCTCGCCGCAGCGACAGGGCCTTGCTTCAGCGGTAGGGCCTTGCCGCCAATGATAGGGCTTGGCTGCCAGCCTCGTTATCAAAATCACCCCCCGAGGAAATCCCCTGATGTTCAAGAACATTCCCGTCGTCGCCCTCGAAGAACACTACTGGGACCGCGAACTGGCCAGCGAAGTCGCCGGCGCCGAAGGCAAGCGCAGCGACGAACAGTTAAAGCGCCTGTATGACCTTGGCGAATTGCGGCTGCGCGAAATGGACGCCTGCGGCATTGATATGCAGGTGCTTTCGCACGGCGCGCCCTCGGCGCAGAAACTGCGGGCGGAAATCGCCGTCGATATGACGCGCCGCGTCAATGACCGGCTGGCGGAGGCGTGTGCGCGCCATCCAACGCGTTTCGCCGGCTTCGCCTGCCTGCCCACCGCGCATCCTGAGCAAGCCGCCCGCGAACTGGAGCGCTGCGTCAAGGATCTCAACATGAAAGGCGCGATGATCCACGGGCTGACCAACGGCGTCTTTCACGACGACAAGAAATTCTGGTGTATTTACGAGGTCGCCGAAAAGCTCGATGCACCAATTTATTTTCATCCGGCATGGCCGCACCCCGATGTCGAGAAGGCTTACTACGAACCCTACGGCAAGGATTTCCCGCAAGTCGTGCGCGCCGCTTGGGGGTACACGGTGGAGACGGCGACGCAGGCGATCCGTCTCATCCTGTCGCGGTTGTTTGAAAAGCATGTGAACCTGAAAATCATTCTCGGTCACTTCGGTGAGACGCTGCCGTTTCAGCTCTGGCGCATCGATCAGGCGCTGCGTCGCCCCGGCCACGATGTCATGGACTTTCGCGGCTGCTTCACCCGCAATTTTCACATCACCACGTCGGGCCACTTTTCGACGCCGGCGCTTGTCGCCTCGATGATGGAGCTGGGCATGGACCACATCCTGTTTTCGGTCGACTGGCCGTTCGTGTCGAACAAGCCGGCGATGCAGTGGGTCTAAACCCTGCAAATCAGCGAGGCGGACATGACAAAGTTCTTGAGCGGCAACGCCAAAAAACTGCTCCGGCTCTAAGAAGGGCGCGGTCGTCGAATAAATCCCATGCGCAAAACCCTGTATCTGCTCCCCGGCCTGCTCTGCGACGCGTCCGTGTTTGCGGCGCAGCGCGCCGCGCTCGCGGGCGACTACGACGTGCGCGTGCCTGATTTTTTCGGCCTCGACTCGATACAGTCAATGGCCGAACATGTGCTGTCGATGGCGCCGCAAACCTTTTCCGTCTGCGGCTTCTCCATGGGTGGCCGTGTCGCGCTGCAGATGATGCGCGTCGCACCGCAACGCATCGCCCGCCTGTGCCTGCTCGACACCGGCCCGACCGCCGCTTCTGCCGCCGAGCCCGCCGCGCGACAACCGCTGCTCGATCTCGCCAGCACGCAGGGCATGGCGGCGGTGGCGAAAGCCTGGCTGCCGCCGATGCTGCATCCGGCCCGCCGCAACGATGCAGCGCTTGTGGGTCCGCTGACCGAAATGGTGTTGCGCGCCTCGCCGCAGGTGTTTGCAAAACAAGTCCGCGCGCTGCTGACGCGACCTGACGCCATGCCGTTGCTTGAGCATTTTCGCTTGCCCGTTTACGTCGTTGTCGGGCGTCAGGACGAATGGTCGACCTTGGCGCAACACGAAGATTTTGCGCGGTTGATCCCCGGCGCCAAACTGATCGTCATTGAAAACTCCGGCCACTTCACGCCGGTAGAACAGCCGCAAACCCTGACACAAATCCTGCGCGATTTCATGCGCGAACCTGTCTGACATTCAAACTTGTCTAACTTGCAAACCTGTCCGGCAACCACAAG
>JAYTTW010000034.1:0-2952 GCA_043744855.1 Hyphomicrobiales bacterium
TCCGTCCGCGAACATATTGAATCACCTGAATCGTTTGTGATTCAAGAGAGGTGGCCTGATTCGAGGAGAGCCACCGATGTGGACGGCACGCAACCGCAAACGCTACGACCGCAGCAAGCTGCGCTATCCGAGTGATTTGACCGACGACGAATGGGCGCGTGTCGAGGCGTTGATCCCGCCTTCCAGGCGCGGCGGCAACAAACGCCATATCGATGTGCGCGAAGTGATGAACGGGCTGATGTATATTTTGAGCACGGGATGCCAGTGGCGCGCGATCCCGAAAGATTTGCCGCCTCGCAGCACGCTTTTCGACTATTTCGATTTGTGGACGTATGACGGCACGCTGGATCGGATTCATCACGCGCTCTATCTGGAGTGCCGTGAGCAAAGCGAACGCGAAGCCAGCCCCACCGCCGCCATCATCGATAGCCAAAGCGTGAAGAGTGCCGAAAAAGGGGGCGCTGCATTGATCCGCATGGCTACGATGCGGGAAAAAAGATCAAGGGCAAGAAGCGCCATATTCTCGTAGATACGCTGGGGTTGCTGCTCCACGCCATCGTTCATCCCGCCGATATCCAGGACCGCGACGGCGGCATTCTGCTTCTTGCGACCCTGTATGGGATGTATCCGTTCCTGAAGAAATTGTTTGCCGACGGCGGCTATCAGGGGCCGGAATTCCGCAACGCACTGACGAAAATCCTGCCCTGCCTCAAGACCGAAATCGTCAAACGTTCCGATCTCGCCAAAGGATTTGTGGTGTTGCCCAAGCGTTGGATCGTCGAGCGAACCATTGCTTGGCTCAACCGCTGCCGAAGGCTCGCCAAGGATTGGGAAAACCTCAATCGCAAGGCGCTGGCATTCTTGCGCCTCGCATCAATCCGCCTCATGCTGCGAAAACTCAGCAATCCGCGCTAATGTTTCCGGACAGACTCTTACGGACTTGGCCAAAGCAGCTGCCTAGCCCGTCTTATTCATCAGGCGGGGGATTTTGTGTTGGCGGATGTAGCGTAGAGCATTGATAGCGCGCAAGATTCTGGTGTCGAGACAGAGTCACCACCGCGATCACGGAGCGCCACACCCGCCATGACCAACAATATGCTTCTGCCGTTTTCGTTTCCAGCCGTTCGCGGCAAGAAGATCGCCGCCGCGTTCGACGGCGGGCGGATCACTTCGGATGGCGGTGTGATGGTTCTGGCCGAGGCCGAACGCGGTCTTGGGATTTGCGAGAAGCTGGCGTCGGTCATTGCCGACCGGCGCGATCCGGTGCGTGTCGTTCACCGGCTCTGCGACATTCTGCGGGCCCGCATTTTGGCCATCGCCTGCGGCTACGAGGACGCCGACGATCTCGACCATCTGCGCGCCGATCCGGCTTTCAAGCTTGCCTGTGGCCGGTTGCCCGATACGGGACGCGACCTGTGTTCGCAGCCGACGATCTCGCGCTGGGAGAACGCGCCGAGCTTGCGCGAGATCATCCGTCTCATGGGCGCGATGATCGATCTGTACTGTGCGAGCTACGCGACGCCGCCCGAAGCGGTGACGTTGGACATCGACGATACCGTTGACGTGGCTCACGGTCATCAGCAGCTCGCGCTCTTCAATGCCCATTATGACGAGCGCTGCTTTCTGCCAATCCATGTCTATGACACCGCAACCAGTCGTCCGGTCGCCGTGCTTCTGCGCCCCGGCAAGACGCCGTCCGGCAAGGAGATCGCCGCCCATCTGCGCCGGCTTGTGCGCCGTATCCGGCGTCACTGGCCGGCGACGAAGATCACGCTCCGCGGCGATGGTCACTATGGCCGCCCCGAAGTGATGGACTTCTGCGAGGCAACCGGTATCGACTTCGTCTTCGGCCTTTCCGGCAATGGTGTGCTCGCTCGCGCCGTCGAGATCGCCGCCGACGACATTCGCACGCGCCGCGCGTTGAAGCAGGCGCCGGTGCTGCGCGGATACACCCAGACGCTCTATCGGGCCAAATCCTGGTCGAAGGCGCGGCGCGCCTGCGCCCGTATCGAGGCCACGACATTGGGCCTCGATATCCGCTTCGTCGTCACCAACCTTGGGTCCGGCTCGGCCGAGTACATTTACGACACGCTCTATTGCGCCAGGGGCCAGGCCGAGAACCTGATCAAGATGCACAAGAGCCAGCTTGCCTCCGACCGCACCAGCTGCCGCGCGCCGCTTGCCAACCAGATGCGCCTCATCCTGCACACTGCTGCCTATTGGCTCATGCTCAAGGTTCGCGATGCGATCCCAAAAGCCCATGCCCTCGCAACCGCGGAGTTCGCGACGATCAGATTGCGTTTGCTGAAAATCGCCGCCCGCATCATCGAGACCACAAGACGGGTGCGCATCGCCTTCGCGGCAGCTTGTCCCCAGGCGGGGCTCTTCCAAACTCTCGCCGGTGTCCTTCAAGCCGCCGACCCGTGAGCGGCGGGGCGATTGCCCCGCGAACCCGCCGCCCCTCCAACCTCAAACGCATCACGTCAGTTCAGGCAGGCTCAGCGGTGAAATAGACGCCGCCCTCGCGCGCCCAATCAAACGCAACATCAGGACACCGCTCGAAAATGTCGCCCCGGTGAATAAGACGGGCTAAACGCCTGAAGGCGGCGCATGTGCCCGCCGATGCGGGCTTAGCGACGAAGCCCCAGATCGCGCGGCGGATGATTGCGCGCGCGATCGCCGCCAAGGTGCCGTTCTCCTTTGTTGCGGCGGACAGCGTATATGGCACGGGAGAGATGGAGACGGCGCTCCGCGTGGCGGGCAAAGGCTATGTTCTGGGTGTCGCCGCCAATCATGTGTTCAACTCCTGGGGCAAGGAGCGGTTTGTTCGCGGCACCGCCTCCAGAATCGCGCAGTCTCTTCCCAAGAACGCTTGGCGGCGCCTGTCCTCAGGGGAAGGAACCAAAGGGCCGCGCTTGCACTATTGGGCTTATCTCGAACTGGCCGATCTCG
>JAYTTW010000035.1:0-2923 GCA_043744855.1 Hyphomicrobiales bacterium
CCCGGTGAGTCGAACGCGATGGCGCGGAACCCGGCGTTGGCGAGCGGCGTCAGGTTGCGCAGGAACACATCGGCGCTGGAGCCGAGCGACGCGCCGTGCAGCAGCACGATCGGGCGCCCCTCGCCCGCCTCGACATAACGCAACTGCAAACCCTCTACGCTGACAAAGCGGTCGGCGGGTCTGGCGTATGGGTTCATCCGACCGCCTCCAGCGAAAGTTGTGATGGGCTCGCTTCGATGATAGGCGCTTGGCGGTCGCCGGGGCAATCCTCGCCGTCCGACCATCGAAAGTTTGCATCGCAATGAATGACGCCGTCGTCACGCGTTTTGCCCCTTCGCCAACTGGTTTTCTGCACATTGGCGGGGCCCGCACCGCGTTGTTCAACTGGCTCTATGCCCGGCACTTTGGCGGCACGATGCTGTTGCGCATCGAGGACACCGATCGCGAGCGCTCGACCGACGCCGCCATAAAAGCCATTCTGGACGGCCTCAACTGGCTCGGCCTGCATCAGGACGGCGAGGTCATTTATCAGTTCGACCGCGCCGCCCGCCATCGCGAGGCGGCTGAGACGCTGCTGGCGCAGGGGCGCGCCTACAAATGTTTCGCCACAGCCGAGGATCTGGCGCTCATGCGCGAGCAGGCGCGCGCCCGCCAAGAGCACTTCCGCTACGATGGACGCTGGCGGGACCGGCCTGCCGCAGAGGTTGCGGCGGCAGAGGCAAGCGGGCAAAAAGCCGCCATCCGCCTCAAAGCGCCGCAAACCGGCGAGACGGTCATCGCCGACGCCGTGCAGGGACGCGTCGCGTTCCCCAACAAAGACCTCGACGACCTCGTTCTGCTGCGCTCCGATGGCAACCCCACCTACATGCTCGCCGTCGTCGTTGACGACCATGACATGGGCGTCACCCATATCATTCGTGGCGACGACCATCTCACCAACGCCGCCCGGCAAACCCAGATCTACGACGCATTTGGCTGGACTGCGCCAGCGATGTCGCACATTCCGCTCATCCACGGCCCGGATGGCGCAAAGCTGTCGAAGCGCCATGGCGCGCTCGGCGTCGATGCCTATCGTGAAATGGGATACCTGCCGGAAGCCCTGCGTAATTACCTCGTGCGGCTGGGCTGGAGCCACGGCGATCAGGAATTTTTCACAACAACCGAAATGATCGAAGCTTTCGATCTTCGCCACGTCGGACGCTCCGCCGCGCGTTTCGATTTCGACAAGCTGAAAAATCTCAACGGCCATTACATCCGGGTCATGACCGACCAGGAAATCCTGCGCCGCGTCGAGGAAACCCTGCCGTTTCTGCCGCAGGCAGCGGAACTTTCGCCGCAGCTCGACGATGAACTGCGCGCCAAGTTTCTCGCCGCCATGCCGGGCCTGAAAGAGCGCGCCAAAACGCTTATCGAAATCATCGAGAGCGGGCGTTTTCTTTTTGCGCAGCGGCCCCTGCCGCTCGATGCCAAGGCGAGCGAAATTCTGTCGGCCGAGGCCAAAACGCATATCGCCGCCCTGCTGCCGCGCCTCGCCGCACTGAAAGAGTGGACCTCGCACGAAGCCGAAGCCGTCGTGCGCGTTTATGCCGAAGAAATCGGCGCCAAACTCGGCCAGATCGCACAGCCGCTTCGCGCCGCGTTGACCGGCAAATCAACCTCGCCAGGCATCTTTGATGTATTGCAGGTGCTGGGCCGGCGGGAGAGCCTGGCCCGCCTTGCCGATCAGGCTGGCTGAGCCGCCGGCAGCCCGCTTGCTATAGCAATTGCCGCAGTGCAATATTCTTTCTCGCGACGCTCATCAGGGCGCGGCTGGTTTCAGATGGCAGGTAGAAAAGGCGGCGTCATGAGCGAAAAGGTTGCGATTTTCAAACTCGGCGAAACCGGCGTCGAAATGCCGGTTAAGTCCGGCACCATTGGCCCCGATGTCGTCGATATCGGTAAACTCTACGACAAGACGGGGGCCTTCACCTACGATCCCGGTTTCCTCTCCACCGCCGCCTGCGAATCCAAAATAACCTACATCGATGGCGATCTCGGCGTGCTGTTGCATCGCGGCATCCCGATCGACCAGTTGGCCGAACACGGCGACTTCCTCGAAACCTGTTATTTGCTGCTCTACGGCGAGTTGCCGACCTCCACCCAGAAATCCGACTTCGACTATCGAATCACGCGCCACACCATGGTGCACGACCAGATGTCGCTGTTTTTCCGCGGCTTCCGTCGCGACGCGCATCCCATGGCGGTCATGGTTGGCTGTGTCGGCGCGCTCGCGGCGTTCTACCACGACTCCACCGATATCGGCGATCCCCAACAGCGCATGGTCGCCTCCATGCGGATGATCGCCAAGATGCCGACGCTCGCCGCCATGGCCTACAAGTACAACGTCGGCCAGCCCTTCGTGTATCCAAAGAACGATCTCAGCTACGCCGCCAACTTCCTGCGCATGTGCTTCGCTGTTCCCTGCGAGGAATATGTCGTCAACCCCGTGCTGGCGCGGGCGCTTGAGCGTATTTTCATCCTGCACGCGGACCACGAGCAGAACGCCTCGACCTCGACTGTGCGCCTCGCCGGCTCGACGGGGGCCAACCCGTTCGCGTGTATCGCGGCTGGCATCGCCGCGTTGTGGGGGCCAGCGCACGGCGGCGCCAACGAGATCTGCCTGCGCATGCTGATGGAGATCGGCACAGTCGACAAGATCCCGCACTTCATTGCCCGCGCCAAGGACAAGAACGATCCGTTCCGCCTGATGGGCTTTGGACACCGCGTTTACAAAAACTTCGACCCACGCGCCAAGATCATGCACAAGACCTGTCATGAGGTGCTGGCCGAACTGGGCATCAAAGATGATCCCTTGCTCGATGTCGCCATAGAACTTGAACGCATCGCGCTGCACGATGAATATTTTATCGAACGCAAGCTGTAT